>JADKFU010000005.1:1153326-1460268 GCA_016717285.1 Chitinophagaceae bacterium
GATATCAAGATAGATGACTTTTTCTAATATAGGAGATACAAAAATGGCAATGCTTTTTTTGCTTTTGTCAAATTTTAAATTATTTATCATGCTTCTCAACTTTTGAATTACCGGCAGAGACCTATCAGGAGCATAATTTTCCAGGAGCTTTTTTTCTGCTTTGTCTGTGGCTGTTTTAAGTAAATGGCGTAATTCCTTTGTCAGGCCCATTTTAGTATCAAATGTTAAAATGATTGATACCGAAGGACGGTAGTGAACCGCGCTTGTTAATTCAAGTATTTCATCCTTGTTCACGGTATTCATAATGTGATTTTATTTTGTGAAACTACCTGTGTTACCTATTTCAATAACTGATAGTAGTCATAAAGGAATGTGATAAATCTCATCCTTTTTTATGATCCTGCTAGGGATTT
Organism: Chitinophagaceae bacterium; assembly: GCA_016717285.1. Taxonomy (NCBI): domain Bacteria; kingdom Pseudomonadati; phylum Bacteroidota; class Chitinophagia; order Chitinophagales; family Chitinophagaceae; species Chitinophagaceae bacterium. The sequence continues at coordinate 1,153,740 of JADKFU010000005.1, forward strand.
CGCGTTCCTGATAAAAATCAGTTGCGGCTATGACGATTGGCAGGAAATATAGCAGTCCGTGAAATTAATTTTATACAAAATTTAAGACCATGAAAGCAATAATTCTGGCAATAGTTCTTGCAATTGCAAGTACCGCTACAATGGCTCAGCTCATTTCAGAAAATGAAAAAAGCACCATTCTTCAAATGAGAGAAGAGGAAAAAATGTCCAGAGATGTTTATTTGACGTTGAATGAGAAATGGAATCAGAAAGTATTTGCAAATACAGCGGAGAGTGAATCCTACCATATGACGCAGGTGGAGTTGTTGATAGAAAAATATAAATTGGAAGATCCTGTGGCTGTAAATGAGGATAACCGTGGTTTATTTTCAGATAATGATTTACAGGTAAAGTATGTTGATCTGGTGGCTGCCGGAAGTGTCAGTCTTCAGGCTTCGTTCAGAACCGCTGCCAAAGTGGAAGAGATGGATATTCTTGACCTGAGAATTGCTATCGCTAATTCAACAGACAAAGAAATTACAGGCACCTATAATTACCTGTTGCATGAATCTGAGAGTCACCTTGTGGCATTTGTCCGGAACCTCGACAGGTTGGGAATTCTTTATCAACCGGTAATCCTGAGCAAGGAAGATTTCAATGAAATCATGAATAGAAAGGGAATCTGAGAGGTAGCGTTCGGGAGCCTGTTTTTACAGATTTTCCGAATGGATTTATATTTATTGGAAACCCTTTTCAAACGGCACGTTCAAACATCTCAACGAATTTCAACAACGATGGAATGTTGCTGACTTTCAATTTCCCGAATAGTACAGCCATCTGTGCATTGGTGCGTCCCATTTCCACATCTTCATACACCGTATCCATCGCTTCAATTTCACATTTGGGATCACCACTGAGTCCCTTTTCAACACTACAAACGCCGTCTTTAACTTTCACCGTAAAATCGCCTCCATGTTCGCCCGAAATTTTGAAATGATAAAGGAGGTCGATTCCCTGGCCGGCACCAACTTTCATTCTTTGAGGTAGTGATTGAATAAGTGCTGCTGCTGTCATTTTGAATGGTATGTTTATGATCGAATGATGGTTATGGATGGCCAATGAGGTAATTCACTTTTAGTCCCCATCTGTTTTTGAGCTGGCCCACTTTCCAGGTATAATGATTGGGCGAAATTTGTTCTGTAAGGACTTTCAACTCTTCCACTGTATAAAATCGCAGTATAGAAATGCAACCGTCCCAAATGGTGCACAAAGGAATGAGCGGAAGGAGGTAGGTAAACAGCAATCTGCTCCACCGGAAAGGTTTGAAAAAAGGAGTGAGTACCAAAAATGCAATGGGTTGCAAAAGTATGACTCCGAAGAGCATTGTAAAAATACCTTTATTACCCGCGTCAAAAATTCCTATCGCTTCCTTTTTATTTACGGCGTCTGCGAGAATTTCTTTGGCTGATTCAGGTCTGAAATGATGAAAGGAAGAAAACAACAAACGCATTCCCGTTACTGTCGCAGGAACATTTAATGCATCCACCGGTTGTTCCATGAAATCAATTTTCCCATTTGTTTCAAGTTTTAACTTTTGGTAGGTTTCTATATTCGGATACAAATCACTGAGTGTTATTTGAGGATGGCAATCAATCGCATTTAAATATTTCATCAGCTTTAAAACACCACCGCCACCACCTGCACATAGCTCGAGCAATTCATTTTTCTGTGTTGCCATCAATGTTTCTTTTAACAACGGCGCTACGGGTTCATAGAAATTCAACCAGGAGATATTGTGTCTCAAAAAATCCATCATGCCTTCGCGAATTACCTGCGGAAACCAGGGGAGATCTTCAAATTCGAAGAGATGTGGTCTTGAAATGTTTGAAGGGTTTGAAATGTTTGAGGAGTTTAGATTGTTTGTTGAAGGTGAACTCATGTATATTGCCATTAGTCATTGGACATTATGCTCACAGTTAGATAATTCCTAATTCCTAATTCTCAATTCTTAATTCTTTTCGACGCTAAATATACTCACCAATTCCTTTTTGCCTTTCAGTTCGAGCGAGCCTATCAATTGAAATTGAAGATCGTTGGCGGGAGGTAATTGATTTTTTAATTGTTCGGAGATCAGCAAATTTTTGCCATACTGGTTGCAGAGATTCTGAATGCGTGAAGCTGTATTAACTACATCACCGTGATAAGTGATCTCTTTTTTTATTTCACCTACTTCAGCCACCATCACCAGTCCTGCATTCAACCCTCCTTTGAATTCGGGGACCATGCCGTATTTGATTTTGTAGTGTTCAGATCGTGACTGAAGCTGTTCGTTGTAAGCAAGTGTTATGCGAAGGCAGTTATTATTAAGCAATCCGTTTTTCAGCTTCCAGGTAATTACTGCTTCATCGCCAACATACAAACAAATTTCGGCTTGAAATTTTTCCACTTGTTTGGCAAGATCATAGAAACAATCCTGTATCAGTTCGCTGAAAAGCACATGGCCGATTTTTTCGGCATAGGTGGTGGAAGAACGGAGATCGAGAAAAAGAAAGATGCGGTTTTCCTGTTGTGGTTTAAAATATTTGCCCAGTAACATTGGCAACAATATTCCCGGACCGAATTTCTGATTCACCTGCAGTATAAAGCTTATCAGGAAGGAAATCACCAATGCATAAACAAGAATTGCAATCAGCAATCCCTGGTGATAAAACACTTTCAGCTTTACCAATTCCTGCTGTATGCTGAGTTGATCTGACAGTCCGGTAATGAAATGAATAAGTGAAACCACAATAATTATGGTGCTGATATAAATCAATCCTTTTATAACCACTAAAAAGCCAAAGGATCGTTTACGTAATTTACTTTTTGACAGGAAAATATCAAGAATACCCAACAGCAGCCCGATTGTAAATCCAGCCATGGTACTCTGGATGAATATTACCTGGTAACGGATGGGTTCAATTAACTTGATGCGTTCATAATCTGCAAGTCCGGCAACGCGAATTACCATAAACAACCAGGCAGAGAATGTCCAGCCCGTAATTTGAAAGAAAATGTTATTCCGGATATTTCTGGAGGACATCTGGAAGAAATTTCACGTTAGTCAAATGTAAATATTTATAGGTTAAATAGCTGATGGATGGGGTTGATTTTTATCTGGTAAGCGAAATACTTTCCTTTCTGTAACTTCGCCGGTAATGAGAGGAATTTTTAGCCATTCGATCAGCAATCTTTTTTTCGTTACAGGATTTTGTTTTGCGCTTGATGCAGCAGCTCAATGTCCTATCGGACTGGAATTATCTACACAAAGCATTATCACCAATGGTGATTTCAGTGCGGGAAATACCGGTTTCATTTCTGATCACAACTATTGTTCAACGCCAGGTTGTCTTTTTGCAGAAGGTAAATACACGGTTGACGTTGATGCATCTGTTTACCAGTCTTCCTTTTCAGGAACTGATCACACGACAGGAACCGGAAATTTTTTGATTGTGAATGGTGCCACCACTGCTAATTCATCTCCATGGTGTCAGACTTTTCCGGTTGATCCGAATTCTTTTTATGAAATCAGTTATTGGCTTACTTCTTTGGTTACGGAAAGTCCCGCCGCCATCCAGGTTACTATGAATACCTTCCCGTTTTTTGGCGCCTTAAACGCTCCATTTCAGTCTGATACATGGATAAATTTTGCACAGACATGGACCTCCGGATTAAATACATCCATCACCATGTGTCTTGTAAATACACAGAATGGTGCATTGGGCAATGATTTTGGAATTGATGACATTACAGTGAAAAAATGCGAATGTGCGATGGTGATTGATGCAGGTGCGGGAGGCGCTGTTTGTTATGGTGATTCGGTACAGCTCGATGGCGATGGTGCAACAAGTTATTACTGGACGCCAACCAGCAGTGTGAGTTGTTTCACCTGCGAAGCTACGGTAGCAACACCTGAATCAACAACAACTTATACGGTTACGGCGGCCGGGCCAGGTGGTTGTACAGCAACAGATACAGTTACTGTTGTGATTCATCCTCCCTTCGATTTGCATGCAAGTCCGGATACTGCACTATGTTTTGGTGAATCAGTTCAGTTATTTTCAGATGGAGCCATTATGTATCAATGGTCACCCGCTACTGCATTATCCGATCCGGCAATTTCAAATCCTGTCAGCACGCCTGGTGCATCCATAAATTATTACCTGTTTGCGAAAGATCAGTTCGGATGCAATCAGTATGATTCGGTTCATGTCATCGTTTGGCCTTCCTCAGGACCAGTTGTAGCGAGCAATGATACAATGGTTTGCCTGGGCGAAGCAGTTTTACTGAGCGTGAATCATTTTACCGGCATCACATGGACACCAACAGATTTTCTGAGTTGTGTTGAATGCAGTCAGCCCTTGTGTTTTCCGGATACGGACATCGTTTATATAGTGAGCGTTACTGATTCAAACAATTGTTTTTTAGGTGCTGATACGATAGTAATTGCAGTCGATGACTCCTGTAACATTGTAATTCCGCCTGTGATGACATTACCTACAGCTTTCTCTCCCAATAATGATGGTAAAAATGATTTGCTCCATGTGCTTGGAAGCGGAATAGTCTCTATTGACTTCAGCATTTACAATCGCTGGGGGCAACTGTTATTCACCACCACTAATGTGGATTTTGGGTGGGATGGAACGTTCAATGGCAACAAGCAAGAGGTGGGTGTTTATGTGTGGCATCTGAAAGGTCAACTAACAGACGGAACAGTGATTAACAAGAGCGGGAATGTGACACTGATCCGATGAAAAGTGAAACAGAAGTGAAAGCCGGAAAGTATTTCCGTGACCTTAATATGGATGGCCTCCACCTGAATTTAATATTGCCTATTTTACCTTCATCAAAAAAATCCTTCACCACTGCTGAATGGATTCCATCCTGAAATCACTTTCCACAAAAAGTCTCCGCGAATGGCTCAGCAGCCGGCATGTACGGGAATTGCTGGTGGTTTTCAGCATACAAGCGTGTTCACTAATTGCTTCATTGCTCATCAGTCTCACGATCACTAACTTATTGGGAGCGGCAGCTTATGGCATATTCAGTTATGGATTTTCGTGGGTGAATTTGCTGGCAGTATTCAGTTGTATGGGATTTGAACAGTTGGCAGTTAAGGAATTACCGGCTTATCGTGTGCAGGGAAGAAGTGAACTGATGCGCGGTTATTTTTTATATGCAACAAGGCGTATTCTATTGATTTCATTTGTTGTTTCTGTCGTGTTATTTGCTGTGTCTTATTTTTTTAAGCAACCTGCTGATGACTTATTGAGGCAAGGATTGTGGCTCGCAATTCCTGCGCTGCCGGTAATTGCGATGATTAACCTGCGATTTTCATGGCTCAGAAGTTTCCAATTCAATTCTCTTAGCCAGTTTCCTGATAAGTTATTGCGCCCATTCTTGCTGCTGTTGCTGATTGGAGTTTGTTATTTTTTTTTCAGGGAAGAATTGAGTGTATCGATGGTAATTGTGTTGAGTGTGGTAAGCATTATCATTGCGTTTGTTACAGGAAATTATTTTGTGCAACGCAAAGTGCTGCTTACCGTTTCAGGTGTTGCGCCATTATTTGAAAAGGTGAGATGGAGCAAACTTGCACTTTCACTTTTTATGGTGAATGGTATTTATTTTTATCTCACGCAGGTGCAACTGCTTATTTTGGGTTCTTTCAGGGATGCGGCAGAAACAGGAGTGTTTGCCATCGCCACGCGGCTCTCAGATCTCGAAGGGTATATGTTGTTTGCACTCAACGTAGTGCTGGCTCCATTGATTTCCAAATTATATGCGGAAAAAAAAATTGCAGAACTGCAATTGGTAATTACCAGAAGTTTATGGTTCGGACTTCTGTTTTCACTCCCGCTGATTATTTGTTTCCTGTTCTTTCCTGGATTTTTTCTAAGGTTATTTGGTGCAGAATTCGGCGGTGGCAGTTTTGTTTTGGTGTTGCTAACCTTATCGCAGGTTGTAAACTTTGCAACGGGATCAGTCGGCTACATGCTTACCATGACGGGGCATCAGAAGATAGCTGTTCAGTTATTGGTGATTTGTGCGGTGCTTACTACGGGCCTTAGCTTTTTACTGATTCCAACTTTTGGAAAAGAAGGAGCAGCCATTGCAGCGGCAGTGAACAATGTAGTGCTGAATGTAGCCATGTCCATTGCTGTGTTTCGTAAGACAGGAATTAATTCCACCCTGCTTCGCATCAGATGAATAGTATTATAAAACCCGGATTCTTTGTCGTAGGTGCACCTAAAAGCGGTACCACCTCACTGTATGAATATCTGAAACAGCATCCGCAGGTATATCTTCCCAGGATTAAAGAGCTGAATTTTTTTTGTACCGATCTTCATTTCAGGTTTCCATTGCTTGATGAACAAAAGTTTCTGGCTTATTACAAAGATTATAAAAATGAAATTGCCATTGGTGAAGTTTCTGTCTGGAATTTATACTCCACCATTGCTGCGCATCAAATTCAAGTATTCAATCCTGAAGCAAAAATTATTATTCTTTTGCGCAATCCTGTCGACATGATGTATGCGCTTCACAGCAACCATGTTTTCAATGACAATGAAAACATCACTGATTTTGAAGAAGCATTAAATGCACAGGCTGAACGCAAAAAAGGGTTGCGGATTTCTCCTGCTATTAAATGCCCGGTTGAAGGACTGTATTATTTTGATGTTGCATCATACGCTCTGCAGGTAAAGAAATACCTCGAATTATTTGGAGCTGAAAATGTGAAAGTGATTTTGTTTGATGACTTTATTGCTGATACAGAAATAATTTACCTCGATATTTTAAGGTTCATTGGAGTGGATGAAATGTTACCTGCTGCATTTAAAGTATACAACGCCAGCAAAACCATACGCAGCGGATTTATCCGGCAATTGACAGTCCACACTCCTTCAATAATTAAGAAAGCGGGAAAATGGATTTTCCCGCATCAATCTGCCCGTCGTGACTGGCTGATGTATTGGCTGTGGAAAGTAAATACTAAAGAAAGAAAGCGATCTGCGTTAAATCCGGTGTTACGAAAGAAAATATCAGTAATGATGAAGGCCGAGATTGACACATTGGAAAAAATATTGGGGCGCAACCTCGATCAATGGCGCGTTTGAGGAGCAAGTTGATCATAGATATCCATAAATTTCTTTCCGACTATTTGCGCTGAAAAATGATCCGTTGCGTATTGCTTTAATTTTTCAGGCCGGAATTCGTTATACTTTTCATACATGCTTATCAGGGCTGCTGACAATTGATCCGGTGCGTCAACATCAATCAACACGCCGGTTTGTTCATCGATAAATTCTTCCGGTCCTCCACAACGGGTAGTGATTACTGGTTTTCCGCAGGCCAGCGCTTCAGCCGCAGCCATTGAAAATGTTTCTGAAATACTGTTCACTACCAGGAAGGCGCAATCCGCAAGCAATGCGTATACTTCATCATTGGATAAATAATCATGAAAGAAAATTTTTGTTTTAAGCAGTCCGGTTTCTTTCGCAAGCTCATATAGTTTTTGATCTGATACCGGCCGCACAATATTGAGTCGTGCATCGGGCAACTGCATATGTATAGCGGCAAAAGTCTGAATGAGGCCTGCAATATTTTTACGCTGATCAGTAAGTCCGCCTATTGCAATGATATTTACTACAGTTATTTCCTGTTTTTTTTCAGAAGGTATTTCATTTACAAAAACAACATTAGGAACAATGCGGTAATTACCATGAAGACCAAATGCGTTCATGGCTTCCTGCAGCGTTTTTGAAACGGCTGTTATTATTCTTGCCTGCCGTGCTGCATATTGCGCAAACCATTTCATAGGTGGCAAAAGCACAGGCAGATCATGCACGAAATGGCTCGAATGTTCGGTAATCAGAAATGGAATCCTGTAACGGAATCTGAGATAAAATGCAAGTAATACCGGTCGTGTAAAAATGTGAACGTGATTCACGTCCGGAAGTCCGAATAGTTTTTTTGTCTGCCTCCAGCCGATATTAGTTGCTTTCAGATACCGGAAGAATTTTATAATACGGCCATTGATTTTTGTAGAAACATCATTGTTCCGGTACCATACACGTACTACCGTGAAACCATGTTCAGTGGAAACATCACAGGCATACGACTTGTCACTCATAGTTGGATCGGCACCTACATACAATACGGCGAGATCGGCAAACATGGAAACCGCGCGCGCATGATTCTCGATAAAATTTCCATCAAGCTTGTCCACACGGTTCGGATACCACCTGGTGATGAACAGTATTTTTTTACGCATCGGCGCTAAGATAATTTTTTTGCGCGGAGTCGGAGTGAGTTGCCAATCACCATCACATCGGAGAAAGCCATGGAAGCGGCACCCACCACTGGACGTAACAGCCCAAAAGCAGCAATCGGAATGGCGATGATGTTATAACAGAATGCCCAGAATAAGTTCTGCTTTATCGTAAGGAGTGTGTGTTTACTGATCCGGAATGCTTCCGGCAATAACCCAAGATCGTTGTGAAGCAAAATAATTTGCGCAGCATCAATGGCAATTTGTGTTGCATTGCTCAACGAGATGCCGATGGTGGCTGCTGTAAGAGCAGGAGCGTCATTTACGCCATCTCCCACCATTGCAACCGCAGATGTATGCATAAGCTGATGAATAATGTTCAGTTTTTCTTCAGGAGATTTCTCTGCATAGAAAACATCAATACCTAATTCCGCAGCGATGGAATTACAGGCTGCCTCGCGGTCGCCGCTTAACAGCACGGTTTTAATGCCGGATTTTTTAAAGTATTCGAGGGCCGTTTTCGCTTCACCGCGAATTTCATCACGTACCTCTGCCATTCCAACAAGTTGATCGTTCTTCAAAACATAAACATTGAAGGATGGATCGTTTGTATGATCTTTCGCAATCTGATAAGAACCTGCCTCATATTTATTACCTGCTTCATCAAATCCTGAAATCGAGACCCCTTTCTTTTCACTTACCTGATGGAGAGAAAAACTGATTTCATTTTTAAGCTCATCAACAAGAGAAGCAGCGATAGGATGTGATGAAAATTTTTCCACACTCACGAGAATGCTTTTCAGGTCTGTTTCTGAGATGCCCAAACTTTGCATCCGCTTGATTTTGAATTTGCCGGTTGTCAACGTTCCTGTTTTGTCAAACACAATTGCTTTCACGCTGATGAGTGTTTCCAGCGATTGTGCACCCTTAATCAGAATTCCTTTTTTAGCAGCGCGTCCGATGCCGACCATCACGGCAGTTGGCGTTGCCAGTCCCATGGCGCAAGGACAAGAAATTACCAGCACACCAATGCTGCTCATAAGGCTTTGCCTGAAAGAAAGATCAAAAAGAAAATAGCTGGAGATGAAAGTAACGACAGATATCATAAACACTACAGGAACAAAAATGGCAGTGATCTTGTCTGCGAGCCGTTGAATGTCGGGTTTGTTTCGCTGCGCATCATTTACCAATTCAATGATATGTGCAAGTACTGTTTGCTTACCGGTTGCCAGTGCTTTCATCTTCACGGTTCCTTCGTGCAATACTGTACCGGTGATCAGTGCATCGCCATTTTTCTTTTCTACCGGAATACTTTCTCCGGTAATCATTGATTCGTCTGCCCAGCCGTTTCCCCACACAATCTTTCCATCAGCGGGAATTCTGTCGCCTGTGTTCACTAAAAAATAATCTCCGGTTTTAATATCATGATGATCTACTTCAGAGATCACTTCAAATGCTTCATCGCCATAAAAATCAATTCGCTTTGCCTTCTGAGGCTGAAGCTTATTGAGTTCTGTTACGGCTGACCGTGTTCGCTTTACTGATCTTTTTTCAATCAGGTTACCAAGTAAAACCAGGGTTATGATGGAAGCCGCTGTTTCAAAAAACAGGTAATTAGCATCGTGATAAATGAACAGGCCGACAACGCTGTAAATAAATGCCGCACTACTTCCAACAAAAATAAGCACGTCCATATTCGGAACACCCTCTCTTAAAGATCCGAAGGCGCTTTTTCCAAAATGCTGCCAACCGATCAGCATTACAGGCAGGCAAAGCAGAAGTTGAACGACAGGGTTATGAAGAAATGGCAATGGCAATACCATGTGCAACAATAAAGGAATGGTGAAGACAAGTGACAGATAGAATTTTGCATCCAGCGTTTTCATCCAACTTATTATTCCGTTAGTTGATTCAACTGTTGACTTTGAATTAACATGATAACCCAATCCTTCAATGCCATTTGAAATCTCCACAGCATTAAAATTTCCATTGGGCTGAAACTTCACTGCGCCGGATGAAAAGTCAACATATACTTCCTTCATGCCGCGTTTCTCCAGAAATTTTGTCACTGTCATCGCACAGCTCGAGCACGTCATTCCTTCTACATTCAGCTCAACTTCCTTATTTTCTATATCAGTTTTCATAATTGTTTTTTACAACCTTTTATCTTCTTCGTCACTTTTCGATTTAATTATATGCTGTTAACAATTGCTTATAGAATTGGTGTCGTAAAATTACCCAATTTAGCCTTCCGGAATTAAATCATACAACCCATACAACCTTAAAATTCTAAACATGAAAACAGTAACAAAGAAATCCCGCAGAGAATTCATTAAGAACGGAACATTGGCAGCTGCCGGTGCTATCAGTCTTATTTCCCTTGATTGGAATACATCAACTGCCGCCACTTTATTCACTGATGAATCATTCCATCCAGTTGATGACAGCACATTCAAGCTGCCTCCTTTGCCCTATGCGTATGATGCACTGGAACCATATATTGATGCAAAAACAATGGAGATTCATTATACCAAACATCATCAGGGTTACATAGACAAATTGAATGCAGCGATAGAAAAGGCACCAGAATTGAAAGGCCGTTCCTTAGATGCATTGCTATCAAACATTGATAAATTACCGGAGGGTTCACGTGCTGCCATTCGCAACCAGGGCGGTGGTAACTGGAATCATACTTTTTTCTGGCAGGTGATCGGACCAAAATCTGATGTGCTGCCTACCGGGAAACTGAAGGATGCGATGGTGACAAAATGGGAAACCATGGATAAGTTTAAAGAAGAATTCAGTAAAGCAGGAATGGGTGTTTTTGGTTCAGGCTGGGTTTGGCTGGTGACGGATAGCAGTGGTAAATTATCCATTGTTACTACACCGAACCAGGACAATACGATAATGGATATTTCAAAAGACAAAGGCAAACCTGTTTTCGGCGTTGATGTTTGGGAACATGCTTATTATCTTAAACATCAGAATAAGCGCGTTGACTATCTCACCGACATCTGGAATGTGGTGAATTGGAAGAAAGTGATGGAGCTTTATGGGAATTGAGAATTAGGAATTAAGAGTTGAGAATTGTACATAATGACCAATGACCAATGGTTAATGACTAATGACCACTAAACAATCTAAACCCTAAACTTTTCAAACCCGTCAAACAATTCAAACATTTTAAATCCTTATCCCACCTTAACCGATTTCAATTATATTTGCACCCTTATACGGTGGTTGTAGCTCAGTCGGTTAGAGCATCAGTTTGTGGAGCTGAGGGTCGTGGGTTCGAGCCCCATCATCCACCCAAAATAGAAGAGCTGTCGAAAGACGGCTCTTTTTTATTGTATGCTCTATGCTGCAGAAATCTCATGGTGTTGTTATTCAGTCAGCTTCCGTCTTAATGTTTCCCGCGCATAATTGCTGTAATCAAATTGAGTGTTATCGAAATTTATTTTATCAAACGGTTCGGGAATGAAGATGTTTAACCAAAGCGACAGAAAGTTACCGGAGAAATGCGCCGCTTTGAGGGGCCACGGGGTGACATTACATTTTTAATTTACATCTTCCAATCATATCCGATGATCATCAATCCGATCAACTATGGGTATTACTGAAGCTACCATCGATGTTTACTAATACATCGCAGGATAATTATCTTCGCCGACCTTATCATGATAGCAAAAAATCCATACACTTCCTATAAGAACATTTTCCTCATCGCCTGGCCGATCATGCTGGGATCGTTGGGGCAGAATTTCATTTACCTGGTTGATACCTCATTTATCGGTCGTGTTGGCGAAGCTGATATGGGTGGAAGCGCAATTGGCGGCATCTATTATTTCCTGTTGTTCAATATCGGCTACGCCATGAATATTGGTATGCAAGTGATGATTGCCAGAAGAAAAGGGGAAGGTAACAATGCGGCCATTGGTGAGGTGCTCGATCATCAGCTAAGAATGGTGCTTTTGCTCGGCACAGTGGAGTTTATCCTAATGCATTTCTTATCAGGAAAAATTCTTGCAAGCATTATTCAGTCAGATATAATTTTAGAGAAGGCCGCTTATTTTTTACACTACCGTTCTTATGGTATTCTGTTTGGCTTGCTGAATTCCTGCTTTATGTCATTCTTTATTGGCATTGGTAATACGAGAGTTACCGTATGGACAACGGGAGCAATGGTGGGCATTAACATATTTTTTCTTTACTGCTTCGTGTTTGGCAACTTCGGATTTCCGGTATTGGGTGTTGGCGGCGCTGGCCTTGCCTCTTCTATCGCGGAAGCTTCGGTTACAGCAGTTTTTATTATTTATTTTTTGGTGAAGAAATTCAGAATTGATTATCATCTTTTCCAGTTTACAAAAATCAAATTCAAGTTGATTATCAGCATGCTGAACCTTGCAACACCGCTCATGTTTCAACAGGTTATCAGCGTGGGATCGTGGTGGTTGTTTTTTCTTGCTATTGAACATTTGGGTGAACATCCTTTGGCCATTTCCAACCTTGTGCGCGGATTGTATACTTTCTACGGCATTCCGGTGTGGGCATTGGCCTCCACAGTCAATTCAATGACCAGTAACTTGTTAGGACAAGGAAAGCCTGACGATGTGATTCCGCTGATTAAAAAAGTTTCATTCATCAGCATTGGTTTTTCCGTTTTCTTCGGATTGCTCATTAACATTTTTCCGGTAGCCACTTTATCAGTTTATACGAATGATAAAGATTTGATTATTGACAGCATTCCTACTTTAAGAACATTGACTTTTGCTATTGCATTATTCTCATTTTCCATCCTCACCATATTTGCTGTGAGTGGTTCAGGTGCCACGAAGGTCTCACTGCTGATCGAAATTGTTGCCATTGTGTTTTATGTTTCCTACACCATAGTCTCGGCAGTGGTGCTTCATTGGAGCTTGCCTGCTATCTGGCTGGCAGAATCCGTTTACTGGATTGTAACTTTTGTGATGTGCGCGTGGTATTTGAAAAATGGCAGGTGGATGGATAAAAAAATTTAGTCTGTTCTTTCTAAGCGAACTGAAGAATATAGCTCTAAAATGAAGCGTCTCTATCTTGAAAATAAATACGAACCCAATTTCATTTGCAAAAAAAAATAGCAAAAGATTCTTTTCCATTTCCAGTCATGAAAAATAAAATACTCTTCCTCTTTTTACTTGTTATCTTAAAGAATACATCCGTCTATTCCCAACCACTATCTCAAAAGCATGATTATAAAAGTGATATTGATTATTTCAGCAGCCATTTAATTTCCGGTCACAAAAATCTCTTCGCGAATATTTCAAAGGTTGCATTCGACAGCCTTATTAACGATTTAAAAAATCGGGCAGGAGTATTGACGCAGGAAGAATTCATTGTTGAATTATTCAGAATCAATGCAAGGATTGCAGATGAGCATACACGGATTGATCCCGGATTCGAAAATATTTTTCCTTTTCGTTTTGAGTATTTTGATGAAGGTTTAGCCATCATCCTCGCAGATAGTTTAAGCAGCAAATATCTTTCATGCCGCGTGCTGGCGATCGATCATCATCAGGTACAGGAAGTGATATCGAAACTCAGCAGTATCCTGAAGAAGGACAATCCTTCCTTCATTAAATTCTGGATGGCGTACTATTGCAACAAGCCACAACTTTTATATGGACTCGGTCTCATTGAAAATCAACAACAAGCCAGCTTCAGATTATTGACAGCAACCGGCGATACTATTACTGCTATTGTTCCATCAATTCCGGTTAATAAGGTAACAACATTGGTAAAAGCCGAACCATTAAATCATATTTTACCCTATATGCGCGATGATTTTTACTGGTATCAATATGACACCACCCATAATACAATGTATTTTGATTATGCGAAATGTTCGGAGGACGATAAGCTTTCTTTCAATGATTTTAATACGAACATATTTCGGGAAATTGAACTCCGCAAACCATCTAAACTGGTGGTTGATCTGCGGTTCAATGGCGGCGGGAATTCTTCGGTGCTCCATCCATTTCTTAAAAATATTAAAGGAAATTACTTAAATACAAAAGGCAAGTTGTATGTGTTGGTTGGCAGAAAAACATTCTCCTCTGCATTGATGAATGCAGTTGATTTTGTAAAAAACACCAATGCAATTATCGTAGGAGAACCTACCGGCGCCAACATCAATCATTTTGGCGAAGTAAAAAGTTTTCAATTACCTGATTCAAAGATTACGGTTTATTACTCCACCAAATTCTGGAACAACTGGCCTGGTCATAACGGACCCCTTGTTCCTGACATCGCAGTCAGTCACAGTTATTTTGATTTTTTGAATGGGAAGGATGAAGCCATGGAATACATACTGAAGCAGTAAACGGTGGTTGTCATTCTGAGCGCAGCGAAGAATCTGATTAAACTGCAGATCATCAGCTGTTTTTTCATGCACTTTCAGATACTGATTTCCAGTTTCAATAATTGCGAAGGATTCCCATCTTCATCACAAACAGCGAGTGCATCTATCTTATCTGTTCCGTTAAATCGTGTTACTGCAATGGATTCAACCTTTCCTAAGAACGGACGATTTTCATCTTTCAATAGAACCAAATCAATTAACACACACTTCTTTTCAGCGATGCCAAGCAAACCAATATAACTGCCTGCTGAAGGTCCATCATCAATTGCATTGGATGTATTTTCCAAAGAAGCGGTGAATAATGCCATGTTATTTCCGGGCACAATGCAGGCACCGGAGATTCCTGCCTGAAGTCCATGCAACATTGGCAATTTCAACTCCTGAATCAATATAGATTCATGATTTCCCTGCTCTTCAAAATGCAGGAAATCATTCCATGCAATTGAAATCACCAGGTTTCTGCCACTGATATTTCCACGTTGAAACAGAAATAATTTTTGCTGATAGAAAAGTGCACCTTCAATATTCAAAGTGCCAAACTGCTCATTGATGAATATATTTCTTAAATGATCATAAAGACGACGGAGTGAAATTCCGGTAACCTGTTTTTTATTTATTGAATAGAGAAATGCTTTGTCTCTTATGCCACGAATGGATCCTGACCCAAGTGCCAGCAGAAATGTTTCGGAATCATGTTGAATGGTGGTGAGTGCTTCAAGATCAGGTTTTGTTGATTTACTGATCCTTCCTGTCTCATTCACTTCAGCTTTAAAAAAATTTATTTTTTCAACGAGCACAAAATCACTGTTCAGCTCGAACAGGTACTGCGTATCATCTCCAATAATAAAGATGCGATTTTCGAATACTTCAATTCCCGAAGCGGAAGGAATTTCAGATAATGGCGATTGCTGAATAATGTTGACGTTCATGAAGCTGAATTAAAAGCTCAACGAATAAGTTGTGCCCGGATATCAGCCCCTTTTTTCAAGCTCATCAATTCCATCCGACAAGCTAACAGGCGCGTCAAGCATTCTTCTGTGATAGTTAATCTGACCCACATGATATTGCAGGTGTGCAAGCAATTGTATCAACCGTTCAGAAGTTACTTTGGCAGGCTTGCCATCTTTCAACGGATATTCACCGAAGAGTTGCTCCTGTGTGAGATTTCCGACAATCACTTTCACGCTGTAGGTGAGTTCGTCAATATTTTTCATGATCTCCGACGAAGGCACATCACGATCATTAAATTCAGCATCACGTTGTCGCACATAACCGGTGTTTCCTAATGTGGCACCGATAAAATGACGAAGGTTTCCGATCAGGTGAAGTGCTAGTGTGCCACCGGAGTTTTTTATATCTCCCTTCAGTCTCCAGATATTCTCTTTATGCGTATAACTGTTGATTTCATTTTTCAGTTGAATCAGTGCACTTTCAAACTGATCAGCCAGGTACTGTTGCAGCATAGTTTTAAAAATTTGAATCGTAAAAATACAAGTTAGGTTAAATTCCCTGAAACCGGTTTATAAAGGTCTTCCCGGGTGTACGACATTGCGCCATTAGATTTTTCGCACCATCGTGCAAGCGCGCAAAGTTAAACACCCTTATTTGCATTGCAGCCTTCGATTTTGCGACGAATCTTTTCTTTTACAAAATACAGCCTGCCAGCTTTATGTTGAGCTGCAACCCTTTTCTGTTTTGAACTGAAAAATGTTGGTTTAATTCTATCTTAGCGACCTTCTTAATTTAAGTAATCAGTAAATAAAAGGTCTGCTATGACGAAAGCGAAATTTGAATTGCTTGAACAAAAGATTGCCAAGGCCATGGAAGGTGGCGGAGCGAAACGAATTGAGGATCAGCATAAGAAAGGAAAACTTACCGCGCGGGAACGCATTCAGTTACTGCTTGATGAAGGTTCATTCGAAGAAATAGGAATGTTTGTGATGCACAGATCCGCTGATTTCGGCATGGAGAAGGAAGTCTATCTGGGTGATGGCGTTGTGACCGGTTACGGTACCGTAAATGGCAGAATGGTCTATGTGTATTCTCAGGATTTTACAGTGTTTGGCGGTTCGCTATCTGAAACCCATGCTGATAAAATTGTTCGCATTATGGAGATGGCGCTGAAAAACGGAGTGCCGGTCGTTGGGCTGAACGACAGCGGTGGTGCCCGCATACAGGAAGGTGTGGTTTCACTCGGCGGCTATGCCGATATATTTTATCTGAACACGAAAGCTTCCGGCGTTGTACCGCAAATATCCGCTATCATGGGTCCATGCGCTGGTGGCGCAGTGTATTCACCGGCGATAACTGATTTTGTTTTAATGGTAGAGAATTCTTCTTACATGTTTGTAACAGGTCCGAATGTAGTGAAGACCGTTACACATGAAGAAGTATCCTTTGAAGAATTAGGTGGTGCTGTTACACACGCCACCAAATCAGGTGTTACGCATTTTACGTCGCACAATGAGGCAGCCTGTATTCAGAAAATAAAAAATGTGCTTTCGTACCTGCCGCAAAACTGTGAAGAGATTGCACCCATGTATCCTTATGAAGCTGCCAATGAACGAAGGCCAAAGCTTAATACAATCATACCTGAAAATCCCAATCAACCTTACGATATGAAGGATGTGATTGCCGCGATTACAGATGAGGGTAGTTTTTTGGAAGTGCATGAACAGTTTGCTGAAAACATGGTGGTGGGTTTTGGTAGAATTGGCGGAAGAAGCATTGGCATTGTTGCCAATCAACCTGCGGTTTTGGCAGGCGTACTCGATATCAAAGCTTCTTCAAAAGGCGCAAGGTTTGTTCGCACCTGCGATTCATTCAATGTTCCTTTACTCGTATTGGAAGATGTTCCGGGCTTTATGCCGGGAACCGATCAGGAATGGAATGGTATTATCAGTAATGGTGCGAAGTTATTATATGCATTCTGTGAAGCAACAGTGCCGCGTGTTACTGTTATAACGCGGAAAGCATATGGTGGTGCATATGATGTTATGAATTCCAAACACATTGGTGCCGACATGAATTATGCATGGCCCACTGCAGAAATTGCAGTGATGGGAGCAAAGGGTGCTGCTGAAATTATTTTCAGAAAAGAAATAAATGGCGCCACTGATAAAGAAGCCAAACTGCAGGAGAAGGTTGATGAATACGCTGAAAAATTCGCTAACCCTTATGGAGCCGCATCACATGGATATATTGATGAAGTGATCCGCCCGGATGAAACTCGCATGAAGTTGCTGCGTGCCTTTTCATTGCTTGAAAATAAAGTGGATAAGCGGCCAAGGAAAAAGCATGGAAATATTCCTTTGTAAGAAAGTTATATTGCGCATCTGAATGATTTAGCTGTTTGTTCAAAGTGAAATGCCAAACAACCACTGATGCCTGAAAACCTGAACGAGCTGATTCGGCGGATTATCAATCCTTTAATTTTTGGCAATGTAGTCATCTCATTGTGCGCGCTTGCCATTTTACTGGAAACATACATTTTGCTGGGAATGCCTGTTTACATGGATGGATTGGCCTTCCTCGTTTTTTTTGCAACACTCTTTTTGTACAATGTTCATAGGTTACTAAGTGTCTCTCGTATTCCACCGCAGGATTACGGAACAATAACGGGCCTGGCGGCAAAGCACCGTTTCACATTGTTCATGTTTTCCATTATTGGTGCAGGCGGCGTTGCTTTTTTTGTTTTCCAGACGAGTTTATTGATTTTTGGAATCCTGGTAGCACTTGGAATAATTTCTTCCTTGTACGAATTGCCATTGGTACGTTCCACCAGTCGTTTCAGAAGTCTTCGCAATCTCTGGATTCATAAGGCATTCATGATTACCACTGTGTGGACACTTGCCACTGCTTTTCTTCCGGCGGTAAATGTAGAGTGGCCGCTGGTTGACTACAATTTGTGGTTGGTGCTGGCCGAACGAATGCTGTTCATTTTTATGGTAGCACTTTGTTTTGATGCGCGCGACATTGAATTTGACAGGAAGGAAGGATTGAAGACCATTCCTATCCGTTATGGACCTGCTGCGACTGAAAATCTTTACAAAGTGATCAGCGGGTTGCTCATTTTTATTTCGGGCATCCATTACTTTGTGCTCGCGCATTATTATGGAACCGGTGTTGCCATGATTGTGTCTGCCTGCATTACTTATCTGGTGATTTCAAGAACACGTACAAAGCAATCTGATTTCTATTACCTGTTTTTAGTGGATGGAATGATGATACTGCAGTTTTTGCTGGTGCTGTTACTGGACAGTATTTGGTGAAGACCTTTTGCTGGGTTTTAATTTTTGTACCAGTTGAATTTTTAACTTCAATAGCAAGGATGTCTTCAAATGATACACTTGGATTGATTGCGGGCGCACTCACATCCATTTCATTTCTTCCGCAGGTAATTAAAACGTGGCGTACGAAGTCAGCCAAAGATCTCTCATTAGTGATGTTTGGAATTTTTTCTGCCGGTGCAACACTGTGGCTGATTTATGGTTTACAGGTTAACAGCCTTCCGATTATTTCGGCCAATTTACTTACACTGTTTCTCTGAATGGTCATCCTTTATTTCAAGCTAAAATTCAAATAGCAATTTATTTTCTTTCAAGAATGGCATTTGTAATTCTGCTGATGCAGATCAGTTTTTCCTGCTCATTGTAAATTTTTATTTCCCACACCTGCGTGCTTCTTCCCAAATGAATCGGCTTTGCGATTCCCGTCACAAAACCATCACGGGCCGTTTTAATGTGATTTGCATTGATCTCCAGGCCGACTACCGTTTGTGTTGTTGAGTCGATACATAATACAGATGCCACACTTCCCAATGATTCAGCCAGTACTACAGAAGCACCGCCATGCAAAAGTCCCATGGGTTGTTTGGTTCGATAATCAACCGGCATGGTAGCTTTAAGAAAATCGTCGCCAGCTTCTGTAAACTCAATGCCTACATGTTGTTGCATGCTGTTGTTGTGCCATTCATTCAGTTCTTTAATGTCGATGGTTTTTTTCCAAATCATGTTTTCAAAGTTATTTTTTCAAGCTATAATAATTCTTTTTCTTTTTTTAGGTGGGAAGATTTCAAATGTAGTAAAAATAGCAGCTACGGATAATCGATCCGAACCGCCACCCTGCAGGAATTTTTGACAACAGAAAAATAAAGTGCAAAAATATTTGAGAAACCGAATAGTTGCACATATATTTGCAACCGATTGGTTTCCCAAAAAATGATTTGATAAAAATGAGAAGGGATATTTTCCAGGCATTAGCTGATCCTACAAGGCGGGCGATTCTTACCTTAATTGCATTGCAGGCAATGACACCGAACGCCATTGCAGAAAACTTTAACACTACCCGACAGGCTATTTCTAAACATCTTCGCATACTCACGGAATGCGAGCTGGTAAAACAGAAGCAACAAGGCAGGGAAATTTATTACTCTCTTGAAATTCATAAAATGAAAGAGATTGATAAATGGTTAAACCAATTCAGAACACTTTGGGAAACACGATTCAAGCAACTGGACAATGTATTATCAACCATTAAAAAACAGAAAAAATGAACAACAACCTGCAATTTGATTTTACCGTTGACAAGGCGGCTCAAAAAGTATACATAACAAGAGAATTTGATGCAGATCTTTCGCTGGTCTGGGATGCTTATACTAAACCGGAAATTCTTGACCAGTGGTGGGCACCTAAACCGTATACCTCAAAAACCAAATTTATGAATTTTGAAATCGGTGGGCGAAGATTTTATGCGATGGTAAGCCCGGAAGGGCAGGAGCGTTGGTCCGTTCAGAAATATACTTCCATTACTCCGAAAACCAATTTCAAAATGTCGAATGCTTTTGCAGACGAAGATGAAAACCCTGAATTGCCTGGTTCCGAGTGGGATTTTAATTTCAGCGGACAAAACGAAATGACACTAGTCAGTATTACTATTTATAATGAATCCCTTGAACGCTTAGAAAGAATGATTGAAATGGGCTTTAAGGAAGGATATGCTATGCAAATGAAAAACCTGGAAGAATTGTTGGCAACTTTATCACGACCATAATAGAATTTGAGCTGCTGTTAACATTGACTTGGCAGTAGTGTGGTATTCAGAATAGTGTAAGTATCTAAAACAAATGTTCAAAGAAATGAAGAAGCAAAATCTTCTATATAAACTTGTAAATGTGTTTCCTGAACACAAAATAAATTTTGACTTCGATGAGTGTGATAGAATTTTAATTGTGCATTTCAAAAATGTTTCAGCAGAAAATTTAAAGGTATTGTAACGTCTTTCTATTACGAATATGAAATGCTGGAATAGAAAAGGCCAACAGATTTGTAATCACCTATTATAGATTGCAGCACATAACCAAACTCTAAAAACAACCTTACAAGGTACACCATGTGTTTTTGCTGACCTGCACGAATAGCAGAGTAAGTGGCACTTATTGTATAAATTTTGTTGCTAACTTTTGAGGATGCATCTTTGAACCAGCAGCACTTCAACACTCACAGATTGAGGGTTCTGGAGGAATTTAATCTTTACAGCGGCAGTTTAGAAGAATCAAAGCCAAAAAAATGGCAGCGTCTGGTATCACAGGCACTATTAACGTAATTCGATTTTGACAATCTTCTGGCTGACTTGAAAAAGTTGTGCGTAGTTGGAAAAGTGCCATAGTAATATCCTTATCTATTCATAATAAATGGACTGTAATGTTATAGTGACTGTATTAACTTTCATTGATAAGAATAGAAATGACTGGCAAGAATGACGATACAAATAATTATTACGATTTGCATTTTACTTTTGCTTGCTTATGTTTTTGATCTGACATCGGCAAAGACAAAAGTGCCTTCAGTAATTTTGTTATTACTGTTAGGATTTGCAGTGCGACAGGTTTCCGGCTTTTTTGAAATAAGCGTTCCTGACCTGTCACCTCTCTTACCGGTCTTTGGAACAGTTGGACTCATACTTATTGTGTTAGAGGGTTCATTGGAGTTGGAGTTTAACAAAACAAAAGCACCGCTCATTAAAAAATCTCTTGTTGCTGCTTTACTTCCAATGCTAGTATTAGCATTTCTACTTTCATTTTTATTTCAGCATTTCGGAGAAGCATCATTCAAAAACAGTTTGACTAATGCAATTCCTCTTTGTATTATTAGCAGCGCAATTGCAATTCCAAGCGTGAAAACTCTTACAACTTTTAATAAAGAGTTTGTAATTTATGAAAGCAGCTTGTCCGATATCCTCGGTGTTTTATTCTTCAACTTTGTTGCTCTTAACAACAGTTTTGGATTAGATTCATTTGTGCATTTCGGGTTACAACTATTGATGATAACGGTTGTTTCGTTTGTCGCAACTATCGGTCTTGCTTTTCTGCTCAGCAAAATTGATCATCACATAAAATTTGCTCCGATCATTTTGCTCGTCATTTTAATTTATGCTGTCTCTAAAGTTTATCATTTACCGGGATTAATCTTCATTTTGCTTTTTGGTTTGTTTCTTGGCAATCTTGATGAACTCAAACAATATAAATGGATTGAAAAGTTAAAACCAAATGAGTTGAATAGTGAGGTATATAAATTTAAGGAGTTAACTATTGAAGCAGCATTTTTGGTAAGAGCGCTTTTCTTTTTACTTTTTGGTTACTTAATTCAGGTGAGTGAAATACTTAACACAGACACTTTGATTTGGTCGGTTGGGATTTCTGCTGCAATTTTTCTATTCAGAGCCATTCAATTGAAACTCTCTAAAATTCCTTTGTCACCGCTCTTGTTTATTGCACCCAGAGGGCTTATTACTATTTTACTTTTTCTTGCAATTGAACCGATACAATCTATTTCATTGGTAAATAAATCGCTCATTATTCAGGTTATATTGTTGACAGCACTTGTTATGATGCTCGGGTTTCTGACAAATAAAACAGAAAAAAGTGAATTGGCTTAAGAAGCAGCTAATTTTAAAGGAGCGTTTACTTTACAACTCAAAGTAAATGGTTCTAAAACAATAAGCTCATGACGGCACCAATATCAATCTATCAGCGCTTGCATAAACTTCTCATAGCAATAATATATTTCACGCTGGCAAGTTGTGGTAATGAAAGGGACGGTGCGGCTAAAATTATTCATGCTCCATCGGTTGATAGCGTACCTGCACGGAATACAGTTGCAAAAAAAGTTGATTACACTGTTGATTTTAGCGCAAACGCGGTAACTGAAGTAGGCAAGGCTATAAACTGCATTTATCAGGACGTTAATGATAATTATTGGTTTGCTTCCAATGGATCAGGAGTATATTGTTATGATGGGAAAACTTTACTACAGTTTACTACTAAAAATGGGTTGAACGATAACCAGGTATTTACCATTCAGGAAGATAATCATGGAAACCTTTGGTTCTTAACGGCAGGCGGTATCAGTTGCTTTAACGGTAAAGCATTCACCGCTTTTCCTGATAAGAGCAACAAGCAATTGCTGAGCGATAAGGGAATCAGCATGGAACCGGATGATATGTGGTTTGAGGTGGGAGGAGGAGCATATCACAGCGACAGTAAAACGTTTACCTATGTGCTCCTGCCGGCTTCTTCTTTAGATGCCAGGCATTTTAATCCAACAAATTCCAGTGACCCGGATTTGCGCATGCTCAACGCTTATTCGGTGTATTGTACCCTGAAAGACAAAAAGGGGAATGTTTGGTTGGGTACACAAACTTTAGGTGTGTGTCGCTTCGATGGAAAATCATTTACATGGTTTACTGAAAAAGGATTGAGTGGACCTGCTGTTCGTGGTTTATTTGAAGATAGTAACGGTAACCTTTGGTTTGGAAATAATGGTAATGGACTCTTCAAATACGATGGAAAAAGCTTGATCAATTTTACGGCGGAAAAAGGAATGAGTAATCCTGAATTTTTGAAATCAGGAAAATCAGGACCAGGAACTTTAGCACGGGTCTGGACCATAAACGAAGACAATAATGGAAACCTTTGGATAGGAACGTATGATGCAGGTGTCTGGCGTTTTGATGGCGAAAACTTAACTAATTATACGAGTATCGACGGACTTACTAGTAATGCTATCAATACAATTTATAAAGACAGGAAGGGAGAACTTTGGTTTGGAACAGACGGAGCAGGTGTGTGTAAATTCAACGGAATATCCTTCTCAGGTTTTGCTTTTAATCCTGAAAAATAGGGCTGCAAACGGGCACTGGTCACTCTTTGTTGAAAAATTGCACAGGTGATGATGATTAGGGCTTCACTTAATTCCGCTAATCCATTAATAACAGTTGAAAAATCAATTAGTAAAGCGCGTGTTAATCCGAAGTGAGCTTGCTCACATGGATTGTCCGGTTAATTGGTATGAATATGATGGAGAAATAAACTGACGATAGCATGAATTTCAAGAAACGTGATTAAGTGGGTTGTCAATGGTATCAAAGTTTTCAATCAGTTGAACTTTCGGAGGGAGCAATTTATACAATACCGGAGTTACAAGCCTGGTGAGTAATGTAGAACTGATCAAACCACCGATCAATACCCACGCCAATGGCGCATAAAGTGGAGCATCTTCCAATACCAATGGCGTCAGTCCGCCGATTGCAGTGAGTGTGGTGAGTATGATTGGTACGAAGCGTGTTTCGCCCGCCTGCTCAATTGCTTTATCTAATTCCATTCCGCGTTCGCGTAAATAATTGGTGAAGTCAACCAGCAGAATTGAATTCTTCACTTCGATACCAATAAGTGCTATCAGACCAATTACTGCAACAAATGAAAATGTTTTTCCAACAATCAGCAGTGTAAACACAGCTCCGATCACGCCCAATGGAATCACTGAAAGCACAATAAATGTGCTTTTGAAAGTTCCAAATTCCAACAGTAAAATGCCGAGTATTCCAAAGATGGTAATGATAATGATAGTTCCAAGTCCGGCAAAGCTTTCCTGGCTGCTTTCCACTTCACCGGCAGCCTGGTAACTGTAACCGGCCGGCAGATTCAGCGTGTTCATTTTTTGAATTATTTCCTGTGTTACCTCACCGGTGTTGTATCCTGTTTTTACGTAAGATGTTACAGTGATGTAACGGTTTTTGTTATAGTGTTTGATTGTGGGAACCGAGGTATTCA
This sequence comes from Chitinophagaceae bacterium, assembly GCA_016717285.1. Classification (NCBI taxonomy): domain Bacteria; kingdom Pseudomonadati; phylum Bacteroidota; class Chitinophagia; order Chitinophagales; family Chitinophagaceae; species Chitinophagaceae bacterium. The sequence continues at coordinate 1,178,532 of JADKFU010000005.1, forward strand.
TTTCCAGTGTTGCCAGTTGTCTGAGTGGCACAAGGTTCCCGGTTACGGAAGAGACATAAATTTTGTCGAACTGATCAATAGCAGGATGGTTTTGATCTTTAGGAAGTGTAACGTTGATCTCGTGTTCATCTCCTTTTTCATCCCGGTAGGTACCAATGTTTAATCCTGCGATACCCAAGCGCACGGTGCGATCAATTTCTGCCACCGGAATACCAAGCAATCCTGCTTTGTCTTTATTAATTGCAACATGCAGATCAGTTTTCAGCGATAGCAATGGATTATTAATGTAGATGGTGCCTTCTGTATTTTTCATTAAATCTTCCACCTTAAATGCAAGCGAACGAAGTGTGTCAAGGTTTTCTCCGAAGATGCGCATGGCCACAGGTGCTTCAACAGGCGGACCCTGTTCAAATTGCTTTACTTCGATTTTTGCATTCGGATAATTATCGAATTTTCCACGCAGCTCATCGATAATGGTTTCAAGCTCTTTCATCGTGAGCGGTTGGGTACGTATAAAAAACTGAGCATAGTTGCTCGCTTCATTTTTTGGAGCAATGTTGTAATACACACGTGGATTTCCTTTTCCGACATTCGTGAAGAAGGAAGCGATTTCTTTGTGTTGTTGTAATTCCTTTTCCACAAATTGTGCAACACTATCAGTTGCATATAGATTGGTTCCCAAAGGAGTTTCAATATTTACCATAAACATTGGTTTCTCTGATTTAGGAAAAAGCGAGAATCCGACAACAGGAAAAAGTGCGATGCTGACAGCGAAGATTCCAAAGGCGATGGAGAGCGTGATATATGGATGAGCAAGTGCCCGGCGCAGCAATTGCCTGTAGGAACCACTGATCAGTTTCTTGAGTCCGCGCATGAAAATATTTCCTTCAGGATTGTGATCCTTGCTGAGAATCAAACTTGATAAAAACGGAATAATGGTAAGTGAAACGAAAAGCGAAGCGAGTACAGTGCTGATGACAGCAATGGGTAAACTGCGAATGAAATCACCCGATCCTTCCGGAAGAAACACGATCGGGAGAAAAGCGAAAATTAAAGTTGCAGTGCAACCCACTACAGCCAACCCGATTTGTTTGGTTGCTTCAATAGCTGCATTTTTTCTTGAATAGCCATTGCGAAGGAAACGTTCAATATTTTCTACTACCACGATGCTGTCGTCCACCAATAATCCCAATGCCACCACGAGCCCGACAATTGATAACTGGTTAATGGTGTAGCCAAAAAGATTCAGTAGAGCCAAACCAATGGAAAGAGAAAGCGGAATGGATATCATTACGATGATAGAAGCACGCCAGCCTAACGGAAGAAGCGTAAGCAGCACCAGCAAGATGGCGATGCCGAAGTCAACAGCAAATCCGCTTAATCTTTTTGAAACATCATCTGCCTGGTTAAATCCTTCCGCGAATGCTATATTGGACGGCAACGTTGGTGCAAATTGCTCCAGCACGGGAGTTACCTGTTGATTGATGGCCAGTATATTGGTGCGTTCCTTTTCACTTACCGTTACAAATACAGCACGCTTTCCATTGAAACGGGTAAGATAGTTCTCGTCTTCATATCCCAATTCAACGTCGGCAATGTCTTTCATGTACACAATTTTTTCAGCCGATGTAAGTACGATTGTATTCTTTATTTCATCCACTGAATTATAATCGCCGCTTGTTTTAACATTGAATTTTTTTGCACCCATATCAACGCTTCCACCGGGAATATTTACATTTTCATTTTTAATGGCTCCGAGCACACGCAGTAATGGAATTTTTTGCTGCGCCATTTTTTCTAGGTTCAGGGAGATGCGCACTTGTTGTTCAGGGTAGCCGCGGACTTCCACTTTTTTTACGCCACTTATTTTTTCCAGTGATGACTTCAAACGATCGCCTTCATCGTATAAGCTTTTATAGGAAGCGTTTTCGGAAACAAGTGCGATCTGTTTGGTATTGACATCGCTGGAAGTAATTTTGCGTACATCAAGGCTCAGGAGATCTGCAGGTAATGAAGGACGAAGATTGTTGATTTCGCGCACCACTTCATTGTATTTACTGTCGATATTGCTGCCCCAGGTAAAATCAACTTCACAAATCATCACACCATCGTCAATGGCGGTGCGGATGCGCTTGACATCGCTCAGTTCATTCAGTTTTTCTTCAATAGGATCTGTTACCAGTTCTTCCATATCATTAGGACTTGTTCCCGGATAAACCGCAATCACAACAAAAGAAGGGGCATTAAAGGGCGGATCTTCACCTCTTGGCATATTGATCAGCGAACTGATGCCGAGTGCCATTACCATCACAAATACAATAATCGTGAACTGATAATTTTTAACCGAAAATTCTGATATTCTCATGGTGAATTTTTAAATGACTTATGAGCGGATGTAGGAAAGGAGCGTAAAGCAGGCAATCGCTTGTTAACTATTTTACAGCAATCACAACAGTTGAGTTTGCACTGAGGTAAGCCGAACCACCGGTAATCACTTCAGTGGTTGTTGAATCGATCGCTGATAGTGCTACCTGGTTTTTTAGGTAGAATGCCACTGTAACCGGAATCTTCGTGACTGTTTTTTTATCCTGATTGAGTTTATAGACAAAGCCCTTTTTACCTGAGCATTCTACCAAAGCTTCAATAGGAATTATTGACAATTGCATAGTTTGTGAAGGGGTGAGCTTAATTTTTGCAATCAGTCCATTGGCGAATTTTCTGCTTCCCGGATTAACCTTCATTTCAATTTGAAAAGTGCCGGAGTATGGATCTGCCGCATCCGCAATTTCACTCACTGCTCCATTAAAAATTTCTCCCGGATAAGCATCCATACTGACAGTGGCCTGATCACCTGATTTAATGCGCGCCCATTCATAATCAGCCACACCAATACGAATTACCCAATCAGTATCTGCCGTAGAGTTGATGATGAACACAGGATTTCCCGGAGCTGCCAGTTCACCTTCGTTCGCCAGTTTTTTAATAACCGTCCCGTTTTCGGTGGCATAAATGGAGGAATGCTGTTGATTGAATTTTGCAGTAGTAAGATTTTGATTCGCCACTTCAAGCCCGGTACTTATATTTTGTAATTGTTCAAGCGTTGCCGCATGCTCTTTGTAGAGATTATTCAACCGGTCATAATCACGTTGCATTTTCTCTGCGTTTTGCTGCGCTTGCGCAACCAAAGCATTTACTTCGGTGAGGTCCAGTGTGGCCAGCAACTGTCCTGAATGTACATTTTGACCTTCATCTACCAGCATGCGCGATATGATACCCCCTGTTTTAAAGGAAAGGCGTGCCTCTTTTTTTGAGGTAATGATGCCGCTTGAATTGATTGGTACCGTAACTGCTTGGTTGATTACAGTTGCTGTTTTTACTGTAATTGTATTTGATTCTTTATTGCTATCGTCGGTGCCTTTTGAAGCGCAGCCGGAGATGGTTGCGGTAACTGCAGTGATAAAAATCAGCGTGGAAACGAATGAAACTTTCATGGAATGGATTAATGTAGTTTGTTAGAGTTTGTAAATAGCTGCTGCTCTTTCGACATCTGCTTGTTTGATGAGCACATCCGCATTGGATAGGGAGAGTGACAATTGTGCACCTGTAAGTTGATTGAGCGCATCAGTAAGTTCAATAAGCAATGCGAGATTTTGTCCATAGCGGAGTTGGGTGATTCTGTAATAGTCCCTGGCATATTCAAGTGCTTTCTGCGAGGCCTGTTGTTTTGCAATGGCTGATTGCAGCTCCAACCGTGCTCTTGTCAGCTCCAGTTTGAGTTGCTTTTCTGTTTCATCAAGCTGCAGATTCAGACTCCTGACATCAGTTTCTGTTTGACGTACTTTGTTTGTATTCGTGAATCCGCTGAACAGGTTCCATTTCAATTGCAAGCCACCAAAGTAATATTGTTGTGATTTGTCAAACGTATAATAGTAGCCCTGGTAGCCGACATCAAAGAAGGTACTTAGTTGTGGAATGGCATGAGAACGGTGTAGTTTTAATAAAATATTATTTTGTTCAATTCCGCTTTTCAATTGCAGGATTTCCTCCCTGTTTTCGACAGATGCCGCATAATTAATTTGCGCGATCGTAATTTCATTCAGCATAAGACTGTCTTCTTCAATAGCCATGTTGAATGGTTTGTTTTGAAGGAAGTTAAAATAAGCGGCAGCGAGTTCTCTGTTGTTAAGTGCTTCGCTATACAGGGCATTGAATTTTTCCAGGTCGGCATTAATTTTCAACACGTTGCCGGGAAGTGCTACATTGTTTTTTACCAATGCTTCTGTTACTGCTTTATTATCGCCTAAAAGTTTGGAGGTGTTCGCGTAAATTTTTGCTGCCTGTATGCTTTGCAGGTATTTGTAGTAAGCGTTTTTGATTTCCTTCACCAACTCACGCTTGTATACATTCACGGCCGCTTGCTGGAAATTGATATCTTCTTTTTTTATTTGCTGATTGTAGAATACTTCTGCGTTAATCAGCGGCATGGCAGCTTCGAGCCTTGTGGTATGATAATCATTGGGCAAAAACTCCTCTGTTGCATTTTCCACTTGCGGAAAGGAGTTGGAATTGGTCAGTTGGTTCAGGGTGGTATAAACAGGATTCAGCAGGTCACCTACAGGAATATCGAGCGACCTTCCTCCGCCGGCGTAGGTATAATCTGCCAAAAAATTGAGGGAAGGAAGAAACAATCCCCTCGCTTCTTTCAGAGCATACATCGATTTCTGCAATGAAAATTCCTTCTGTTGCAGGGCGAGGTTGTTCTTAAGTCCTTCATTTACATAATTCTCGAGAATAGCACTTTGTGCGCTGAGGAAGGTAGGGAATAACAGGAGTATCAAAAACCAATGTAAGGAACGATTCATGAATGGCATTTTTTGCAGATGGACGATCGAAAGTTAATTATAGTGTGCATTTGGTGAACAGTGTTCATATTTATTCGCAAAAAAAATCAGGATTTCATCATGCTCATCATCTCCGCCAGTTCCTCTTCCATCAGGTTATTAATTTTGATCTTTTGCATGCTTTTGAACCGGTCGCGGATGTGAAGCGCGGCCAAACCATGTGCAAAGGACCAGATGGCAATAGAAGCCATGGCCGCATTTTTTGACTTTATTTTTTTTTGTTTGATACACTCAGTAACTACCTCTTCGAGGAAGTGAAAACTTTGCATGCCGCAGTCCCAGCTTTCTTCATTTTCAATATGCAGCATTGGAGCACGCATGATGAACATGAGGTCGTAGTATTCCGGATTTTTCTCCGCGAATTTTAAATACTCTTTACCCACGCCAATCAGCTTGGCAAAAGGATCTTTTATTTTATCCAGTTTCCTGAATTGCTTCAGCAAAAGTTCAAATCCTTTTTCCTGGATAGCGTAAAACAATTCGTTCTTGTCTTTAAAGTAGAGGTAAATAGTGGCAGGACTGTATTCTATCTTTTCACCAATATTGCGAAGGGAGGTTTTATCGAATCCATCCTCAATAAACATTTTGGTGGCGGCTTCGAGGATGAGTGCTTTGCGTTCCTGTTTTTCCCGCTCTTTGCGTTCGGTGATGCCCATTGCTGAATGATGATTTTATAAGTAACGGTGCAAATATACTGAACACTGTTTATAATTTGCAAGTCTTTGAAAAATTAATTTTTCCACACGGATGGTTGCCGGAAATCAAGGAGTTATTTCTTCCTGGTCCGGCAGGCAATCCCGTTACTGAGGCCCCGCATTTTATAGGAGCCGCACTTCGAAATTCAAAAATCGTTAATCAATGTTCGATATTTTTAAAAAATCACCCTGGCCTTCAGCAATGCAAGTGTTTGATCATGGCAGGGAGTTTCAATGCCAAGTTGTTGACCAAGACTAACGACATAACCAGTCAGTGATTCCACTTCAGTTTTCTTTCCCTGCGAATAATCAAAGTGCATTGAACTATAAGTGTCGAAGGGTAGTTTTTTTATTTTTTCAAGCGTATCTGCGGCTATTGTTTCCGGCAATCGAATTCCTTTAAACATTCCAATGTCTGCAATTTCCTTAATCAATAACCACAACATGCGGCTATGTTCTTTGTTTTCCAACACTGCGCCAATTGGCAAATTAAAAGCCGTGGTCATGGTCGCGATAGGAGAGAGGAAAATAAATTTGGACCATATCACCGGTGTAATTTCCTTCGTTCCTTTGGCATTGATTCCTGCATTGGTAAAAATGGATTGCAATTGGAAAATAGTTTCTTCACTTGCCTGTTCATCTCCAAAGTACAGTTGATTCCAAATGCCTGTTTCTTTAACAACACCCGGTTCTACCAGTCTCGTAACAATGTAAGTGCAACCCTGCCAGCAATTTGTGTTTGGAATAAATTGTTGAATGCGCTCTTTACTATTCACTCCGTTCAGGAGTGGAAGAATGATGGTGTGCTGATCAATGCAAGGCAAAATTGTTTTGATGCTTTCTTCAAGCGCATATGCTTTTGTGGTGCATATCAAAAGATCAACTACACCAATTTCACTGGCATCATGAGTTATAATTTTTGGATGAATGATTTGGTGATCTGCGGGAGTGATCAGTTCTAACCCCTTTGTTCGGATGACTTTTTCATTTTCACCACGTGCAATAAAAATTACTTCGATCGCGGAACCGGAAGTGTAAGACGCCGCCAATTTTCCACCATAATAGCCACCTACGCCTCCTATTCCCAGAATAGCTATTCTCTTTATTGCAGTTCCTTTGTTTTCCATTGATGCATTAACTATTTTTTCAGACTTGCATAGTCGAATACCAAATGGCAAAATGCTTTTACGCCTACATCCAGTTTGCTGTCATCAATATAAAAATCAGGTGTATGATGTGGTGCAGCGGTTGCAGGATCCTGACCAACGGGCATTCCGCCAAGGAAAAAGAAAAAAGCAGGCGCCTTTGTTCCGTAATAACTAAAATCTTCCGCACCTGTCATCCAGTTCATGATGTGAACGTTTTCTTTGCCTGCTGCTTTCTCTAAACTTGGCAACATCATTCCCGTTAATGTTGCATTGTTGTTTACGATCAATGTTTTTTTGATAATGGTAACTTCTGCAGTTGCTCCGGCGGCTTCTGCAATTTTTGTGGCTGTTCGCCTGATCTTTTCATGCACATCTATTTGCATGGCACTGTCGAGTGTTCTGATGGTTCCTTCCATTATTACTTCTTCTGAAATTATATTATTTCGAACGCCACCATTAATTTTTCCAATAGTAATAACAACAGGTGCCATAGTGAGATCTTCCTGCCTGCTCACAATCGTCTGCAGCCCTTCAATAATTTGTGCGGAAACCATTATCGGATCAATGCCACCCCAGGGTTGTGAACCGTGAGAACCTTTACCTTTTACTTTGATGATGAGTATGTCTGCAGCGGCCATCTCCGCGCCACTTTTATATTTGATATCACCGATTTCTGTTTGTGAATTGATATGCAATCCAAAAATGGCATCCACTTTAGGATTTTCCATTACGCCTTCTTTCACCATCAGCATTGCGCCTCCTTCTTCATTACCCGGAGCACCTTCTTCAGCGGGTTGAAAAATAAACTTAACGCTGCCTGGAACATCCTTTTTCATTGATGAAAGCACTTGCGCAGTTCCGAGTAATATTGCAATGTGAGAATCGTGACCACATGCATGCATGACAGGAACGGCATTACCCATGTATTCGCCCTTTACCTTAGAAGCAAAGGCCAGACTGTTACGTTCTTCTACAGGCAGTGCATCCATATCAGCGCGTAAAGCAACAACAGGACCAGGCTTTCCACCTTTCAGTAATGCCACCACGCCGGTTTTTGCAATGCCTGTTTGTACTTCAAGTCCCAATGATGTCAGATAGGCCGCTATATATTTTGAAGTTTCGTATTCGCGATTGGAGAGTTCAGGATGCTCGTGCAGATAGCGACGCCATTCAATTACTTTGGGTAGTATTTCTGTTGCCCGCTGATCTATTATTGCATCCGTTTTTTGTCCAAATGCTAATGATGCAATGAAAATAAAGCAGGATAGTAGCGTAAGTTGTTGTAATCGCATATTGAATTAATTTTTATTGAAAGTATTAAAAAAATCGGGAGAGCTGTGAAATCCGGAAATGCCTGACAAATCCTTCGTGACTGCAGCTTTATTGTTCAAAGATTTTGATAACAAAGAAAAGTACGGCAACAATTATAAGAAGGAAGCCACATTTAGTCAGTAAAGATTTTCTCTTTTCAAAAGTGGCGTCTTTTGTCTTAATTAACTTATCAGGAAATGCAATGAATATAAGTCCCGCAACTAATGGGATAGCAATGTCAATATAACCCATAGCACTTATTTCTTGTCGCTTGAGTTCATCAAAATACTGCATAAATAAGAACCGTTTTTATCGTGATACACAAATGATAAGTTCGTATTGTTGTCGCGATAAAGTTTATACCTGGAGTCAGTCTTTAATGCACTGAGTGTTGAAGATCTTACAGCATTTTGCAAGGCCGATGTGTCATAATTTAACTTGTCAGCATTAGTTATGGTGTAGTTGAATTGAAAAACATTGTTGGCCAGAGCAGCCGAATTATCAAAACGTGTTATGCTGTCCACCATAATCGGACATTTCTTATTTATTTCATTAGCGGCTTGAATCATCAGCTCGTTTTCAACGGAAGTTTTTTTGGTTGTCATCTTGAGCACAAAAAAGAAGAGTATTAAGGATGCGCACACAAGGATTGTTATTCGTGTTCTCTTCTTTTTCTTTATGTTTTCGTCCATTTATTATTTTGAGTTATGAAAGACAGGTCTGTCAAAAGTAGCGGCTACAACGAAATGATGGCCTCAGATATTGATCATTGACAGTTGATGCAAAAAGGACATTACCGTTCAAATTCCAATCTCATTCCATTTACGCTTTCATCAAACACGCCATCGGCATACACCAATCGTCCGTTTACAAAAGTATGCGTGATGCGTCCCTGAAAATTTGTGCCTTCCAAAGGTGACCATCCGCATTTGTACAAAATATTTTCTTTTGCTACCGTGAAGTTTTTTTTCATGTCTGATAGAAAAAAGTCTGCGGCATATCCTTCGCGGATAAACCCACGGTTTTTTACACCAAAAAGTATTGCCGGAGCATGACTCATTTTCTCCGCAATTTTCTCCAATGAAATTTTTCCTTCCCGGAAAAATTCGAGCATGATGCTGAATGAATGCTGAATTAACGGGAGGCCGGATGGTGATTTGAAGTAATTGATTTTCCCTTCCGGCGTCAGGGAATATTTCTCTTCCCACAAATGCGGAGCATGATCAGTTGCAATCACATCAAGCCGGTCATCAAGCAGCGCTTTCAGCAGTTGAACTTTATGACGCTCATCTTTGATTGCAGGATTGCATTTAATTTGAGGGCCAAGTCTTTCATAATCTTTGCTATCGTAAAGGAGGTGGTGCACGCAAACTTCTGCTGTGATTTTTTTATCCCTGAGCGATACTTTATTATCAAACAATGCTAATTCTTCTGCTGTGGAAATATGAAGAATGTGCAGACGGGCATTGTGTTTTTGTGCCAGCACAACGGCTTGCCTGGAGGAAGCAAAGCATTGTTCCTCATTCCGGATAACCGGATGCAATGAAATGGGAATAGCATCACCGTATTTTGCACGCAGATTATTTTCATTCAGTTTGATGAGCGGATCAGTTTCGCAGTGCGTTGCAATTAATACAGGAGCATGGATGAAAATGTTTTCGAGTGCCTTTGCATTGTCCACCACCAATTTCCCGGTAGAAGAGCCCATAAAAATTTTTACGCCACAGATTTTTGATGGATCAGTTTTTTTGATTTCTTCAAGATTGGTGTTGGAAGTACCGAGATAGAACGAATAGTTGGCGAGAGATGTAACCTGTGCAGTCCGGTATTTCTGTTCCAGTAATTCATGCGTGTCCGCAGGCGGAATTGTGTTCGGCATTTCCATGAAGGAAGTAACGCCACCTGCGATTCCTGCTTTCGATTCAGAGTAGATCGTTGCTTTGTGTGTTAAACCTGGTTCACGAAAATGAACCTGGTCGTCGATGATGCCGGGAAAAAGATAATTACCTGCGGCGTCAATTTCGGTTTCAGCACCTGTGCCTGATATCTGGGCATCAATTTTTTCAATGCGCCCGTTCTTTACCAATAGATCGCCCGCGAAAATTTTTCCTTCATTTACTATCCGGGCGTTTTTAAGGAGAATTTTTTTCATGCTGTTACGAAGATACTATTCAGCAGATAACAGACAAATGCTAAGGAGATCAATTTATGTTGGCGGGTTGTTCAATCAAAAGTAGCTCGCAATGCTCGCAAAGAAAATGGAGGATGCTGCTTTGCTTATTTGAATGAAGTGACTATCAGATGAAAAAAGTATTGAACGCAATGGACGAACAGTTAAATACGCTATCTCCTTTGCGACTTTGCGAGCGACTCTTTTTAAAGATTTTGGTGACGAATTCAATCCTATAGAAAAAAAACCTGGCAAACTTTCTTTGTATTTTGGTATTGGTTAAGATAGATGGAGCATTTCTTTTTATAGGTTGTCATACACCCGGTGGATTACCTTTGCGAAAAAAACCAAATGGGGAAATGTCGTACACCCCATCCACTTAACCCATTTCGTTTCTAATCGCATCTTTTATATTTGCAGGAAACTACATGATATGCTTAGATTGATTTGTTTGCTGCTTATTGCAACTGTAATAATATCCTGCACAAGGGAGAATCAAAAAATAACGACTTATTATGACCTTGAAAATAAAAGCATACGGGAAGTTTATTTTGTGAGGGCAGACAGTCCATCTATTCGTGAAGGTGAATATTTGCTTTATGGAAAGGAAGGAAATCTGGTGGAAAGACGCAACTATATCCACAACCAGGTTCAGGATACACTGTTTAAATATTATGCTTCGGGAAAGATTAGTGAAAAAGCATTGTTTGCTAACGGAATCGGAAATGGCGAGCGGAAGGTCTTTTATGAAAGTGGTCCGGTAATGATTATCGAGCATTACGACAAGGGTGAATTTGAAGGCTCCTATCAAACTTTTTTTGAAAATGGAAATACGAAGGAAAGCGGTCAGTATCACAAAAATGTGATGACCGGAAAGTGGGAATACTATTATGATTCCGGCGAATTAAAGGAAGAAGTAATGTTTGAAAACAATGCAGAGAATGGTGCCTTTATAGCTTATTATAAATCCGGAAAAGTGAAGGAGACCGGAACCTATACAAATGCATTGAAGACCGGTGTTTGGAAATCATTTGATGAGGAAGGAAAGCAGGTCGGCGAAGTGAATCATGATAATGACTGAAGTAAAAATAAACTTATGTGTTTTTACACTGCCGCCGTGTATTCTAAGAGGACGGGGGAATTCAATGCAACTAATTTCCTGGAAACTATTTTTAATCTCTGATGAACAAAAAAATTTCCACCCTTTTTAAATAGGGGACTGTTGTTGTATCAATTGAAAGGTGAGTCCTTTTCTTTTGATACAACATTATACACCATCTTATCCATAAACGCCGGAAAAAACTTATTCAGCAGTACCGTAAATTTTCCCTGAAGGGTAAGTATGACAACACGCTTCCGGTGAATAATTCCGTTTACAATGTGATCTGCAACTTCTTCGGCACTCATCAGACTATTTTCATCTAACGGTGAGTCACCTTGCTGTCTACCTTGTTTATTGAGCGCTGTGTTCCTGATGTTTGAAGCTGTATAACCGGGACAAACCACCATTACATGAACACCGGTTTTAAGATTCTCAACACGCAGCGCATCCAAAAATCCCTGCATGGCAAATTTAGAAGCCGAATATCCGGTACGACCGGGCAATCCTTTATAACCGGCAATAGATGACACACCTCCAATGCTGCCTTTATTTTTTATGATCTCGCCAATGGCATACCTGGTGCAATAGACAGTTCCCCAAAAGTTAATGTCCATCAATTGACGGATCACTTTTAGATCCACGTCTGCGAAAACAGCGCGCATGGAGATTCCTGCGTTGTTGATGAGGATGTGAATGGTTCCAAATTCACGGATGGTTGTTTCTATCAGTTTTCTGCAATCATCTTCAATGCTAACATCTGTTCTGCAGGTCGAAGCTTTTTGACCTTGTTCCCTGATTTGCCATTCTATCTCCGACAACTTTTCCGCATTGCGTGCAGCAAGCATCACCTGCGCACCGGCTGCAGCAAATGCAAATGCACATGCCTTTCCGATGCCGGATGATGCACCGGTGATAACCACCACTTTATCTTTCAAAGAGTTTTTACTCATAGGTTTTTATAGTGCTCAAATATGAGGAAGTAAAGCTAAAAATTATTGCCATGTGGCGATGGGTTGAAGCGTTTAGATGGTTTAGATCATTTATATTGTTTATGAAGAATCCTTCCTTATTTATATTGTATGCACTTTGAAATGATTGTTGCCACATGATTTTGAGTAATTGTGATCAAAAAAGTAACTTCACCCACTTCGAACGGTTTTCCCATCTGCTGAGAATGTTTCACAGGATTTTCTTAAGATTTTTATGGTTGTTGCCTCTGGTGGTAATTGTATTGAATTCCTGCAAAAAGGGAAGTGAATCAAGTCCTTCATGGAATGCGAATATCCTTGCGCCATTGCTGAATACTTCTTTGTCGTTAGATGATTTACTCGCTGATTCATTGTTGCTGCAAAACAGCGATCATTCTGTTTCTCTTGTTTTCAGCAATGCTCTTTATAAGTTTTCATTTGCCGATCAGGCACTGGAAATTCCTGATACAACTATTAAAGCCGGATTCTCTTTGTCAAATCTGAGTCTTGCAAATCAGAGCATCATTTATCCATTGTCGCTGGGACAGATGTGTCAGCAACTCGGATTGCTTGGTCAGTTTATTATTGCTGCCAACGGCGGAGTTTTTCCAATTCCGCCTATTCAGGATATCGTGACCGGCGATAATGATATTGATGCCACACAGTTTTTTGAATCGGCTGACCTGGAGGCAGGGTTTATTGACATGACGCTGGAAAATGGTTTGACTATAGAAATCTCCAACATTGTTTTCCAGGTAAAAAACAAGTTTGATCAACAGGTGCTCACTCAGGATACCTTTTTGAATTTGTTACCCGGACAAACACAAACCAAGATGATTGATTTGAGTGGGAAGCATGTGGAAGGAACATTGGTCGCAGCTATCATCGATCTTGACAGTCCGGGCGGCGTTGCATTGATTGACACTTCTGATGCGCTGATCATCAAAATGGTCGCGCATGATCTTGTGGTGAGTGGCGCGACGGCCATTTTTCCAACACAAAACCTGATTGATGAAAACAAGGAAACGAAATACAATTTAAGTGGAGGTGCTCAATTGAATCAGTTGCGTGTGAAATCAGGTTTGCTGAACATTACCTTGCAAAGCACCATTCCCCAGCAATCACATTTTGAATTTGCTTTGCCTTCTGCAACGGATGTTTTCGGTAATTCAATTTCACTCAATGAATATTTACCGGCCGCGCCACCTGGTTCTACAAGCTCCGTGGTTAAATCATTTGATCTTTCCGGATATACATTTGACCTCACCGGTATTAATGGAGATGAACACAATACGTACTATAGTCACCTTGTGGCCAGTATTGATTCAACAGGTGATCTCGTGACGATTTCAAAAAATGACTCTGTCATCATTCTCTATACACTGCAGGATATTGTACCGGAATTTATCAGTGGTTATCTCGGACAACAAATCATTACCATCGGACCTTCGGAAAGTATTTTTGATGGATTTAAGAATATAAAAAGCGGAACGATTGGTTTGGAAAGTGCTGCGATTGATCTGTCGGTTAAAAATGGAATTGGTGTTTCCGGCAGAATTAACTTGTATGAGCTGACTGCAATTAATTCTTCCACCGGAAATGACGTTTCTCTTCAATGGGATCAGTTAAATAAACCACTCAGTATTGCTCCGGCTTTGTTGTCTCCATTCATCCCATCACTCACTTTTTTTTCTTTGAACAACTCCAACTCAACTATCAAATCGCTGGTGGAAAATCTTCCTGATAAGTTGAAGTATACCATGGATTTGTTCGTGAACCCATTTGGAAACAGTTCAGCTTATCACGATTTTGCTTATGACACCAGTGGATTGGAAGTTGCGCTGAATCTGACGATCCCGTTATCTTTTGTTGCAAATGATTTAGTGTTGCAGGATACTTTTGATTTTTCATTAGGCAGCCAGGAAGAAGGAGATCCTGCAATCAAAGAAGGCACGTTTTCGATAATTGCTTACAATGGTTTTCCATTTTCCGCTACTCCACAGTTGTATTTTTATGATGAGGATTTCAACTTGTTGGATTCTCTATTCACATCAACAGCAACCATTGCAGCCGGCCTGCTTAACAATCAGTGTATTGTTTCAGAAAAAACAAAATCAGTGCTGACGGTTCCTGCCGATGAATCAAAAATGAACCGGCTCAGAGGTGCGAAGAAAGTAGTCATTCGTTCTTCTTTTACCACAACTACTTCCGGAGCATGCAGCTCGTACCTTAAAATTTACGACGATTACCTGCTTGATATAAAATTGACTGGCAACTTTATTTTTTACACCGGATATTAAACGCATGAGCTATCGTCACTTTTTATTTTTATGGACCTTATTATTGTATGCCTTTGCTACCTATTCTCAGGATGTAATAAGCCATGACGTAGCTGATGAAATGAACATTGCCAATTCATTGAAAGGTTGGAATGATTTGTCATTGACTACTACTGCTATCAATCCGTTTACATCATTCAATGATTCGATGAATCATGAAATTTCCTTATCAGGAAATGGAGTGCTGAGCTCTAACTCGGTGAATCTGGCTTTCAGTGTTGCTGCCTTGCGCAATAAGTTTATTGATGATGAGCAAAAGCATTCCGTGTCGGATAATCTTACTTCTATCAATTCATTTGAGTACAATACAGGTGCATCCATCAGCTATCGTGTTGTGTCTCCAAAATTTTTATGGCAAACGCCTGCATTGCTATCGCTAAGCTTAAAGGTCGGTTCAGTACAACAGTCTGAATTTACCAGTGACCTTTTCAATGTTGTTTTTTTTGGAAATGCGTCATATGCGGGATTAACCGCCGATTTCAGTGGTTCACGTGATATTAAATATGATTACCGTCAGGTTCGTGTTGGTGTTCAAAAGAAATTTTTCTCGCATGCCGCAGAATGGGAGGCTGGAGTCGGATTGTCTTTTCTCTCCGCTAAAAATGGTTTTGAAATTAACCTGCGCAATGCAACTTTATTCACAGAGCAGAATGGAGAATACCTTGATGCAACTTACAACTTCGAGTACAGGCAAGCTGATACATCTAACCACGGAAGTTTGCAAACAGATGGAAGAGGAGCTTCGCTCGATCTGTTGCTCTCGTGTACATTGCCTGGTGGAAAATCACGGCTGGTTTTTTATGCAGGCGATGTGGGTTTTATTTCCTGGAACAAACAAGCGACCCTTTATACAGCAGACACCTCACTTCACTTTGAAGGTATTGAGGTCGGGGATTTTTTACAAACCTCTGATACAACTTTATTTCAATTTAATAAAGACAGCTTACTGAATCAAACTTCGACCACTGTAAAAACAAGTTCTTATGTTTCTCAGTTTCCGATGCGGCTTTCCTTCATTTATTTTCATGCGTTCAGCAACAGATGGATGACGTATGCTGGTATGACCTACCGTCCTTTTACCGACCTGCTGCCCGTTTTTTTTATACAACCGCAATATGCATTTACCTCCTGGCTTACTGGTGGTTGCTCGATAGCATATGGAGGAACCTCAAAATTCAATCTTGGTCTTATGGCAAACGTTGTTGCTGACAGGCATTGGAGTTTTCGGCTCGCTTCGGAAAATGTGCTTGGTATATTTATACCACAACAAACTACTTCAACTTCTTTATTTTTGCAGGCATTGTTCAATTTTTAAAAACTTAAACTACGTTTAGAAATGAAAAAGTTGATATGCTGTCTGGCTTTGTTCTTTCCCACTTTTCTATTTGCACAGGAGGAGGAAAGCGATGAAATGGTAGCAACCTACGATACCATTGCTGTACATGATCCCAATGCTTATAACATTGTGGACATGAAAATCAGGTACTTGCCTTCAGGCAGAATGTATCGTGCCGGTAAATTGTTGAATGGTAAAAAACAAGGGATTTGGCGAACTTACTTTGAGAGCGGGCAACTCAGCAGGGTGGAAGAATATAACCTTGATTTTTATGATGGCCTGGTTTTGATTTTTGATGAAAACGGCAGTTTGTTGAAAGAGCAAAGTATTAAAAACAGTAAGTTAGAAGGGTTAGTGCACGACTTTTATATCGGTGGATATATTAAGAGCGAAGAAAATTATGCTGCGGGTGTGCTCAATGGCTGGCGGCGGGCTTACTCTGTGGAAGGATTACTTTCTGAGGAAGGAATGTGGAGGAATGGTAAGCGCGACAGTCTTAACCGTTGGTTTTATCCCGATGGAAAACCCTTTGTGGAATACAACTATGTGAATGGCGTGATCAGTGGTATTTCATCACAATATTATGAAAGCGGCAAAATTATGTCGCAAGGCAACTACGATGACAATATAGAAAATGGAGCATGGAAAGATTTCTATGAATCAGGAAAGGTGAAGGCCGAAGGCACCAATAAATCCGGAAAGAAGACCGGTACATGGAAGTTGTATGATGAGTCTGGCGCCCTGCAAAAAACACAGACATGGAACGAAGGCGTGATGGTAAAGGAAGTTCCTGCTAAGAAATAATAATCCTCACTCGTTGGTTGCTGCTTACCATTTCAAATTCAATAATTATGAAAGACGCACTGATTCCTGTTTTACTTTTGATGACATGCATTTCTGCCAGTGCACAAATTACGAT
This sequence comes from Chitinophagaceae bacterium, assembly GCA_016717285.1. NCBI lineage: Bacteria > Pseudomonadati > Bacteroidota > Chitinophagia > Chitinophagales > Chitinophagaceae > Chitinophagaceae bacterium. The sequence goes on from JADKFU010000005.1 coordinate 1,195,421, forward strand.
TACACAAGCCGATATGCCGCATCCCGGAGGCACTTATATTACCACGGGATTGGTACTTGATCTTGCAATTGATCCTGTTGAAACGGGTCCGGATCACATCTGGGATTTTCAACAACTTACGCCTTTAACTTCCACCACAGATACTTTTTATGATCAGACCGAGCTCTCATTTCTTTATCAGCTCTTATACACCGGAGCAAACCTTGTAGATAAAACTGCTTACAGCATTTCGATAGATCAACTCTCGTTGGATGATGTGTATCTTATTTATAAAAGCAATTCCACTTTATACGAGCAATATGGATTTGCCGGCACATTTGATGGTATTCCTGTCCCGATTGTTTATGGAGAAAAGGATGTGATCTATAATTTCCCCCTTCAATATGGCGATGTGGATTCTTCTGAGTCGGGTTTTGCATTTGGCCTTACAGGATTCGGATATGTTTCACAGCAGCGGAAAAGAGTAAATACCGTTGATGGTTGGGGAACGGTTAAAACGCCGGCGGGAACCTTTAACGCTTTAAGAGTTAGTTCTACCATATTGGATGTTGACAGTGTTTATCTTGACACCTTAAATTTCGGTACCAATGTTACCTTGAAATCTTATGAATATAAATGGCTGGCAGCGGGAAGTGGAACACCGGTTTTCCAGATCAATGCGCAGGATGTTTTGGGCTTACCGGTAGTTACTCAAATTACTTATCAGGATACAACACTGCAGACCGGAATAAGGCCGGTAGCCACTTCAGGCATTTCATTGGCTTCGGTATTTCCCAACCCTGCAAATGATATGTTGCAGATTAAAACAAATGAAACTGTAGATGGCCCTTTGCACCTAACCGTTACCAATCTATCCGGAAAGATCATAGCGAAAAGAATTTTGTCCCATCCTGTTTCAGTGCTTGATCTTTCATCCTGGAGCAACGGGATTTATTTTTTAGAATTTGTTGAAAATCAAAATGTGCAACATCATGCTATTGTAGTGGAACATTGAATTAAAAAGTTAATCAGACTTTCATCAGGTTTTAACAACTCACCTATTCAGGTTCCAGTTAATTTACCACGAGCTTTATTATTCAGATGTAAGGTGGTGTTAGCCGGAATCTTTACCTTTACCTTCTTTCAAAAAAGAACACTATTTCATGCCAACGATATTGATCATTGACGATGAGAAAAGTATCCGCCGCACGCTGCGTGAAATTCTCGAATATGAAGGTTATAAGGTTGAAGAAGCCAATGATGGACCGGAAGGGTTGAATATGCTCAAAGAAAAAACTTTTGACGCGATCCTTCTTGATATCAAGATGCCTAAGATGGACGGACTCGAGGTGCTGGATAAAATCATGCAGACCAATGCGGATACACCTGTCATTATGGTTTCAGGACACGGCACCATCGATACTGCAGTAGAAGCAGTGAAGAAAGGCGCCTATGATTTTGTTGCAAAGCCAATGGATCTCAACCGGTTGCTGATTTCTTTGCGTAACGCGTTGGAAAAAGTTTCGCTGGTTACAGAGACCAAAGTGCTCAAACGCCGCGTCTCTAAAACCCGGGAAATACTCGGACAATCGCCGGCAGTGGAAAAGATCAAAGAAAAAATTGAAAAGGTAGCACCAACGGATGCACGGGTACTTATTACAGGTGACAATGGCACAGGAAAGGAACTTGTAGCACGCTGGATACATGAAAAAAGTAACCGTGCATCAGGTCCTTTGATAGAAGTGAACTGCGCGGCCATACCAACTGAACTGATAGAGAGTGAATTATTTGGTCATGAAAAAGGTGCCTTCACTTCAGCCATCAAACAACGCATTGGGAAATTTGAATCTGCTACAGGCGGCACACTCTTCCTGGATGAAATTGGGGATATGAGCCTGAGTGCGCAGGCAAAAGTGTTGCGTGCCTTGCAGGAAAGCAAAATCACGCGCGTGGGTGGTGATAAGGAAATATTAGTAGATGTAAGAGTGGTGGCTGCTACCAACAAAGACCTGAGCAGAGAGATTGACAAAGGAAATTTCCGGATGGATCTTTATCATAGGTTGAGTGTGATTATTATTCATGTTCCCTCCCTCAATGATCGCAAAGAGGACATACCGATTCTTGCTGAAAAATTTGTAACTGAAATCTGCGAAGATTATGGCATTCCGCGTAAAATTGTAACACCTAAAGCCATTCAGGAACTTCAAAATGTCAACTGGACAGGTAATATCCGTGAGTTGCACAATGTGATGGAACGATTAGTAATTCTAAGTGAAAATAAAATAACTGAACAGGAAGTGCTGGCTTATGCAGTGGCCAATATTGCCAACGACCCGATGGAGTCGATGTTCAACAGGTTTGACAAGTTCATAGATTTTCGTGATTTTATGGAGAAGCAATACATAGAATATCGTTTGCGCCTCAATTCATGGAATGTTTCCAAAACTGCCGATGAAATTGATTTGCAGCGAAGCCACCTTTACAGCAAGATGGACAAGTTTGGATTGAAAAGAGAAGAGACACAAAGCAGTTCGTAAGCACCGGAATTATATTTGAAGTAATAGAACCTTAAAAGATTATTACATCGCTTATTATTTTAGCAAGGAATAGTCACCTTCATAACCCAATGATTTAGCTTTCATCAGGTCCCTCGCTGCCGCTTCTTTTTTTGAAAGCCTGTAATAAGAGAGTCCCCGGCAATAGTAGGCGGCCGGGAGGTCGGGTTGAAGCTTCACAGCAATATCAAAATCGGAAATAGCGGATTCATAATTACCCATTTCATAATAAGTATATCCGCGTTGTGCCCACAACGTAGCTTTTTTTCCATTCAAGGCGATTGCTTTTGAAAAATCATCCACCGCTTTTTGCGGCTGTTTCAAGGTGTTGTAACTGATACCTCTGTTAATGTAAGCATTCACATAATCGGGTTTCAACGCAATTGCTTTGGAATAAGCAGCCATGGATTCAGGCATTTTGTTTTGATCTGCATAAATATTTCCAAGGTTGTTGAATACTTCCGGATCGTTGGTATTCATTTTAAGTAGCACCTTATAATCATTCAATGCTGCGGCAGTGTTGCCCCTTGCGCCATAATAGTTGCCGCGGTTCTTATATGCTGTTGCTGCCTCCGGATATTTGCTGATCACGTCACTCCACAATGTTTCGCTCGTATGCCACACCTTAGTGCGCTCGTGCGAGAGGTAGCCCAACAAAAAAAATATAATTGCAGCCGCAACAAGAAGTGAAGGCCGGATCTTTTGTTTTTCATGGTAAATTTTTTCAAATCCAAAGCCGGTAACAAAACAGAGCCCGGCATAGGAAAGATAACTGTAGCGGTCAGCCATCAATGCATTTCCTACAGTAATAAATTGCAAAACGAGCGCAATGCTTACCAGGAAAAAGAGGAAACCGAACACGATAAATGATTGCTTCCTTAAATAACGGTAAACCAACCAGGCCGTCACAATCAGCACCATTGGTGAAGCATAAAACAGGAATGGCAGCGACTGTGAACTGTCTGTAACCGGATACGGATAGAATGCGGAAAGTGACCAGGGGAATAAAAATTTTAGCAGGTAAATCATACAACCATAGCAACCGAAAAAAAATTGTTGAATAAAAGTGAAGGAGGCTACTGTTTCATTTGCAGACGCTGCCTGAATACGCAAGGCGATTATGCCGAAGAAAAGAGAAACCAGCAGAAATGGAATTTTTTCCAACCATGCCAGCCGTGACAGTTTACGTTGCTGGAAATAATCTATCAGGATTAAAATAATTGGAAGCACTACTGCCATTGCTTTTGACAGACAGGACAGCAGGAAAAATAAAAAGCTGACGAAAAGCCAAATGCTTTTTTCTTTTAACCTGTATTGCAGATAAGCATGCAATGAAAGAAGCAGGAAAAATACATAGAGCACATCTTTCCGTTCAGAGATCCAGGCAACTGACTCTACATGCATCGGATGAATGCCGAATAAGATCCCTGAAATGGTACCCGTGATTATTTTTTTTCCTGATAAGAAATAGAAAAACAGGAATACCAGAACACTGTTCATTACATGAAAAAGAATGTTGGTGGCAAGATAAGCATGAGGATGAAAACCCGCTGCCTGCCGGTTCAGGGCAAGCGTAATCATTGTTAATGGATGATAGTTCAGTGCGACCGGTTCCGTGAAAATGGATCGCCAGTCAATAGTGGCGCTGGTCAGGAACGGATTCGACGTTACATAAGAATCATCATCCCAATTTGTAAAGGAGCCGTTCAGCGCGGGCGCGAATACAATAAAGGTGATCATCGCGATGGCTGCTGCAATAAAAAAAAGTATCAACCGGTTGGAAGAAGGAACAACGGTTTGTTGTTTCTTAATTGGAGGAGTCTGCTTTCGTGCTTTTTTCATATTGCGTTACAGGTTGAAAGTAATAAAGTTTGAAAAGACCTGGTGATGAATGAATCAGCTTTCTTCATTGATTCATGAAAGCTGAAATTTGGGAATTGATTTCCGGAAGACCTGCCTGGGATAATAAAAGTATTAAGATGTGTGTTTTGATTTCCATTTTATGGTGCACACCTATCGCTGTATCTTTGTCATAAAAGCATCATTTTGATTTCATGGTAATGTAAAATACTTGTATCATCGGGCAATTCATTTTAACTTAACGATCATTTTATTAAACTATGAAAATCAGAAGACGACCGTTGCTTATTTTTTACCTGCTGGTAACGTATATTTTTATTTCCTTCACCTGGTGGATATTTTTATTGGTGCGCATCAACGCAGAAGCATACAATGAGAAAAAAGAATTGACACAATTGAATTATATCTATCAGCATAAAGTACCCTACAATGATGAAAATTCGGCAACATTCACAAAAATAGACCGTGAATATCATAGAAAAGTCTACATGATTATCGGGGAAGGAACGGTTTTCCTGGTCATCTTAATGGTGGTAACGCTTAAGACAAATCAAAGCCTGCAACGCGAGTACAAACTGAACCGCCAGCAAAAAAATTTCCTGTTATCTATAACTCATGAACTGCGTTCACCTATTGCATCTTCAAGAGTTGCGCTGCAAACGATGTTGAAGCGTGATTCGCTGCCACGTAACAAAGTGGAATTGCTGCTGAATAATTCATTACATGATATGGATCGCTTGCAGTTGCTGGTAGAAAATATTTTACTCGCGGCAAAAATTGAAGACCATGCATTCCAGATCGGCAAGGATGCATGCAACCTGAGCGAGATAGTGCAAACGGTGATTGATAAGACGGTAGCAGCATCAGAATTTCAGCGTGTCTTTAACACAGATATAAAACCGGAAGTATTTGTGATTGGAGACAGGATGGCACTGACCAGTGTGGTTACTAACCTGGTTGAAAATGCGATAAAATACTCTGCTGATGCAACCATGATTGAAGTCGCGGTGTCAGAAGAAGACAAGCATGCTTTTTTTACAATTTCAGACCATGGCTTTGGAATCCCGGATGCGGAAAAGAAAAAAGTGTTTGAGAAATTTTACCGTATTGGCCAGGAAGAGACCCGCAAAACAAAGGGAACCGGATTAGGACTTTATATTGTGGGGCGCATTCTGGAATTACACAAAGGGAAAGTTACAGTTAAGGATAACCAACCGAGAGGTTCAGTTTTTCAGGTTGAATTACCAAAATTCGTTTAGAAAATATAAACACCTTAAAGCATTCTAACATTTTAAACTAACCTGCATATGTCGACTAGCACCGCAGTACTCAACCAGGCCACAGCGTATCAGAACTTGTCTCAGCCGAGAATACTGGTTGTGGAAGATGAAGAAAACCTGCTCGAAGCCATAAAAATTAATTTGGAGCTGGAGGGCTATGAAGTCGTGGTAGCCATTACCGGTCCGCAAGCACTGAAACGATTCCGTGAAGAACGGTTTAACCTTGTGGTATTGGATATTATGTTACCTGAACTGGATGGTTACCAGGTGTGTCAGACCATTCGTATTACTAACACTGAAACACCGATTCTGTTTCTTACAGCAAAGGATACCAGTGAAGACAAAGTGATGGGTCTTAAGATGGGTGCTGATGACTATCTCACCAAACCGTTTAACCTGGAGGAATTCTTATTACGGGTGAAAGTATTGATTCGCCACAGCATGAAAGGAACAGCGGATGAAATGAGTACACATATTTTTAGCTTTGATGAGAATGAAATCAATTTCTCCACTTTCATAGCAAAAGGCAAAAGCAAAAACCCTATTCAACTTACGAAGCGGGAAGCAGCTTTGCTTAAACTGCTGATTGAACGAAAGAATGAAGTAGTATCCCGCAAGCAGATTTTGCAAACGGTATGGGGTTATGATGTGTTTCCTTCTACACGAACGATTGATAATTTTATCCTCACTTTTCGGAAATACTTTGAGAAAGATTCCCGCAATCCCGTTTATTTTCATTCCATAAGAGGTGTCGGTTACAAATTTACAGACCACTAACGACCGATTTTTCTGAATTTTATAGTATCGCATCAAGCGATTGGCAATGAATTGGATGTTGGCCTGAATGATTTGGCATTTGATAATCGAAATCAGTTTGCCACATTTTTTTTCATCAAACGATAAAGCGCAATTATACTGATGGCCATTCTGCAATGGAGATCAGTAAATACAGTCAGTGGTTAAAGTATCGTTAAAATCGTTGTTTCAAACCAGCAATGCCATAAATTTGCGAGGTGAAAATTTCACTCATCACCTTCAATATAGTGTTGCTTACCTTGTCGCTCATCGGCATCATTGTGCTGCAGGGGTTATGGATAAGAAATGCCTGGGATACCAAACAGGAGGACTTTTATAAAACAGTTAATGAAGCGCTGAACAATGTAGTAAGTAAAGTGGAACGGCGTGAAGCAGCAAGTTTTATCCATCAGCGATATAGTGTAGCAGATCAAAACAAAGTTTTCTTTAGTCAGCGGGAGGAAATTTCCGTTGCTTCATCCGGCACCGACACAGTCGTTCGCAAAACAAAAATTACCAGTCAGCACTCATTTAGTTCGAATAATTCAAAGTACAGCCCGGTTTTCTCCAACCCTGAGGTAATTATTGAATTCAATAAAGATTCTGCGATGCAGCCTTCCGGTGAGAGTCGCATGAACACTAAAGCCGGGCAGATGAATGAGATTATTTACCAGATGGTAATGGAACTGAGCAACGTAAAAGTTCCGATTGACCGGCGCATTCCACCACTTGAACTTTATACCATGATCAGGCAGGAGTTGAGTAAAAAAGGCATTGAATTGCCTTTTCAATTCGCTGTGGTGCGTGGTGTTAAGGATTCCATTTGCAGTGTAAAATCGCCTTCCTTCACGATGGCCATGGTACCGGCGTCTTTCAGGGCTGACCTTTTTCCCAATGATATTTTTATGAGTCCTTATCAATTGTTATTGCATTTTAACGACACTCAACCATATATTGTAAAATCATTATGGTGGATGCTGATATTATCAGCCATCTTTCTGCTGCTGATTGTTGCCACTTTTTCATCTGCTGTATATATCATTCTCCGGCAGAAAAAACTGGCCGACATAAAAACTGATTTTATCAATAACATGACGCATGAATTAAAAACACCCATTGCCACTATTTCAGTGGCGTTGGATGCGATCAATAATCCGAAAGTGCTTTCAGATCAGGACAGGATCAGGTATTACTCCTCCATCATCGGCAATGAGAATAAGCGAATGAACGCACATGTGGAGAATATTCTGCAAATGGCAATGGTTGATAAAGAGAATTTCAACCTGAATGAACAATTGCTGAATATTCATGATATCATTTATCATGTATCTGACCCGGTGAGCATGCAGGTGGAAAAGCGAAACGGAATTTTGACGTTGGAACTCTGTGCCGAAAATGCTGAGGTAGTGGGTGATGAAGTACACCTTACAAATGTTATTCATAACCTGTTGGACAATGCCAATAAGTATTCATTAAATGCGCCCGAGATAACCATCAGTACGGCCAACGAAAAAAGCGGAATTGTAATCAGCGTGGAGGATAAAGGAATTGGTGTCAGTCAGCAAACACAGCGGAAAATATTTGATAAATTCTACCGGGAACAAAGCGGTAATATTCACGATGTAAAAGGTTTTGGGCTGGGGCTTGCTTACGTGAAATCTATTGTAAAAAAGCATGGTGGCACAATTGAGGTAACCAGCGAATTGGGAAAGGGAAGCCGTTTTGAAATTTATTTACCATTTGGCCACGTGCAGGCAACGAACACTGCACAGCCGGCGAATGATGGTGCTTAAATCAGCTTCCTTTCCATCACAATAAAAACGATCGTGCATCGTAAACCTGACTATGGAAAAGAATCCGAAAATACTATTAGCTGAAGATGATCCGAACTTTGGAACCGTGTTACGCGATTACCTTGAGTTAAACAACTACGACGTTACGCTTGCGGTCAATGGAACAACCGCGTTGCAGTTGGAGCAGAAAAAGGACTTCGATCTTTGTGTGCTTGATGTAATGATGCCTGAAATGGATGGGTTCTCCGTTGCGCGTGAAATCAGGAAAAGAACTCCCTTGCTCCCTTTCATTTTTTTAACGGCGAAAACGCTAAAGGCTGACGTAGTGGAAGGTTACAGGATTGGAGCAGACGACTACATCACAAAACCATTTGACTCTGAAGTACTCTTATATAAGATCAGGGCGATTCTGAAGCGGAGGCATGAACCGGCCAAAACAATTGAGCTGCCGAATGATTTTGTGATTGGCAAATATTCTTTTAATTATAGATTAAGGGCGCTCAGGTTATCAAATCAGGAATGGAAAATGTCGCCCAAGGAAGCTGATTTATTGCGCCTGCTTGCCGCCAGCATGAATGATGTGGTGTTGCGGCAGGAAGCACTCCGGCTCATCTGGGGAGAAGACAATTTTTTTACAGGCCGGAGCATGGATGTATTCATCGTAAAACTTCGGAAATATTTAAAAGACGATCCTGATGTGGAGATCGTCAATATTCATGGAAACGGTTATCGCCTTATGGTAGGAAACCGTCAAAATGCCTGATCACGGTTGCACCTTGCAATTCCTTATTGAATGCAATAATGGCTATTTTTAAACTTTATGACTGGAGTGTAACACGGCAGTTTGCAGGCAGCATTACGAAGGATTCCGGAATGTGCAACAAGTGAAAACTTTCAGTAATAAGTTTCAGCAATTCCTGAAATCATTTGTCCGTTAACCGGTTGCATTGATAGATCAATCAACGGGAAAAACATTCTTCTTACAAAGGCAACGATTGAAAAAAACAACCTTTCATATTGTTTACAGTGCAGTATTCACTGTGCTTTTTTTTGTCGGGCCGTTATCTGCGCAGCAACTTTCAAATCTCCGTCACAAAACAGTTTCATTCACCGGCAATACCCTTCAAATCGATTCGCTCAGTGTTCTTCCGGGCACTGTTATTCTTAATGATGCGTTGTCGGGAAATGTAATTCCTGAGGAGCAATACGTGGTGGATGACTTTAAATCTACACTTACCTGGAAAGGCAGTGCAGTTCCCGATAGTATAAACATTACCTACCGGGTTTTTCCTTATGCATTTTCGAAAGAACTTTTTCACAAAGATTTCTCAAGGCTGAACAAACAAGACAGTCTCAGCAGGTTGCCGATCATCTATTCGCTGCAGGAACTGAGTCCGGGCACATCACTTGATCTTGGAGCAGTAAATTATAACGGCAGCTTCACACGCGGCATCACATTCGGTAACAACCAGGATTTAGTGGTTAATTCCGGCTTCAACCTGCAGTTGCAGGGTAAAGTGGCAGGTGATGTGGAGGTGCTCGCCGCGCTCTCTGATAATAACATTCCAATTCAACCGGATGGCAACACGCAACAGTTACAGGAATTCGATAAAGTATTTATTCAGCTTAAGAAAAATAAGTCATCGCTCGTGGTGGGTGACTATGAATTGTCGAAGCCGGATGGTTATTTCATGAACTACTATAAAAAACTGCAGGGCGCAAGTTTCAGTACGGTGTATGATGCAGGACCTGACTTGCATTTAAAAACCAATGTAGGTATCGCATTGGCAAAAGGAAAATATGCGCGCAATAAATTCCCGGGTCAGGAAGGCAACCAGGGACCTTATCGGCTTACAGGAAACAATGGCGAAACCTTTATCGTGATACTTGCCGGAAGCGAACGCGTTTTTATTGATGATCAATTGATGGTGCGTGGCGCTGACCTTGATTACGTGATTGATTACAATGCAGGTGAAATTATTTTTTCTCCCACACGACTTATTACAAAGGATAAAAGAATCACGGTGGAGTTTCAATATTCTGAGCAGGCCTATCTGCGCTCTGTTTTTTTTGCAAATCAACAGTTTCAGCAGGATAAGTCAACCATCAGGGTAAATTTTTATTCAGAGCAGGATGCCAAAAATCAACCGGTGCAGCAGGAACTGACTGATTCCCAGAAAGTGATCCTTTCTGAATCCGGTGACAGTATTCAAAAGGCATATTACCAAAGCATTGACAGTGTCCCCTTTACTGCTGATCGGATCCTGTACAGAAAGATTGATTCGCTCGGATATGTAGTGTATGTCTATTCCACGAATCCTGATGTAGCACATTACGCCCTCAGCTTTTCTTACCTCGGACCCGGCAACGGCAACTATGTTATTTCCACGAACCTTGTAAATGGAAGAGTTTACAACTGGGTCGCACCGCTCAATGGAATTCCACAAGGTTTATATGAACCCGTGATTCCGTTAATTGCACCACAACGCATTCAATTATTAACCGTTGGCGGTGAATATGCTTTTAATGAACATGCAAACTTATTATGGGAAGGAGCATTCAGTAACCAGGATGTAAATACTTTTTCTGATATAGATAACGGCGACAATAGCGGTGGCGCAGCAAAGCTGGGATGGAATCAGAAAATTTCACTTAACAATAGTAAAGTGAAACCCAGTTTCTTTTTATTTAACGGACAGTATGAATTTGCTTCCCGAACATTCAAACCTGTAGAGCGTTACCGTTCTGTAGAATTCGAAAGAGACTGGAATCTTCCTCTTGATGAAGTAGCGGCAAATGAAAACCTTGCTACAGTTAGTTTGGGATTGCAGCAAATTACAAAGGGAAATGTGTCGTACGTTTTTTCACTTTATAACCGTACCGGGAATTATACCGGTATTAATAATTCACTCCATGGCAACTACGAGTATCACGGATTTCATGCTTCCTTGATTTCATCTTATCTCGTTTCTTCGACTGATGTTTTAGAAACAAAATTTCTTAGACCTGCAGTTGATATATCTCAATCTTTTCGATTTTTAAAAGGGGCAGTATTGGGTTTGCATGGGGAGCAGGAAAATAATCGGCAAATTTTGAAAGGAACAGATACTTTATCAGCGTCCGGTTTTTACTGGAATGAAGGAAAAATCTATTTACGAAGCAGTGATACCGCTAAGATCCGCTATAACATTGATTATGCTTCGCGAATCGATTACACTCCTGAATCAAATCAATTTGTAAAAGCAACCATTGGCAATACCATGAATGCAGGTGTTGAATTTTTAAAGAATCCCAACAGCATTTTACGTGCAAACGTCATCTACCGTAAACTTAATGTGCCTGATACACTCATTACTCCACAGCGCGCGGATGAATCATTGCTTGGAAGGTTGGGTTATGACCTCCAGGTGAAAAAAGGATTTATCACTTCCAACACACTTTATGAATTGGGATCAGTGCAGGAACAAAAAAAAGAATATGCTTATACGCCTGTTCCTGATGGTACCGGAGTTTATACATGGAATGATTACAACTCCGATGGGATACAACAGATCAATGAATTTGAGGTTGCCGCTTTTCAGAGCGATGCTAATTACATCAGGCTGTTATTGCCTACCAACCAGTTTGTAAAAGCGTATTCCTCATTGTTCAATGAATCACTTTCCATCAATCCGCGCAACCTTTGGCGAACTCCGCGTGGATTCAAAGAACTGATCAGTCGCTTTTCCGCGCAGGCAACTTTGCAAATCAATAAAAAAACACTTCCGGGTAATTTTTCTTCGCAGTTCAATCCGTTTCTATTGAATGTTGCGGATACCTTGCTCATTTCAAATAGCTCTCTTGTTTCAGGCTTTCTATACTTTAACCGGAGCAATCCGAAATACGGCCTCGATTTCTCTTATCAGAATAACCGGTCGAGTACCTTATTAACGAATGGAATAGAATCGCGTAGTTTACGTGATTATGGTATTCGCTGGAGGTGGAATATCACGCGCAAATTTTCTTCCATCTTAAAAGTGAATCAGAATCAAAAGGGATATGTAGCTGAATATTTTCCGGAAAATGATTACCTCTTGAATGGATACTTTCTTACACCTCAACTATCTTTTCAGCCATCCAACGTATTCAGGTTAACTGTCAGTTACAGTTATGGCAACAGTAAAAACTCAATCAGCGACGGAGAAGGTGAACAGGCCATCAACAATAAAGTGACACTGGATTTAAAGTACAATGTAGTGGCCAAAAGTGTAATTAATGTGGGTGCTGTATATGCAAATGTTGATTACTCCGGAGTCAGCAATACAGCGGTGGAATATGCCATGCTCGAAGGATTGCAAAAAGGACAGAACTATTTGTTGAATATTTCTTTCGACCGCAAGCTTTCGAATTTTATTGAGATGTCGTTGAGTTATGAAGGTCGCAAAACCGGGAGTGCACCGTTGGTGAATACCGGCCGTGCCCAAGTGCGTGCGATTTTCTGAGAAGCTGTTTAAAAATGGTTTCCGGAATTATGATAGCTGCAGGTGAAGATCCAAACCACGGCTGCTTAACTGTTGAAAGTATATTCACCGGCAACTTCAGCAACATCTCTCCATTGATAAAATGATTTTTAAACAGCCTCTGAATGAAAGGCAAAAAAAAACCACTTCCGGGGAAGTGGTTTTTTTCTAAATACTATTGTATTATTTCAATTCGAATTTTTGTGAACTCAATAAATAGCCATCCTGGTAAACTTCTGTAGTATAGGTACCCTTTTCATAGGGCGTACTTTGTTGCCAGTAGGTACAAACATTCTTTGACTTTTGATCATACTGAACGTTGGTGGAAGTAGTGTATTGGCGTTGTTCGCCCGTGCCTGCTACCATGAACGTGCCTGAACCGCTGCTCTCAATTGAAAGCGTTGTTCCCTGAGGACTTATAATGCGAACTAAAAATGTCTTTTCTCCAGGATCCGCAACCTGATTTTCCGGCAAATCAAAACAAACCTTTAACTTCTCTGCCTTCTTTGCATTGTCTGTTTCACTTTCTTTGCCGCTTGATTTTCCACGAACGCCAGTGGAAGAGAGGCTCGTCGGTTTTAGCAACGATGCAACCGATACTTTTTGAGAAAGAACCTGATTCGTATTGCTCAATTGTGTATTCGTATTCATTTCGTTCGCCAATGTTTGACCTAACGAATCGTTTTTGGTGATCAGAATCTGATTTTTATCCTGAAGGTCTTTAATCTGCGCCATCAGGTCATTTACAGTATTCTGCATACCATCCAATTGTTTCTTATAGTCGGCATCAGTGACTTTCATTTTCTTTTTCATTGCATCGAGGTTAGATTTAAAACCCATCAGTTCTTTTTCTTTCAAGGCAATGATACTGTCGAGCTTTGAATTCTGACCTTTGTAAGACTCAATATTCACCAGAGCTTCCTGATATTTCATGTCAAGGTCAGCGATACGGATGCTGTCCATGTTGGTTTCTTCAGAAAGTGCTTGAACCTGATTTTTCGACTGGTAATAGTTTACGTACAGGTAAATATTAATTCCGACAAGCAATAGGATGAGGATAATGTAAAAAATAGTCCGGTTATTCTGTTTAGGAGGTTGGTTTCCCGGTTGGTTTAATCTTACGTCTGACATACTTGGTTATTTTTGGTTAAGAAAAACTCACATTTGCAAAATTAGTACCGAAAAGTCAGAATTCAATTTTTTATTACTCATAAAGTGTTATTTCCCTTATAAATATACTCTAAAACAGGAAAAATACTGCACAAGTTGGGCAAGAATTAGTCATGTTTGCCAGCTTCTGCAACATCCATTAAACCTGGCGATGGATTAAAATTTGTCTGAATATATAATGTCATTGCTATTTGCCAACCGTTGCATATCTCGTTTCTAAAGTCGTTTTATTGTAGCGGGACTTTTCATGATCAAATAACAATCCGAAGGGATCAAATATTTTTACTGCTATTTTTATCCCAATAATAAATCATTGCATAACGATCGCATTTTACAAGTCGTCAACCTTCAGACTTTTTTCACGGCAAACGGACAAAAATCTTTTGCGTTGAATAACGTCAGCTTTGACCTTCATCATGGTGAAACTGTCGGGATCGTCGGAGAGTCAGGATCGGGCAAATCCATCACTGCATTATCGTTGATGAGGTTGCTTCCTCCTGCGGGAAAAATTACGAACGGATCGGTTTTTTTTTCAAAAACTCATGGAGCGCCTGTTGACCTGCTTTCTATTCCTGATAAGGAAATGCGACAATACCGTGGCCGTGAAATCGCCATGATTTTCCAGGAACCAATGACTTCTCTCAATCCTGTATTTACTTGCGGTAATCAAATAATGGAAGCCATCTCGTTACATCTTAAATTGCGAGCCGCGGATGCAAAGGAGCGAACACTTTCAATGCTGAACAGAGTTCAACTGCAGGATCCGAATCGGGTCTTCCATGCGTATCCGCATCAAATTTCCGGTGGAGAAAAGCAACGTGTAATGATTGCAATGGCTATGAGCTGCAATCCGCGTATCCTCATTGCTGATGAACCGACCACCTCCCTTGATGTAACAGTACAGTCGCGCATATTGAAATTGATGGACAGTTTGCGGAGAGAAAATGAAATGAGCATGCTCTTTATCAGCCACGATTTAGGCGTAGTAGCGGAAGTGGCGGATCGCATACTTGTAATGTATAAAGGAAAAATTGTGGAACAGGGAACAGTGGAAGAAATATTTTTGAATCCACAGCATCCATATACAAAAGGATTATTGGCATGCCGTCCGCCGGTAGGGAAAAAATTGCACAGACTTCCCACTATTTTTGATTTCATGAGCGAAGATGATGAGGGCCTGTTGACAGCACGATCTCAGGAGGCTGCAGTACTTTCAGCTGAAAATGTGATTTCACCAAATGAAATTTCGATCCGGCTTGAGCGATTGCAACAACGCGAACCCATACTTTCAGTAAAAGATTTGAAAGTGTATTTTCCTGATAAGAAAAACATTTTCGGTTCAGCCCAATCATTTGTGAAAGCAGTGGATGGTGTTTCATTTAATGTGTATCCGGGAGAAACACTTGGTTTGGTAGGAGAGTCCGGCTGCGGAAAAACCACTTTAGGAAGATGTGTTTTGCAGTTGGTAAAACCGATTTCCGGATCTGTGATCTTTGAGGGAAAGGAATTGACCACACTTTCGGACGACGAGATGAGAAGCGTTCGCAAATCACTCCAGATTATTTTCCAGGATCCTTACTCGTCACTCAATCCGCGGCTGACTGCAGGCGCTGCAATCCTGGAACCGATGAAAGTTCATGAACTTTATTCAGACGAAGCTGAACGCCGCGAAAAAGTATTCGATCTGCTTCAGAAAGTAAATTTGTCTTCAGATGCCTACAATCGTTTTCCCCATGAATTTTCGGGTGGACAACGACAGCGGATTTGCATCGCGCGTGCTCTGGCATTACATCCAAAATTTATTGTTTGTGATGAATGTGTTTCAGCGCTGGATGTCTCTGTGCAGGCGCAGGTATTGAATCTGCTGCTTCAGCTTCAGGAAGAATTTCAATTCACTTACATTTTTATTTCGCACGATCTTTCCGTTGTAAAATTTATGAGCGACCGAATGCTGGTAATGAATAATGGAAAGATTGAAGAATCAGGCAATGTTGATGACGTCTACCATCACCCATCTTCTGAGTACACAAAGAAGTTGATAAACGCCGTTCCTAAAGGAATTAAGAATTAAGAATCAGGAATCAGGAATTATTTAGCAATGACACAATGAGTAATAACCAATCTGCTAACGACTAACGACTCTTTACTCTTTACTCGCTACTCACTACTCTTCTTCACCCTCATTTTCTCCCACATATCCCACAACTCATCCGGAATATTTTCCAAACCTGTAAACTGACCTGCGCCATGCAGCCATTCGCCGCCATCAATCACTACCACTTCACCATTCACATATGCTGAATAGTCTGAAATCAGGTAGGCTGCAAGATTGGCAAGTTCCTGGTGCTCGCCGTAACGGCCAATTGGTAATCGCTTCATTGGGTCAACATATTGTTGCACGACAGGTGGAAACAAACGGCTCCACGCACCTTCCGTAGGAAAAGGGCCCGGAGCAATTGCATTGCAACGGATTTTTTTACGACCCCATTCAGCAGCGAGTGAACGCGTAAGAGCGAGCACGCCGCCTTTCGCAGCAGCAGATGGTGCAACATAACCCGAACCTGTGAAAGCATAAGTGGTAACAATATTTAATATATTTCCGGGCAGTTTTTTTTCAATCCAGTATTTTCCGAGCGCAAGTGAACAATTGTAAGTTCCTTTTAAAACAATATCAACCACCACATCAAAGGCTTTGTGAGAAAGCCGTTCCGTTGGCATCACAAAATTTCCGGCAGCGTTATTTAACAAGGTGTCCACTCTTCCATAATAATCCAGTGACTGTTTCAACATCGATTCAACATCTTCATATTTACGAACATCACAGGCGATGGCCAATACCTTATTACCGGTTTCCTTTTCCATTTCTGTTGCTGTTTGTTGCAACACATCCAGTTTTCTTGAAGTGAGTATCAGCTGCGCACCTAATTGGGAGCAATAAAGTCCAATTGACTTTCCTAATCCTGTTCCGCCACCGGTAATTACAATCACTTTGTCTTTGAGGGCACCTTCTTTGAGCATGGGTTCATTATACATGTGGGGAAGTGTTTAGATTGTTTAAATTGTTTAGATTGTTTATGATGTTTAAATTGTTTAAATCGTTTTGTAGGTTCGAAAGAGTTTGTATTCAGTGGCAGTATTAATTCTCCAATTCCTAATTGCTAATTCTCAATTCTTAATTCCCCACAATGTCGCAAACATTTATTTTTGCTTCTACAACATGTCACAACTACTTCAATTTACTGACAAAGGTATCTATTGCGAGGCCGGAGATTTTTACATTGATCCCCATAAACCCGTGAATCGTGCAATTATCACACATGCACACAGTGATCATGCCTATCGTGGACATCAGGTTTATCTTGCGCATCGTCAATCTGTTCCCGTAATGCGTCAGCGGCTGGGAGCAGACATCAACGTTCATTCGTTGGAATACAATGAAAAAATAATTCATAACGGAGTTACTGTTTCATTGCATCCTGCCGGTCATATTATTGGTTCTTCACAAGTTCGGGTCGAATTGAATGGTGAAGTTTGGGTTGCTTCGGGTGATTATAAAACTGAAGATGATGGTATCTCAACACCTTTTGAACCTGTGAAGTGCAACACATTTATTTCAGAATCCACTTTTGGATTACCTGTTTATCAGTGGAAAGCACAACAAAGGATTTTTGATGAGATTGAAAGTTGGTGGAAGAGAAATCAGGAAAGAGGTATGGCAAGTGTTCTTCTTTGCTATGCATTGGGAAAGGCACAAAGGATTTTATGCGGTATCGATTTGAGTACAGGACCCATTTATGCGCATGGTGCTATTGAAAATGTGAATGAAGTGCTGCGCAAAAATGGTTCACCTGTTCCGGAAGTAAAAAGGATCACTGCAGAAAACAAAAGAGAAGATTTCCGTAATGCACTGATTCTGGCAACTGCGGCTGTGCAAAATACTTCGTGGTTGGCGAAATTGAAACCGTATTCTATTGGCTTTGCTTCGGGTTGGATGCAGATACGGGGTAACAAAAGAAGAGGCGCGCATGATATCGGTTTTGCTTTAAGTGATCATGCCGATTGGAATGGATTAAACAATGCGGTTAAGGCTACCGGCGCAGAACGTGTATTCGTAACACATGGATATACTTACCAGTTTGCACGTTGGCTGCGGGAAAAGGGACTTGATGCGCAGGAAGTGACTACCTCGTATCAAGGTGAAGTGATTGTTGATGATGAGGTTGGATAGATGTTCAAGTGTTTAACTGTTTGATTGTTTAATTGTTTAATTGTTTAATTGTTGACACGAAGTGTAAGAGTGGCTGAACAACCATTTAGCCATGTGACCATATAGCCATTTCCATAAAGAAGCCATTGCTTAACTGTTTAATGGTTTAATTGTTGACACAAAGTGTGAGAATAGTCCGAACAGCCATTCAGCCATCTAACCATTTAAAGAAGCAATTGCTTAACTGTTTAATGGTTTAATTGTTGACATAAAGTTTGAGAATAGTCCGAAAAGCCATTTAGCCATTTAACCATTTCCATAAAGAAGCAATTGCTTAACTGTTTAATGATTTAATTGTTGACACAAAGTGTGCTTAAAGGCAAACAACAATTTAACAATTTAGCAATGCAACAATGCTATATTAAAACCACGAAGCCCTCCAGCCATATAGCCATATAACCATCACCCATGCAACTCTTCTCACAACTCTTCGCAGACCTCGATCAAACCAACAGCACCAACGATAAAATTCAGTTGCTGACAAAATACTTTGACGTGGTAAGTGATGCAGATAAATTATGGACGATAGCATTGTTTACAGGAAGAAGACCTAAACGTGAAATCAACAGTGCCAAACTCAGACAATGGGCTGCTGAAGGTTCTGGTTTACCGGACTGGCTGCTGGAAGAATCATATAGCCAGGTTGGAGATTTTTCTGAGACTGTTTCTCTTATTGTTCCGCAGAAAAGAATTTTAAGCGATGTTCCATTGAGTGAATGGATGAATGGTTTTCTGCTATTAAAAAAAGCAACGGAAGAACAGAAGAAAATATTTATTACAGAAGCCTGGTACCAGATGGACCAGCAGGAAAAGTTTGTTTTTAACAAGCTGATGTCTGCTTCATTTCGTGTAGGTGTTTCAAAAAATAATCTGATCAAGGCGATTGCACTGCACACCGGATTGCCAGAATCATTTCTTGCACACCGCTTGATGGGCAACTGGGATCCGCAGAAAATTTCTTTCAGTGAGTTGATATCCTTCAATGCGGAAACGGAAGATATTTCCAAACCCTATCCTTTCTGTCTTGCTTATGCTTTGGAATCTCCGTTAGCAGAATTAGGATCACCAGAACAATGGCAGGCCGAATGGAAATGGGATGGCATTCGCGGACAGCTCATGCAGCGGAAAGGAAATTTTTTCCTGTGGTCAAGAGGAGAAGAACTGGTGACAGATAAATTTCCGGAGTTAGCATCCATCGGAAAAATGCTGCCGGCTGGAACTGTGTTAGATGGAGAGATTCTTCCTTATCGTGAAGGCAAACCGCTCGGATTCCAGGTATTACAAACACGCATTGGCAGAAAAAATGTTTCTGCTAAAATATTGAAAGACGCACCTGTGGCATTCTTCGCTTATGACCTGCTGGAATGGAACGGTGAAGACTGGCGGGAAAGAAAGTTGCAGGAGCGACGTGCTCAACTCGAAGAGGTTATTGAATCTTGCGGATTGAAAGAATTGCTGATCGCCTCACCTGTTATTGATTTTAGTTCCTGGGAAGAACTAACGGAAAAAAGAAAATCATCGCGCGAAAAAATAAGTGAAGGACTGATGCTGAAGAAAAAGGATACTGCTTATCTCGTTGGAAGAAAAAAGGGAGCGTGGTGGAAATGGAAACTGGATCCTTATACTATTGATGCTGTAATGATCTATGCGCAAACAGGTTCCGGTATTCGTTCGGGATTGTTTACCGATTACACTTTTGCTTTGTGGGATAATGATAAACTCGTTCCGTTTGCCAAAGCCTATTCAGGATTGACGAATGAAGAAATCCGTGAAGTGGATCGCTTCGTGAAGCAAAATACATTAGAACGATTTGGACCTGTCCGCACGGTAAAACCTGAATTGGTTTTTGAACTGGCATTTGAAGGTATTGCACTTTCATCGAGGCATAAATCCGGTGTTGCTGTTCGCTTCCCACGAATACACCGTTGGAGAAAGGATAAAAAAGCAGCCGAGGCTGATAATTTGAATACTCTTAAAAAACTTATTTAAGTGGGAAGGTTTTAACGTGGTAAAAATGGAACGCAGATGACGCAGATTTGACGGATAAAAACGAAAAAAAATCCGTGTAACTCCGTTAGATCCGTTTAATCCGCGTTCTATTATTTTTTTGTAAATCCGTTTTATCCGTGTTCATTTAACTTTATCATCACTAATGTCTTCCCTTCCCAAAATAGAATCCTGGTTCGAACAAAAAGGATGGAAACCATTTCCATTCCAGTATGAAGTATGGGAAAAATATGCTGCCGGTTATTCCGGTTTGCTGAACGCGCCAACAGGCAGTGGGAAAACATTCGCGCTCTGGATGCCGGCATTGATGGAGTATATGCAAAATGAAAAGAAGCCTAAAGGATTGCAATTGCTTTGGATCACACCATTGAAAGCGCTTGCAAAGGATATTCATCTGGCTGTGCAGGAAGCCACAAAAGAAATGGGAGTAAACTGGAAAGTGGAATTGCGGACAGGCGATGTGTCTGCCGCACGAAAAAAGAAGCAGCTTGAAAAATTGCCGGATGCATTAATAACTACACCGGAAAGTTTGCATCTCTTACTTACCACCGGTGAATCCGAAAAATTATTTTCAAACCTGCAGGTAATTGTAGTGGATGAATGGCATGAATTATTTGGATCGAAGCGTGGCGTGTTGGTGGAATTGGCCTTATCAAGAATTAAAAGTATCAGGCCCGGATTAAAAACCTGGGGTATCTCCGCAACCATCGGAAACCTTGCACAGTCAATTGAAGTTTTGCTCGGAAATGATTTCAAAGGAAACAAATGTGTAGTGGTTGCCGATATCCGCAAGAAGATCAACATCCGCTCGGTGCTTCCGGATGAGATAGAAAGATTTCCATGGGCCGGTCATTTAGGCACCCGATTGATTCCGAATATTCTTCCGATAATAGAAAAGAGCCGTTCTACTTTATTGTTCACCAACACACGAGGCCAGGCGGAAATGTGGTATCAGCAATTGTTGAACTATTCACCTGACCTTGCAGGAACGATTGCTATTCACCACGGATCACTGAGTAAGGAAGTGAGAGCGTGGGTGGAAAATGCGTTGCACAATGATAGGTTGAAGGTAGTGGTATGCACTTCCTCATTGGATCTCGGAGTTGATTTCACACCCGTTGAAACTGTGATACAGGTTGGAAGTCCGAAAGGAGTTGCGCGATTCCTGCAACGTGCAGGAAGAAGCGGCCATCAGCCGGATGCAGAAAGCAACATTTATTTTGTTCCAACCCATTCACTGGAGCTTATTGAAGGAGCTGCCTTAAAAGAGGCCATTGAAAAAAATATTTTGGAAGATAGAATTCCTTACATCAAGCCCATTGATGTATTGGTGCAATATTTAGTTACACTGGCAGTAGGTGATGGATTCCGGCAGGAAGAAATTTTTAAAGAAATAAAAACAACTTTTGCATTTGCTGATGTAACGGATGATGAATGGGATTGGGTTTTACTTTTCATTACTACAGGCGGTTCATCGCTTGAACATTACCAGGAGTTTTCAAAGGTGATAGAAGCAGATGGTATTTTTAAAGTGTATGATAAAAAAGTCGCGTTGCGTCATCGTCTGTCTATCGGTACCATAGTAGCTGATGCGAGCATGTTCATCAGGTATCTCACTGGTGGAAATATCGGAACGATAGAAGAGTATTTTATTTCGCGTTTGAATCCGGGTGATGTGTTTTGGTTTGCGGGAAAATGTTTGTCGCTGGTGCAGGTGCGTGGCAACACTGCTTATGTTCGTAAAATAAAACCAACGAAAGGACAAATTCCTTCGTGGCAGGGCGGGAGAATGCCATTGTCGTCACAGCTCTCTGCGATGATTCGTAAAAAAATTGACGAAGCAAAACATCATACTGAAAAGGAAATAGAAGTAAAAGTATTGAAGCCATTATTGGATTTGCAGGAACAACGTTCACTGTTGCCTTCTCTGCATGAGTTTTTGATTGAGCAATTGGAAACTGATGAAGGACATCACTGTTTCTTTTTTCCGTTTGAAGGAAGACTGGTGCATGAAGGAATGGCGGCTTTATTTGCCTATCGTATTGCACTCATCAAACCCATTTCATTTTCCATTGCTATGAATGATTATGGATTTGAATTGCTTTCTGATGCTCCGATTCCGTTGGAAGAAGCAATTGCGCAGGATTTATTTTCTACCGAAAATTTACTGGCCTACATCGAGGCAAGTGTGAACGCTACGGAAATGGCGATGCGTCGTTTTCGCGAGGTGGCACGTATTGCAGGATTGATCTTCCAGGGTTTTCCCGGCAGGCAGGAAAAGGAACGTCACCTGCAGTCCTCCACTTCTTTATTGTTTAAAGTTTTTTCAGAGTATGATCCTAAAAATTTATTGTTGCGGCAATGCTACCAGGAGGTATTGGATTTTCAATTAGAGGAGTTGCGGTTAAGAAGAGCATTGATGCGCATCAATTCACAAAGTACAATGATCACTCATCCGGAAAAACCAACGCCATTTGCATTTCCGATAATGGTGGATCGCATGCGCGAAAAACTTACCAGTGAGAAATTAGAGGAGCGTGTGAGAAAAATGCAACTGCATTTCGGAGAAGAGGTAAGGAATAAACCTATGCGCCGAAAGTTGGCAGCGCAAAAAAAAACTAAGCCATGAATCCGAAGGACGTAACATCTCATACTGTTGCAGGGGAAGAGCTGTTGTTGCTTCCTGAAAAAGTTATTTTCTGGAAACGGCAGCACAGTTTGTTTGTAGCTGATCTTCATTTGGGAAAAAGCGGGCATTTCAGAAAGGCAGGCATTCCGGTTTCATCACTGGTGCATCACGATGATTTAAGCAGGCTGTCGGAGGTGATTCATCAATGGAAAGTTACTACCGTTTATCTGCTCGGCGATTTGTTTCACAGCTTTCACAACAACGAGTGGCAGCATTTTATTGAATGGAGAATGCAATATCCTGAGGTTACCTTCCACCTGATTAAAGGCAATCATGATATACTTGATGATCAGTTAATGGTTGAAGGAAAAATAATCCTGCATCATGAATCAATGGTGGTTGCACCATTTTTTCTTACCCATAAACCAGTGGACGTGTTTGAAAAAAAATACTATCAGTTTTATGGGCATCTGCATCCGGCAGTACGTTTAAGCGGAAAAGGAATGCAGTCGGTCATATTTCCCTGTTTTAGTTTTGGTAAGACATCTTGTGTATTGCCTGCCTTTGGTGGCTTCACAGGTCATAGTGTGTTACAACCCGCTGAGTCAGATGCAGTATTTATCATTTATAATAACATGGTGAATCAGGTTTGATATTAAAATTGCTAACTTGATATATTGTTAAAATGACTAAATGGTTGTATGGTTGCGGCGAAGCCGGAGAGTAGACGCATCAACCAATCTTTACTGTCACTTCAATCCCATGATAATGGCGATATGTTTTGAAGTGCGTATGAAAACTTAGTATAACGGCATTGGTTGGTGCAATGAGAAAAACAGGATTGCTGTTACGTGTTGATTGTAGTTTTTTTATAAATTATCACATGACTTTGCCTGAATCAAAGCCTATTCTCCTGATTCAACGGAACCTCAAACTTTCAAACTTTCAAACCCTCAAACTCTCAAACCCTCAAACCCTCAAACCCTCAAACTCTCCAACTCTCCAATTTCACCCTTGTAGCCATACTTCTACACTCTCAAAAAAAACAAGTTTGTATGTTTGCTATTTCCTGATAAGGTACAATGCCAGATGAATAGCCCGAGGATACTGATAGCTGATGACCATTCTATTATCCGGGTAGGTATGAAATTTATTCTGGAGTCGCAGTTCACCGATTAC
Organism: Chitinophagaceae bacterium; assembly: GCA_016717285.1. NCBI lineage: Bacteria > Pseudomonadati > Bacteroidota > Chitinophagia > Chitinophagales > Chitinophagaceae > Chitinophagaceae bacterium. Next base: position 1,219,434 of record JADKFU010000005.1, read on the forward strand.
AATCTGGAGGAAGTGGAAAATTGCAAGGAGCTATCTGAGCGGTTAAAGGATAACACTTTCACCCATCTTATTCTCGACCTGCAATTACAGGATTGCAATGTGATGAATATATTTTCCGGCATCAGAGAACAGTATCCCGGTTTGCAGATCCTGATTTATACAATGAGCCCGGAGGAAATTTTCGGCAAGCGGCTGCTTCATATGGGTGCTAACGGATTCCTGAGTAAGCAAAGCAGTCAGGGTGAAATTATTAAAGCTCTTCACTTATTCTTATTGAACCGCAAATTTGTAAGCGATAAATTGCAACAGCAATTGCGGTCGGAGTCAGGCGAAGGCAAATCAGGTGAACATCCTTTTGAGGATCTCTCAGAGCGGGAAATGGCCGTATTCAATAATTTAATGAATGGCAAAGGAGTGAAAGAAATTGCCGGCCTGCTCAACCTTAAAGCAACAACCGTCGCGACTTATAAAGCGAGAATTTTTGACAAGGTGGGCGTAAACAATATGGTGGAGTTGCAGAATATTGCACAGTTCTATCACTTTAACGGATGAACTTCTTTGCGCTTGTTATTTTGCCTTATATTGATGCGCATGCCGAAAATGTTAAGAAGAAGTGTTTCCCTGTTCATCGCTCTTGTTTGTTTGCTGCCCGCCTATGCGCAGCACTCATTTCACGTAGAGCATTATACTTCCCAAAATGGCTTGCCTCAAAACAGCGTCACTTCTGCGCAGTTTGATTCATCAGGCTATTTATGGTGTTCGACAGAAGGTGGCATAGTGCGGTTTGATGGTAATAGCGTGCAGACCTTCAATAACTTCAGCCATCCGGAATTTTTAACCGAAAGAGGTAACAGTGTCCTGAAAACCTTTGAAGGGGATGTGGTTGTTCAAAACAGTTCTATTGGTGTGTTTGCCATCGAACCTGGAAAGTTGCAGCAGCTTATACGGCCATTTCAACCCGGACAAAATGTAACCCAGATAAAAGGAGCAATACCCGGTATTGATATATATGAAAAAATGGTGCGGGAAGAATTGATCGGAAAATACACCGGCAAACCTGATCGTACAATGGTGTCGGTATTTCCTTTGAGCGATTCGAGTTACCTATTGATTGGCTGGAAAGATCCGATGCTTTTTCACGGGACTGTTTTGCAGAAGATATTTCCAACCGGTGACTACAATCCTGTTGGCTATTTTATGGTTAAGGGCCGACTTCTTTTTTTAGATAAGGAGAATCATTTGTTTGAGGTGAATATAAAAGATGGAACCATCACCAGGTGCACACTTACCGGCGATCTATGGAAAAAAGCGCCTGAAAATAAAACAGCTTTTGAATATGTATACAGGACCATCTGGCCCTTTAATTATGCATTCGTAATGGACGGTACATCATTATACAGGATAGCTGTTGGGGTAGGTAAGCAGGCATTTACATCCGAACTGCTTACCAAAAATCTTCCCGAAGGATGCCTTATTAATTGTATGGCTTATGATGCGCAAAGAAAAATTATTGCGATAGGTACCGATTCAAAAGGTTTGTTCGTGTACCGCGAAAATTCTTTAAGGACGGATCAATTCGATATTTCAGCAGCAGGAATCAGCAATGTATATTATGTTCAATTAGCGATTGACAGCGCGAGGGTGATGACCTCCAATCAACGGGTGTACAATACCCTTACGGGAAAATTTGAGCAATCAGCAATCGGTCCTTACGATAATTATGCGTTACTTAAGGATAGCGCCGGTGATATCTGGTATCCTTACCAGAATAACATTGTCCGTTATCATGAAGTTGAGAAAGCAAAAACCATCATACCCAAAAAATTCACCGGTGATATCAATACTTTTTTTGAAGATGCCGATAGAATCTGGGTGGGCTCGCAAAATGGCATTGGATATATAGAAAATGATTCCATGCGGTTACTGTCTTCGCTGTCCGGTGATCCGACTTATTGCTTCTCCAGAATATCCGATTCAACGTTGATGGTGGGAACCGGCCAGGGCGTTTATTTTCTGAATAGCACAACGTTAAAATGCGATACCCTTCATGCTTTTGATGGTATATATGTTCGGGCAATGCAAACCATCGGCGATATTATTTTTATTGGGACTTATGGAAATGGATTTTATTTATGGAAAGGAAATAAGTTGGTAAAAGCACCTATCGACCGGTATGGGGCGATGGTAGATGTACATGCATTTTTTTAGACCGCAATAAGAACATCTGGATTACCACCAATCGTGGATTGTTCCAAACGACACAGCAAAGTCTGCAGAATTATTTCTCAGATGCAACTTACCCGGTATATTATTACAGGTATGGAGTGAATGACGGCATGCTTACAGACGAATTCAACGGAGGGTGTTCACCTGCTTATGCGATATTGGCAAACGGTTATGTTTCATTTCCTACTATACAGGGAATAGTGTCATTTAAGCCGGAGATGATCACAGCGTTGCTTCCACAGGAAAAAATCAGCATTGATGAAATCGTTGTGGATACTAAGGTTGTAACAGTTAGCCAATTGTTAAATCTTCAAAGTGATTACCGGCAGTTGGAGGTCCTTTTTTCCACACCGTATTGGGGCACAGGAGATAACATCTGGATGGATTATAAAATAGAGGGAAGAGGACAGAACTGGATACCCGTTAAGCAGAATGAACGCCGGATTGTAATTTCAAATCTGCCATTCGGAAGTTACAAGCTGCTGATCAGAAAGCGGTCGGGCTTTGATTCAGCCGATTGGGTGCAGGTAATTTTGCCTTTACATGTTGAACCGTATTTCTTTCAGACATCATGGTTCATCGGACTTGTTTTGCTTTTCCTGTTCGGTGCATTTTGGCTGGTAACACGGCTTCATGCAAGAGGCATGATCAGAAGAAACCTGCGGCTGGAAGCGCTTATCGGCGTTCGTACCAACGAATTGAAACTTGCCAACAGGAGCCTCGCGGTATCAGAAAAAAATCTGCAGCAATCGGTCACTATTAAAGATAAAATGATAGCTATTCTTTCACATGATATCATTACACCGCTCCGCTTTATCGGACTCTCTGCAAAATTGGCAAAAGAACAGAAACAGGATGATCCACAGGCGCTGGCTAAAACATTAGGAGATATTCAGAATGCAACTGTTAAACTTTACGACAATGCTTCCAACATTCTGAACTGGATTAACCTCCAGAACGATCGCATTACTGTAAGATCCTCGCATGTACCTGTATTTGCCCTTGTTCACGAATTATTTGAAATGCTCAGTGAATTGGCTGATGTAAAGGATACGCAACTGTTGAATACCGTTTCTGAAGACGATATAATTAATACTGACCCGCAATTGCTTTCTATTGTGCTGACCAATGTAATTTCCAATGCAATTAAACACACCCGGAAGGGCACCATTCTTTTATTGGCCATTGATGAAATAACACAATACAAAATTCAGGTGATCGACAATGGAGAAGGTATTCCGAAAGAAATACTTGATCGTATCAATAATCCATCAGGCGAGCAGTTGTTGAAAAGCGGTTTTTCCGAAAACGATTTTGGTGGTAGTGGACTTGGCTACCTCTTACTCCGCGACTTATTGCCATTAATCAATGGCAGTTATGAAGTAAAAAGTGAACCGCTGCAAGGTACTTCTGTGCAAATCACTATAAAACCCCTCAACTGATCCATTTATGATGTAAATCTCTTCCTAACGCTTCCGTTTATGCGCTTTAAAACTATTGGAAGTGTGCCCGATTAAGGAGATTCATGCTAATATTTGGTAAAATCTTACTAATGCGCATTGGTGTTTCATAGGGTATTAGCATCATGTAGCAATAATTCTACAAGTATCCTTTTTGCGTAATTCTATTTTTGACCCGCTTTTGAAAAAATGAGTAGTAACTAATGTGCGCTTGTTATTCTGCGGGGTAATTACCCATGTATAACAGTTCAAATCAAATATCAAAAGTATTGACCAGTCTGTCAGCATAAAAACAAGTACCCATCTAAAAATAAACCTTAGCACAATACTCCATTCAGTTACACTTTAAACATTAATTCTCCTCCTATGAAAACAGTAGTACAAACAACAGGACTTACGGCAAAATTGTTAACCTGTTGCAACGGAAAATTCAAAACCTTGTTGATCGGTTTTGCACTAGTGATCGGCGCCCTTTTCTCAGGGCCGAAAGCATTTGCAGGAAACGAGACTATTGAAGCCCACTCGCTGATTATCAATATGGGTGTGGTGCCTCAAACCACCAACAATGCACTGAAGCCTTACGGTTTGGTGTATCAGTTGCTCAACACCTATGGTGTTCCCATAAAATGGGTTATCAATCCTTCCAAAACGTGGCAGGCGAACGACTTTTCTTACAATGGCAAATCATATAAAGCTGGTTGCTTTATTATACCCAACGAATTCAGAACACCCTCAGTAAATGCATTGATTAATACATTCAAATCGCAGGGTGTTGTAATTGACTCCTTTACCACTTCGGCCACGGTGCCAGTTTACACTACCCTCACCGCTGTGCCTCGTTGGACACTCGACGCGCAGAATGGTGCGATTGCTGTGGACTGGATGAATGCTGCAGGCATTCCTTCGAATGCATATAATTTTAATGCGCCCGGCACTTTAACCTGTTGCGACGATTTGTTTGTAATGCCTCACGCGGATCCGTGTTGGAGTACGCATGGTCATTTACTCGAATGGAACTTAAACTGTAAAGGTGGTATCTGGGCAGGTTGTCATGCTGTATCCGCATTGGAAGACATGTTCAATCCTGCAAACCCAAGTCAGCAAACCAACTTCTTATCAAATAAAACAGGAACAGCAACCGGTACAAGTTGTTACTCAGAAAATGCATTAATTCTATGGACCAATCACACTACTGGTAGTGTTCCTTATGTTCAAAACACCACTTTGGCAGCTGATCCTTTCATGCAGTTTATGGGTATCACTGATGCTGCCACTCAAAACGGGTCGGAGCAAATTTATCTGCCTAAGGCAAGCGGCTGGAGAGCATCAACCAACATTGCTGTTTCTGATCCCTCGCAGGCAAATGTGCCTGCTCTTTCTGCAGGTCCTGCAGCGCAAATCGCTTATGGACGTGGTTTCGGAGATCCTAACCGAGGTTGGGTACTCTATGAAGCAGGTCATGACATCTTTAAAGCTGCTGCTGCTGATAACATCGCAGCAGTAAGGGTGTTCTTTAACTGGAGTTTGATTTCAATGACTGATAAATCGGTAAACGTTACCGTGAGCGGCATTCCGGCCAATATGGAAGGTGCTGTTGGCTATCCGCTGACCTCTTCAGTAAGTGGTGGTAGCGGCGTTTACTCCTATGTATGGACTGCTACTTACGCTAATGGAAATTCAGCAGGAACTTTTTCACCAAACAACACTGCAGCAAATCCAACCTTTACGCCTACACAGGTTTTAAGCAACACCTCTGTTACTATTAAAGTAATTGTTACCGATAATTGCGGACGTAAATCTTTCTCTACAACAGATGTTACGGTAACTCCCGGCCCACGCCCTCCTGTTGCTGTGAATGATATTGCTAATATTCCTGAAGGTTGTACGACCAGCAGTGCAACCATTGATGTACTGGCAAATGATTCAGATCCTGATGGCGGTCCATTGACCGTAACATTGATTGGAAGTGGTAACAACGGAACATTTGTGAACAATGGAGGTGGTATCATTACCTATATTCCGAATCAGAATTTCTCCGGTGCAGATTTCATTACATATCAGCTTTGCGATAATACGGCATTGTGCGCTACAGCCACTATCATAGTAACAGTTGGATCTTTAGATGTGCATGGTTGTACTTCCTCTGAATATTATGGAACAACTTCTTCGGGCGTAGCTGATACGGCGATCGTTTTCACATCAGTTACTAATCCTGATGAAGTTTCAGCAGATCCTGACGCTGTAACTGCTGAATTGGATAATAACACTGACGTGCTGGTTGTATTGTTGACAGATGTGATTCCTGCCAGCGATACTGCTTTTGTTCATTGGAAACATGCAGGTCCTGGTTCTTCTACCATGACTGTGGAACAAAGTGCGGATGGAACTACATTCAGTAACCTGCTTTCTTTCACCACTAACAGTGCGTCAGTTATTATCAGCAACTATGTTGTTACTGCCGGTACCGAATATCTAAGAATCAAAAGAACCGCAGGCAAGCCAAATATTGACGCAGTTACTTTTGACCTTGAAGGTTGCGTTTACAGAGGTCCTGTGGCGGCAAACTTCAACTCAACTATTTTGGAAGATACCAGAACATCTTTTAATGCATTGGGTCAAAGCAGCGATCCTTTAGGTGCGACTATGACCGTTAATAATATTACTGTTGAGCCATTACATGGAACAGCGGCTATCAATCCCAATGGTACCATTACTTATCAGCCCAATACTGATTACAGTGGTGCTGATAGTTTCAAGTATCAGATTTGTAATTCAAACGGCTATTGCTCTACTGGCAATGCTGTTGTTTCAATTACTGACGACGCTTGCGCCAATCTGTTTTATAAAGCGGTTTCAGGATCATCCGGTACACTCACTTTAGATGCTACTATTGATCTTTCACTGAAGAAGGACAAAAAGGATAATAACTTCGGTACTTGTACCAAGTTATATGTTGATCGCGAAGGTTCCAAGCCGGAACGCGCCCTCCTCAAATTCGATGTGTCAGGTATTCCCGGCGGTGCAATCATCAGCTCCTCTGTTTTAACTTTAGATAAAACTGGCGGTAAGTCTGCCTCCATGCCGATTGGTTTGCATAACGTAACCAAGACCTGGGTTGAAGGAACCAAATGCGATAAAGGAGGTGATCCAAGTTGGAAGGAGAGCGCAAGTGGAACAGCATGGACAACAGAAGGTGGTGATTACACTGCTCTTGCTGCGGCAACAACTACTGTGTCTGGTAATGGGTTTTATAGCTGGAACATCAATACATTGGTAAATGGATGGGTAACAACGCCTTCAAGCAATTTAGGTGTTCTGCTCAAGGCAGTTACTGAATCCGGTGGTGATAATAGCATGCAATTCGCCAGTCGTGAAGAGGGAGTGACCACTAAGCGTCCTAAACTTGTAATCAGCTACATTGTGCCAGGTTCCTGCGCAGCAATTCTAAATCGTGCTCCATTGGCCAAAAAGGATTTTGCCACTACACAATCTGTTAAAAAGGATACCATATTGGTGCTTGCCAATGATGTTGATCCTGATGCAGGTAATACGATGACTGTTACAGGAATAATCGGAACGGTAAGTCCTGGTGGTTCAGGTACTGCAACATTCACGGCAGGTTCTGTAATTTTCACACCTACGCTGCCTTTCAATGGAGTTGCAACAATATTGTATAAAGTAACTGATAACAATGGTGCTTCAGATACAGGTATCGTGCAAATTACGGTTACCAACTCAGCACCGATTGCAGTCAAGGATGTTGCTTCTGGTAACTCTGGCGCAAACATGACCATTACCGTTAAATCCAATGATAGTGATCCGGATGGCAATGCAACTACAGCGCCTTCCATCATCTCCGGACCACAACATGGTACTGCATCTGTTTCCGGAAACAATGTGTTGTATACTTCTGCTATTGGCTACACGGGCAAAGACACCCTGGTTTACCAGATTTGCGAAGCCAGCAGTGGTGGTTGTAATGAGGCTCCTCTTTGCGATACCGCTATGGTGGTGATTACCGTTAACAATCAACCTCCCGTTGCTGTAAATGATGTGGCTACTACCAATGAGTGCAAAGGAGTAACGATACTTATCACCGCTAACGATACCGATCCGGAAAATGGAGTATTAACAGCTTCTATCGTTTCCAATCCTACCAATGGTACAGTGGTATTAATTGGCAATGATGCGCTCTATACACCTAATTCAGGTTACCTCGGTGCTGATGCATTTACTTATAAAGTTTGTGATGATGGAACACCGGTCGCCTGTTCAGGAAATGCTACCGTAAATATTACCGTATCAGGTGTTGGCGTAAACGCGAAACCGGTTGCAGGAGATGACATTGCAATAGGTACGGTAAATCAACCAATCTTCTGGGATATTTTGACGAATGACAGTGATCCTGATAATAATGATTTCACGGCAAGCTTACCTGCAGGCGTTTTACAACCTGCTCATGGTACAGCTACAGTTCTTGCAAATGGATTGTTGGAATATATTCCGGCTCCCGGCTTTATCGGAATAGATGCACTTGAATATGTAATCTGCGATGCACCTGTTAATCCTGGTGGATGTACGCAGCTTCCAAGTAAATGTGATACAGCAAGAGTGGATATTGTTGTAAATCCTCCTTCAGCTCCTGGAGAACCAACTGCTAATGCGGATCATTCAACAACCAATTTAAATACAGCAGTTGATATTGATGTATTGATAAATGATGACTTTGGAATAAATGGACCCAGTTCTGGTGCGATTACGGTAACCACCAATGCAGCTCATGGAACTGCTGTGGTAAATACCAATTCAACACCAAATGATCCTACTGATGATTTCATTGAGTATACACCGAATACTAATTACTTCGGCAGCGACAATTTCATCTACCAGATTTGTGATGGCGATGGTGATTGTGATACGGCAATTGTATTTGTAACTATTCTCAATCAAGTGCCAATTGCTGTGAATGATGTAAATACAACGAATGAAGACACACCGGTTCCCGGAAATGCATCCACCAATGATACTCCAAGTGGAGACGGAGGTAATGTATGGACACTGATTGGTGTAAATGGTGGCGCAGCTAACGGAACAGTAACCATGAATCCGGATGGCTCTTACCTCTACACACCGAATGCGAACTACAATGGTACTGATGTGTTCACCTACCATGTTTGCGATATCAATGGCGATTGCTCAACAGCAACGGTAACAATCACGATCAATCCTGTAGATGATGCACCAGTAGCGGTGAATGATGTAAACACAACGAATGAAGACACACCGGTTCCGGGAAATGCATCCACCAATGATACTCCAAGCGGAGACGGTGGTAATGTATGGACACTGATTGGTGTGGATGGCGGAGCAGCGAATGGAACAGTGACGATGAATCCTGATGGATCTTATGTTTACACACCAGATCCCAACTACAACGGAACAGATGTATTCAACTACCAGGTTTGTGATGTAGACGGTGATTGCTCAACAGCCACTGTAACAATCACGATCAATCCTGTAGATGATGCACCAGTAGCTGTGAATGATGTAAATACAACGAATGAAGACACACCGGTTCCGGGCAATGCATCCACCAATGATACTCCAAGCGGAGACGGTGGTAATGTATGGACACTGATTGGTGTGGATGGCGGAGCAGCGAATGGAACAGTGACGATGAATCCTGATGGATCTTATGTTTACACACCAGATCCCAACTACAACGGAACAGATGTATTCAACTACCAGGTTTGTGATGTAGACGGTGATTGCTCAACAGCCACTGTAACAATCACGATCAATCCTGTAGATGATGCACCAGTAGCGGTGAATGATGTAAACACAACGAATGAAGACACGCCGGTTCCGGGAAATGCATCCACCAACGATACTCCAAGCGGAGACGGTGGTAATGTATGGACACTGATTGGTGTAGATGGCGGAGCAGCGAATGGAACAGTGACGATGAATCCTGATGGATCTTATGTTTACACACCTGATCCAAACTACAACGGAACAGATGTATTCACTTACCAGGTTTGTGATGTAGACGGCGATTGCTCAACAGCCACTGTAACGATCACGATCAATCCTGTTGATGATGCACCAGTAGCGGTGAATGATGTAAACACAACGAATGAAGACACACCGGTTCCCGGAAATGCATCCACCAACGATACTCCAAGCGGAGACGGTGGTAATGTATGGACACTGATTGGTGTAGATGGCGGAGCAGCGAATGGAACAGTGACGATGAATCCTGATGGATCTTATGTTTACACACCTGATCCAAACTTCAATGGAACAGATGTATTTACTTATCAGGTATGTGATGTGGATGGAGATTGTTCAACAGCCACTGTAACGATCACGATCAATCCTGTTGATGATGCACCAGTAGCGGTGAATGATGTAAACACAACGAATGAAGACACACCGGTTCCGGGAAATGCATCCACCAACGATACTCCAAGCGGAGACGGTGGTAATGTATGGACACTTGTTGGACCTGATGGTGGTGCTTCGAATGGAACAGTGACGATGAATCCTGATGGATCTTATGTTTACACACCAGATCCAAACTACAATGGAACAGATGTATTCAACTACCAGGTTTGTGATGTAGACGGTGATTGCTCAACAGCCACTGTAACAATCACGATCAATCCTGTAGATGATGCACCTGTAGCGGTGAATGATGTAAATACAACGAATGAAGACACACCGGTTCCGGGAAATGCATCCACCAACGATACTCCAAGCGGAGACGGTGGTAATGTATGGACACTTGTTGGACCTGATGGTGGTGCTTCGAATGGAACAGTGACGATGAATCCGGATGGATCTTATGTTTACACACCAGATCCAAACTACAACGGAACAGATGTATTCACTTACCAGGTTTGTGACGTAGACGGCGATTGCTCAACAGCCACTGTAACGATCACGATCAATCCTGCTGACGATGTACCTGTAGCGGTTAATGATACCTACTTTACTAATCAGGATGTAGATATAAATTCCAGTGTAGCAGGTAATGATACACCAAGCCCTGATGGCGGTAATGTATGGACGCTGATTGGAGTTGACGGTGGAGCTGCACACGGAAACGTAACGATGAATCCGGATGGTTCATTCACCTTTACACCGGATGCCGGTTATGTAGGAACTGATCAGTTTACGTATCAGGTATGTGATGTAGATGGCGATTGCTCAACAGCAGTAGCTAACATTACAATTGATAATGTAGATGAGCAGCCTGTAGCTGTGAATGATGTAAATACAACGAATGAAGACACACCGGTTCCGGGCAATGCATCCACCAATGATACTCCAAGCGGAGACGGTGGTAATGTATGGACACTGATTGGTGTGGATGGCGGAGCAGCGAATGGAACAGTGACGATGAATCCTGATGGATCTTATGTTTACACACCAGATCCAAACTACAATGGAACAGATGTATTCAACTACCAGGTTTGTGATGTAGACGGTGATTGCTCAACAGCCACTGTAACAATCACGATCAATCCTGTAGATGATGCACCTGTAGCGGTGAATGATGTAAATACAACGAATGAAGACACACCGGTTCCGGGCAATGCATCCACCAATGATACTCCAAGCGGAGACGGTGGTAATGTATGGACACTGATTGGTGTGGATGGCGGAGCAGCGAATGGAACAGTGACGATGAATCCTGATGGATCTTATGTTTACACACCAGATCCCAACTACAACGGAACAGATGTATTCAACTACCAGGTTTGTGATGTAGACGGTGATTGCTCAACAGCCACTGTAACAATCACGATCAATCCTGTAGATGATGCACCAGTAGCGGTGAATGATGTAAACACAACGAATGAAGACACGCCGGTTCCGGGAAATGCATCCACCAACGATACTCCAAGCGGAGACGGTGGTAATGTATGGACACTGATTGGTGTAGATGGCGGAGCAGCGAATGGAACAGTGACGATGAATCCTGATGGATCTTATGTTTACACACCTGAGGTGAATGATGTAAACACAACGAATGAAGACACACCGGTTCCCGGAAATGCATCCACCAACGATACTCCAAGCGGAGACGGTGGTAATGTATGGACACTGATTGGTGTAGATGGCGGAGCAGCGAATGGAACAGTGACGATGAATCCGGATGGATCTTATGTTTACACACCTGATCCAAACTACAACGGAACAGATGTATTCAACTATCAGGTTTGTGATGTAGACGGCGATTGCTCAACAGCAACTGTAACGATCACGATCAATCCTGTTGATGATGCACCAGTAGCGGTGAATGATGTAAACACAACGAATGAAGACACACCGGTTCCGGGCAATGCATCCACCAATGATACTCCAAGCGGAGACGGTGGTAATGTATGGACACTGATTGGTGTTGATGGCGGAGCAGCGAATGGAACAGTGACGATGAATCCGGATGGATCTTATGTTTACACACCAGATCCCAACTACAACGGAACAGATGTATTCACTTACCAGGTTTGTGATGTAGACGGCGATTGCTCAACAGCCACTGTAACGATCACGATCAATCCTGTAGATGATGCACCTGTAGCGGTGAATGATGTAAACACAACGAATGAAGACACACCGGTTCCGGGAAATGCATCCACCAATGATACTCCAAGCGGAGACGGTGGTAATGTATGGACACTTGTTGGACCTGATGGTGGTGCTTCAAATGGAACAGTGACGATGAATCCTGATGGATCTTATGTTTACACACCAGATCCAAACTACAATGGAACAGATGTATTCAACTACCAGGTTTGTGATGTAGACGGCGATTGCTCAACAGCCACAGTAACGATCACGATCAATCCTGTAGACGATGCACCTGTAGCGGTGAATGATGTAAACACAACGAATGAAGACACACCGGTTCCGGGAAATGCATCCACCAACGATACTCCAAGCGGAGACGGTGGTAATGTATGGACACTTGTTGGACCTGATGGTGGTGCTTCGAATGGAACAGTGACGATGAATCCTGATGGATCTTATGTTTACACACCTGATCCAAACTACAACGGAACAGATGTATTCACTTACCAGGTTTGTGATGTAGACGGCGATTGCTCAACAGCCACTGTAACGATCACGATCAATCCTGTAGATGATGCACCAGTAGCGGTGAATGATGTGAATACTACCGATGAAAACACAGCGGTAAACGGAGATGCATCGACGAATGATACTCCAAGTGGCGACGGTGGTAATGTATGGACACTGATTGGTGTAGATGGCGGAGCAGCGAATGGAACAGTGACCATGAACCCTGATGGTTCCTATACTTACACGCCTGATCTGAACTACTTCGGCACAGATGTATTTAACTACCAGGTGTGTGATGTGGATGGCGATTGCTCAGCAGCAACGGTTACCATTACCATCATTGAAAAGGTGTGTGACATCACTGTTAATGCAGGACCTGATCTTACCAAATGTCACGGCAAACCAATCATGCTCAGCGCTGTAAGCAATGATCAGGCTGCTTCTTACAGTTGGTCGCCGGCAACAGGCTTGGACAATGCTAATATCGCGAATCCAACTTGCAATGTTGGTAGTTCAACCACGTATACAGTTACAGTTACTGCAGCAAACGGCTGTACTGCTTCCGATGATGTTAATGTAGTAGCATTTGCGGAAGTGAAGGCCAAGATTACCATCAAAAACAACAATGCAAGTTGTGGTGCTCCCTGTAAACGGTTGTCTACTCCTTTCAATGCTAACTACGTCTATACCTGGAAATTTAATTCAAAGAAGGCTCCAGGTAACAGTTCCAGCAACACCTATTGTGCTTGTGCTTCAGGAACGTATGCAGTGTGGGTAACGGATACAACAAACGGCTGTACACACCATTCAAAGAAGGTAGAAATAACGATTGGTCAGAAGACGGAGGATGGAGATCAACTTGGAGAGGTTAAGGAGATTCAAATCAATGCATGGCCTAATCCTACTTCGAATAATCTGAATGTTTCAATTCTGAACGTAAAGGAAGGTGCGGTAACTGTGCAATTGCTTGATATGTTTGGCAGAGTGATGCATGTTGTAAACCTTAACGGTGACGATCTGAGTGACAACGAAACCATCACTTTCAACATGGAACAGTTGTCAGCAGGTATGTACTTTGTAAGAATGATCAACGGTGACTTCAAAGCAGAACAGAAAGTGATGTTGATCAAATAAAAAAGAAGTGGGTCTGAAAGGCCTGATTTTCAAAACCCGCACACCTTAAAAAGTTGTGCGGGTTTTTTATTATTAAATGGTGCAAGCAAATTTCCGGATTCTTTATGCTTTTCAAATTTATTTGAATGGCAGAACTCTGTGCTCCTATTCTAAAATCTGAAATCAGTTACCAAGGCAATAGCGTATAGACAGTGCTGTGTTGATGATATTTCATCTCACTTTCTCCTCAATGTCTCAGGATAATTGAAATATAGATTATACAAATTTTTCATATTACGGTTTAAAAAAGAATGGTGATTTAATGCTGCTATCCGGATCGGCATCGCCTTACGTCGATTTTAAAATCTTTTTTTGAACCAGTGAAAACCATCAACAGTTCTCTATCGTAATTAAGCGGCTTTTATTTAAAAAAATCAGGTTAAAGACAAATCATGCTGAACTACACCATCAATTGATACAGGAGGCGAAAGAATCTTACTTGATATAATATTTATTATGAATTCCATTTGCGAACCAAATTATCATCTGCATTATGAATATCATACGTTAACGAAATCACAATTATGAAAATGTAGCATCGACCTATTGTTTGTGAATTTACTTTCAAATCCTCAAATTTTAAATAGTTTCAAAGAAATAGGTATGAAATCAATGAGTTGCATCATATTAGAAGATGATCTTATCAGTTTGAAAGTTTTGCAAAACCTGATCAGTCGTGTGCCTGAGCTTGATCTTATCGCATCGTATTCGGATCCTGTTCAGGCGCTTGATTATTTTGAGAGATTCCAGCCTGACATATTATTTCTCGATATCAATATGCCTGGTTTAAATGGTTTTGAATTCCTTAACAAACTAGATGTAAAGCCACAAACGATATTCATTACCGGACATGCGGATTTTGCATTAGATGCATTTAAGGTAGGCGCCCTCGATTATTTGCTTAAACCATTTACTTCCGAATCTTTTAAAAGTGCCATCAACAAAGCCCACATTTTTTTTAACGGAATGTCAAAGAAACCATTGGCCAATGATGCTGTTTTTATCCGTTCAGAAGGCAAATACCATCGCCTTCAATGTGATGATATCATCTATATCCAGGCCATGAAAGATTATGCAGTAGTATATACAAGAAGTTCTCAGCATGTAGTGGCTATGAACTTAACAACTATATTAAAACAACTTCCTCAGAATTATTTCATTCGTATTCATAAATCGTTTGCCATTAATTTTCACAATATCGATTCCTTCAACAATAATTCTGTCACTATCGGGAAGCTATCTATTCCTGTAGGTAAAAGTTATCAGGAAAAATTATTGAATCGTATGCCTTCTGAACTCGTCATTAAGCGATAAGATTAAAATATCTATTGATAGGCCTGTATAAGCCATAAGGTGGTTCGTATAATTTTTGGGGTGGTTAGTATAATGCCGGAGTCGTTCAAAAACTCTGATTGCATTTTCGCACGTAGGTATTCGAAAACAAACCACAAAACATGAAAACAATTACAAGCTTAAAGCTCAAACATCTACTGTGTCAAAGCATTTTTCTCACAGCCTTTACAATTATTTTTCTCAGTGCCTCCTTCTATATGAAGGCATATGCCACCAATGGCAACGGTGTTGTAACCGTTACTTCCAATAGCGCTTGTGTTGGCTATACTCCTGCTCAGGGTGGTGGCCCCGATAATTGGGAAGTTATACAAGGAGGTGACTATAATATTACGATTGCCGGGGTAACTGAATGCTCAGGCAGTGAGATTACTATCTTCTTTCAAAATAGTAATACTGGTAACTGGTGCATCACGGCAACAGGCAGCGGTGGTGTTTATTCAGGATCTTTCACTATGCCAAATCCTGCTTGTTTTACGACACCAATTTCTTATAAATGCGGTGGCTATCAACCTTGTGATAATGCAAATACCTTAAATGCAAAAGGTCCGAGTGGTTCAAAGAGTGTGCATCTGAGAGCATCTAATTTTAATGGCAGCTGTGTAAAGACGAGCACAGATGAGGATTGCAACAGCGGATCAACCTGCAATTTGTCATTGGAATTGAATGGGACGGATGTATCATGTCATGGCGATTACAACGGAACAATTGACTTAACAGTTATCGGAGCACAAAGTAATGATGTAAGTTACCTCTGGAATGACGGAGCTATAACAGAAGATAGAACTGACCTTTCACCTGGAACATACACCGTAACTGTAAGCGATGGGGGAACTGATTGCCAGGTTTCAAAAAGTATCAGTATTGGTGAACCGGATGCAATTGTCTTGAATGTAATGGTAACTGGTGTCACCACAGCCGGCGGAGGCTCCGATGGGACAATTGATATCACCGTAACTGGTGGAACAACGCCTTACACTTTCCTTTGGAATGATGGAACAACCACAGCAAACAGAGCCGACCTTACTCCGGGTATTTATGCATTAACCGTAACAGATGCACACGGATGTGGAGCTGCCTTTGATACCTCGTTGGTTATTCATCCCGATCCATGTAGCCTTTCGGTAAATGCCGGACCCGATGCATCCAAGTGTCATGGTAAATCATTAATGCTCTCTGCTGTATGTGCTGATCAAACTGCTACTTTCAGTTGGTCACCAACAACGGGTTTGAACAATCCGAATATTGCCAATCCGATTACTACTGTTGGTCAAACAACAACGTATACAGTAACAGTTAATGCAGCAAATGGCTGCACAGCTTCAGATGAAGTTGTGGTTACCGCGTATGAGCAGGTTAAGGCCAAGATTACTATCAAAACCAACAATGCAAGTTGTGGTGCACCCTGTAAAAGGTTGTCTACAGCTTTCGATGCTAATTACGTTTATACCTGGAGATACAATGGCGCAGACGCTACAGTTGGAAACATTCATTCTAATATTTACTGCGCTTGTCAATCCGGCACCTACGCAGTGTGGGTAACAGATACATCAATTGGTTGTACACACCATTCAAAGAAAATTGAAATAACGATTGGACAGAAGATGCAGGAGGGCGATCAGATTGCAGAGGTTAAAGATATTCAAATCAATGCATGGCCGAATCCTGTTACTGATTACCTGAATGTTACAATTCTGAATGTAAAAGAAGGCGCAGTAAGCGTGCAACTTTTTGATATGTTTGGAAGATTGATCAACACAGTGAATATGAATGGCAACAAGCTGAGTGACAATGAAACCATCAATTTCAACATGAATGATTTGTCTTCAGGCATGTACCTGGTAAGAATGATCAACGGTGATTACAGAGGAGAACAAAAAGTAATGTTGATCAAATAGAGTAGGTTGAACCCGATGATCTTCATTTTTAAAACCGCACAGCTAAGGCTGTGCGGTTTTTTTTATGAGCAGAGATCAACCTGAAAGTTGATGGATCTGCAAATGAATGAATCCAAAAGCCATATTAGAATTTGTAATAGGAGAAAGGTTCATGGCCTAACCTCTGCAGGAATTAAAATGAATTAATAAGGTTCTGTCCAAGATCCGGTATCTTAGCTATTGGTTGGCATAAACACTTCAAATATTAAAACACCTGAATGAATAACAGCACGATACAAACAAAAAAAACAAAAAACGGTTGGTTGTTGCTGATTCAGAAGATGCTGAAACGTATTCGCCGGTTTTATAAAAAGGATTGTTGTGAATAATTTATGTGGCGGAAATATGTGTTATTCCCACACCGGATTTCTCTTTCTGGTGATATATTTCTTAAGGTTGATCCAGAATGCAAGGATCAGGTAAATGATAACAGGTGAGCTTACCGTGATGAAGGCAGTGTAAATAAAGAATAACCGTATATACGAAGATGCAATGCCCAGCTTGTCGCCCAGGTAGCTGCAAACTCCGAAAATTCTTCCTTCCACAAAGTATTTTACGCGGTTCATTCCGCAAAAATACTTTCTTTCCGAATACTAATCAAGTTAGTTTTAGTGGAATGAAGGCAGATAAATTCAAGGCGCAGTCTTAAGTATTTGGTGTCCGATTGCACAATCCAGACAGCGAAAGTTCTTGCAGTAGCTGTGATGAAGCTGGAGCAATGCCTGCGATTCAAAGGCCGTATTCGCTTGAAGATTCAGCCTATGCCAGTTCTGCAACACGTTGTTTTTTTCAGCCCCTAATTCTTCGAGCAGGGAAAAAGCGCGATCGCAATGATTGCTTTCGCCATGTAGTTTGCCATATACAAATAGAAACGGTGCAATGGTATTAATGAGTAACAATTCAATAGAGGCTCTGCCAAATGTTTTTTTTCTCGTTTTTGATGTCTTGTCAAAACGGTAGTGATTATCCCAATAAGATGAAGCCTCATCTTCAAATAGTGAAAAGTAGTTTTCAGTGGCACAAGGAGTAATAATTCTGGAGAAAAGATGAGAAGACCTGAAAAGGAGATGAGCAAACTGTGCCAATCGAATGGTTGGAAAATTGGCCGGCCTCAGCCGCAGAAATTTCCATGCGTGCTTTTTTAGTGGCTGCAATCCGTATTTTTTTTTCAGGAAGCTGAATTCTTTTTTCAGTGTATCCGGATAGTCGTCTGTAAATTTTTCATCCAGGAATCCTGCTGTACCGAAAAGAAGTGCTTCCAGTTGAAACAAATTGTTTTTATGTTTCGCCAGCACTTTTACAGGAAGTGATCTCGCAAGCATCTGAAAGGGTGCTGCATTTATTCTCGCACCATAAGCCATGGCAATAAACTGGTAGCATGTTTCTTCCCAGTTCTGCTGGTTTTCCTGCAGGGATGAAAGGATAGGTTGAATTTTCCTTTCCATTCGTTCAGCCAGCAGGCGATGCAACCATTGCTGTATGAAGATGGCCGGAACTTTATTTATTTGTTGCTCACAGGGAATCCACGTGTTGCTTCTCATGAGAACCTGGTACTGCTCATAAATGGAAGTATCAAAATGATTTTTTATTTCCAGGCATGGAATGCGACTACCGTCTTCTCTGGAAATGGGAGCATCATTTTCATAAACCACATGCAACACAATATTATCGTAAGCCTTGTCATCCTGGTGGCGATGTGTTTTCCATTCAGAGGACTTCACGTGAATTTCAATGTTGCCAGCCCAAAGCGTTTCCCCGATCCTGATTTTTGCATTCAGAAAGTCAGGGCCCGCATCATGGTTGAGTTCGCCGGCGGTGATGATTGAAATTTTTTCATCTTCGGAAGTGAGCAGTGCATGGTTATTCAGGAGTTTCATTCTCCACAGATAATGCAGAAATTTTTCAGTCATAAGAATAGATTTATAAAATACACTGTAAGGTTAAGAAATGCCGGCGATATGATAAAATTATCAGCCGGATTTTTCTCTGTTTATATAACTGCAGAAAATGCGTACTGACAGGCAGTAATATTTAAAAAGCGCTGGCATTTATAAAAATACAATGGTGCGCAATTGTTAAGAAAGATTAATCTTTTAACACCCGATTATAAAAAAGCAGCCATCTCGTGCTGATAACGGGACGATTGATTTCTTGCTGCATCTGCAAATTGCTCTGATGCATCCGCATAAATTATATCTCTGGAAACATTTATCAGCAATCCACATTGTTCATTGATACCATTTGCAGCAACTTTTTGCAAATCACCACCTTGTGCGCCAACTCCCGGGACGAGTAAAAAATGATCAGGTACCATTGTGCGTATATGCTTAAATAATTCCGGGTGAGTACCGCCCACTACGTACATCATATTGTCTGCGTTTCCCCATGACAATGATTTGCGGATCACAGCTTCAAACAATTTTTCACCGGCCGTTTCCCGTTGTTGAAAATCATTGCTGCCTGCATTGGAAGTCAGCGCCAATAAAATAACCCACTTGTTATCATACTCCAGGAAAGGAGTTACAGAATCTTTCCCCATATATGGAGCTACTGTCAATGCATCGAATCCGAAACCCGATTGTGCTTTATCGAAAAAGGCACGGGCATACATAGCAGAAGTGTTTCCGATATCTCCTCTCTTTGCGTCAGCAATCGTGAAAATGTTTTTAGGAATATATTCCCAGGTTTTCTTCATGCTTTGCCAGCCTTTTATACCTGACGATTCATAAAAAGCAGTATTGATTTTATATGCGACACAACAGTCTTTTGTTGCATCTATGATACCCCTGTTAAATTCAAAAACAGGATCAGGATGATGTAGAAGATGTTTTGGTATTTTCTCAATATCGGTATCAAGACCTATGCAGAGGAAAGATTTTTTTCTTTTGATGTGCTCGGTTAAATCTTTACGTGTCAACTGAGAAGGGTTTGAAAAGTTGAAATGTTTGAAATGGTTGAAATGTTTGAAATGTTTGAAATGTTTGAATAGTTGAAATGTTTGAAATGTTTGAAATGTTTATATTGTTTGGTTTCATTCAACTGAATTAAAAAATATAAATCTGTTGTTTCAGTTGCCCCCTTTATCATCTTTCGGGAACTACAATCTAAACAATCTAAACTCTATAAACTTTATAAACCCTTCAAACCCTTCAAACCCTTCAAACCCTTCATGTGGCTTCAACCCGCAAAATCTCCGGTACCGATCTTTTAATAGCTTCTTCAACTCCGGCCGTCATCGTCATTTCACTCATTGGACAATCTTCACAGTTTCCGAGTAGTTTAAGTTTTAACACCATGTCGTCCGTTAGTTCAATCACTTCAATATTTCCGCCATCCGTTATAAGGTAGGGTCGAAGCGTGTTAAGTGATTCTTCCACGCGGATCAATAAATCCTGGTGTTTCTTTTTTGTGGTCATTGTTTATTGTTTTATTTCGACATAAAAGTCGAACTAACATGGATTGCTTGCTGTCTATTTTAACCTGCCATTTCTACTACTTTGGTTGATTCAAAATTAGCATTTCTGATCGCAACATGCTGTGCAACTTTCTGGGCCAATTTCAGAAAAGCTGATGAACTAACAGGTTCATCACTTAATACAGCAGGTTTTCCTTCGTCGCCACCTTCCCTGATTCTTTGTACAATGGGAATCTCGGCGAGCAATGGCACATTGTATTCTTCCGACAATTTTTGTCCGCCACCTTTACCGAAAATATAATGTTTGTTTTCCGGAAGCGCCCCATCTGTTCCTTCGGGAATAAAATAAGACATGTTTTCCACTATGCCGATGATTGGAACATTAATAGGATGAATACTGAACATACCTATCGCTTTTTTTGCATCAGCAAGAGAAATATCCTGAGGAGTTGTAACAATGATGGCGCCTGTTACAGGAACGGTTTGAACCAATGTAAGATGAATATCGCCGGTGCCCGGTGGAAGATCAATCACCAGGTAATCCAGCTCACCCCAATCACAGTCTGTCACAAATTGCCGCAATGCTGAAGATACCATGGGTCCTCGCCACACTACCGCTTGCTTTTCATCAACTAATAAGCCTATTGATAACGCTTTAATGCCAAATTTCTCAATAGGAATCATGAGTTGCTTTTCACCAGCTTCCTTCACCATTGGCCGCTGCCCTTTGATATCCAGCATAAGCGGAATTGATGGACCATAAATATCGGCGTCAATCAATCCTACCGAAGCACCATTCTGAGCAAGTCCTATTGCCAGGTTTACTGCAATTGTTGATTTCCCAACACCACCTTTACCCGACGCAACTGCAATAATATTTTTTACACCGGGCAACACTACACCATTGTCCTTCCTGCGTGAGGTTACATCAGAAGTCATGTTAACATGCACCGTCGCTTCCTTATCAATCAGGTGATGAATAGCATTTTCACATGCTTTTTGTATGGCATCTTTCATCGGGCAGGCAGGCGTGGTCAGGATTACAGTGAATGATACATCGTTTCCTTCCACAATAATATCGCGCACCATATTCAGGGTCACCAGGTCTTTTCCGAGGTCAGGATCATCTACATAGCTAAGCGCTTTGAGCACTTGTTCTTTCGTAATAGGCATTTTGGGAATTTTCATCGGCGAATGTACGGACAATCAGCTGAAAATCGACGTTTTGACAGCAATCTGAGACCGTTAACATTGTTGAAATTCCTGAGTGTTAAAAAGTTATCGCTGCGATTATTAATTTAAAAGTGCAAACATTCCGGAAACGTATTAATGTTTTATTCAAGTATTATTAATGATTTGGTAATATAGAGTAGAATAGTCTAATAATATCTTTACGCCGATTTAACGAATTAATAAACCTTCCTTAACATGAAAAATGCTGTACTACTATTACTAATTGCTTTTTCGACTGTAACATTAGTTTTTGGACAAACAGGCACAACGACTTCGGCATCTTCATTTAATCCTACGATTAAAATGAAAGGTCTGCTTCATGCACGCTATGAAGCTTCACTTACCGACAGTGTGGATGCACAAGGGAAAATCACACCTACGCCTGTTTATTCTAATTTCAGAATAAGGCGTGCAGAATTACGGGCTGATATTAAGCTGAATGACCGATGGTCAGGCGTAATTCGCGTGCAATTGCCCGAATTGAAATCAACCGGAACCACCTTTGGTAAAGTAATTGAGTTGGCCTACTTCGAGTATAAATATGCTGATCAGTTATCTGTTCGCGGTGGTCAGTTTAAAGAACCTTTTGAGTTCGATGAATTAACCAGTCATGAAGATCTGCGCATGATTGACCGTGGACCTACCAGTCGTTTATTTGTGAGTAATTATTATTCTTCTTACAATCCCGGACTGATGGTATTTGGTACTTTTCTTAAAAAAACCACCCCTCTTACTTATTATGCGGGTGTATTTAACGGCAGCGACCGGTCATTAAATTATGACCTGAATTTTGGTAAGGACTATGTGGGAAGGGTAGAGTTTTCTCCCATACAAAGTTTACGTTTTGCAATAAATGGGCAGCTTAATTCTATTGAGAAAGGCGTAACTGCTGGTGCAGCAGGTGCAGATGTCAGTCTTCAGCAACCTCTTGGTGACCATTTGAAATTAATTTTGGAAGGAGAATACATTGGCGGGAACAACAACGTAAAATATTCGAGTGATACTGATTCCAGCAAGGAGATGAAGAACTTTATGATGAACGGGTATTTTGCTCAGGCACTATTGAGGTATCATGTTGATGTACCCGGTTTACAAACTTTTGAGATCGGTGGAAAATTTGAACATACCAATCCACTGGTTACGAATGACGAAGGTGCATACAATACAATCACCGGCGGTATTGGATTTATCTTCGTCCCTGACAATGATGCACGGCTTCAATTAAATGTAGTTCATACAAATTACAAGGAAGAGATATCAGGTTCACAAAAAAATAATACCATGTTTGTTGCACAGTTGCAGTTGAAGATATGATGCGGATGTGCCAATATGCCGGCTGTTTAATGTGCCCGTGAATGAGAGGTGTGGTAAAATATTGTATGCGAATTATTAAGGAGTGACAAAAGTTTAGGGTAATTGTTCGCATCCAAGAGACTGGTGCGTCTTTTTAGTCAAACAAAACGAATACTATTTTTTATTTTCCTGTTGTTTCTTCCCATAAGCTCAGCAAAGTAAGATCACTTTAAAGCAGCTTGCTTTTGCTCAATGCCGTATTCAGGTGCTTATTGTTTTTGATAATAACTTTCAACACATGAATTGTAATGCGCATCTTTTCCTTATTAAAAAAATACCTGCATTGCCGGATGGGTGTATTATTTTTCCGATAGGAAATATACAATAGTGGATATTGCAATGTAAACAGATTCCGTTTGCAGCATTTTTCAAATAGTTTGTAAAGCATGATCAAGAAGAAAAAGATAACCAGTGAATCGTTGAGTATTGACGAAGTGAAACAATTACGCAGCGTCAGCAACCGGTTTGGCAGAACGTGGGCAGAACAGAAAGCGCTATTGCTGAAGAAAATTTCCAGCCGGCCAATTAATGAAATGCAGGTATTAATTGCCTACCATGATTGTTTGCTCTTTTTGCAAGCATATCCGGAAAACAAATCCCTGTTTCAACTATCGGCTATCGAACTTGAAAGGGTATCCAACAGCGCACGATCCATTTTTGAAAATGGTAGTCAGCGAAATCAAAAGCAACTAAGCGGTACCGGAATCGCCTTTACGCCGGTAAATGTTGCATTTGGTTTTGATCTTACTGCGTGGCTGGCCCATCAATTTCCGGAACAGATAAGCATTTTTGAATGTGGAGCGGATAAGCAAATCATGAAAGAAATTCTGCTATTGCTTTTGCCGGAGACAGAGCGTGAAGTTTTTGAAAAGAATGACTGGTCATTGGAGGAGTTTATTGCTCTTGCTAAAGGAAAAAGTCCACTGTCTGATTTGCAATGGCTTACGGATCTTTTTCGATGCAGAGATTTCACGCCCACGTTGCGCGATCTTTTATATGATAACCTGAAAATTTATATAACCTGGAACACAAATCAAACAGGTGTATCAAGAACTTATGCGCGATCACTTCCCGCAAAGATCTATTATCAAAAGCTTGAATTCAAAAGGCTATTGGTTGCTTCAAAAATTATTATTCAACCTTTGGAAAAAGCAGTCAGGATTTCTTTGACGGAAAAGACGGAACTGGTAACCGTATCGCGCGGCATACTTGGCATGCTCGAACGAGAGACAGATCCGTCCACTTATGCTGACCAACAGGCAGTCGAATACTTTGAGATGGGAAAAGGAATTTCAATTGCCTTATATCCTATGGATACGAACCGCCGGCTGCCATTTGATTCTTATATCGGTTATATGGCTTTTAAAAACAGGATACCCATTGCTTATGGCGGAGGATGGATTTTTCAACAGCGTTGTAAAATTGGTGTGAATGTGCTGTCAGCTTTTCGGGGTGGTGAATCGGCGTATCTTTTTTTGCAAGTGTTGCGTTTGTACCATCATCATTATAAAATCCATCGTTTCATTATTGAACCTTACCAGATAGGATATAAGAATACTGAAGGATTAAAGTCCGGTGCGTTTTGGTTTTATTACCGTTTTGGATTTATTCCTATAGATAAGAAGATGAAAGAACTTGCTAACTCAGAATACAAAAAGATACAATTGAATAAAGAGTATCGCACACCGTTGCAGGTATTACAGAAATTAGCTGTGTCAGCTATGGAATTGAGCCTGAATGAAACAGGAAATCATGACCTGGATGTTTTAAGGATCAGTGATGGAATAAGTAAGATGATTAATAACCGGTTTAACGGCAACCGGACGAAGGCGGAAAAGGAAGCAATTCTATTTGGTGTGGAATTTCTTGGGTTGAAAATCAGGCAGATTGATTTCTCTTCGATAAAGAAGAGTCTTCAGAATTTTTCAATGTTGTTACTGTTGCTTTCACCTCCTTTTAAATCATGGAACAAAAAAGAAAAAGATGCCTTGGTGAAATTGATTTTGTTGAAATCAAGTGGCAGTGAATGGAAGTATGTGCTTGAATTTCAAAAGCACCATAAACTAAACCAGGCTATCGCGAATTACTTTACCGGAAAATGAAGTATAAGCCATTCATTAAATAAAAAAAGCTCCCATGAGGAGCTTTTATGAAAGAGGTTTTTTTAATTAATTGACCTGTTTTTCTTCTACAGGAATCACACTGATATAATTGCGTTCATCGCGTTTGCGACGGAATTCAACAATGCCTTTCACCTTAGCGAAGATAGTATGGTCTTTTCCCAAACCAACGCCAAGTCCTGGCCAGAATTTGGTGCCGCGCTGGCGAACAATAATATTTCCTGGAATGGCAGCCTGACCGCCGTAAATTTTTACACCAAGTCGTTGTGCATGCGAATCACGTCCGTTTTTGGAACTGCCTTCACCTTTTTTATGTGCCATGACAAGTAAATTTTCGGGTTTAAAGTTGGTTGATGGTAATCTTTAAGCTATCGTATCAATCTTAATCTTTGTAAACGCCTGGCGATGACCAACTTTGCGTTTATAACCTTTACGGCGTTTCTTTTTGAAGGCAATTACTTTATCACCTTTAAGATGGTCGAGAATAGTTGCGGAAACAACCGGCGCCTTGATATTCTTTACAATACCACCTTCTGCCAATTGAACCAAAACTTTATCAAATTCCACCTTGTCACCTGCATTGCCCTGAAGGCGGTGGACGAAGATTTCATTACCTGGTTCCACCTTGAATTGCTGACCAGCAATATCTACAATCGCGTACATGAGCCTGAAAATTTAGATTAAGGGCTGCAAAGATAAACTTTCCGGCTGTAAATCAAAATAGCGGAAGCAAAATTCTTCCGGACGCAGAATGCTGTCTGAGACAGTGGATGCTGGTAATTTTTACAGCGAAACAGCAGGAAATTTCCATTTTAAAGGTTGCCTGTATTAAACAGGCAGCTTTTTTTATTTATTTGCACCATTATGTTTGATCCTGCCCTTCTGCATGCCGAGTTAGTATT
Source organism: Chitinophagaceae bacterium (assembly GCA_016717285.1). Classification (NCBI taxonomy): domain Bacteria; kingdom Pseudomonadati; phylum Bacteroidota; class Chitinophagia; order Chitinophagales; family Chitinophagaceae; species Chitinophagaceae bacterium. The sequence goes on from JADKFU010000005.1 coordinate 1,245,693, forward strand.
TAAAGCCGTAAGGAGTAGCGGCAAAGGTGGGCAAAACGTTAACAAGGTGGCTTCGAAAGTGGAGTTGTATTTTGATGTCTCCCATTCAATTGTGCTGGATGAAGAACAAAAAAAAATGCTCATTGTGAAACTGGGAAACCGGATCAGTAATGAAGGAAGGTTAATGGTAGATTCTCAGGAAAGTCGCTCGCAGATCAGTAACAAGAAAATTGCCCTGGCGAAGTTTGATGAATTGATTACGAATGCATTTAAGAAAAGGAAAGTGCGTGTGAAATCGAAACCTTCTGCTGCGGCTAAAGCCAAACGGCTTGACTACAAAAGAAAAAATGCTGAGAAGAAGCAATTAAGAATTAAAAAATTTGATGACTGATGTGGATTTGGGCCTGAATTAAAAAGGTGATATCAGTGTCAATCTGACGTTCAATCTCTACCTTTGATATTCCAAATTTCATACAATGCCATACTATCATTCTTTAGGAAGTGTGCCGCCGAAACGCCATACCCAATTCCGTAAACCAAACGGAGAATTATACTCAGAACAACTGTTTTCTACAGAGGGGTTTGCAAGCACTTATTCGATTTTGTACCATCACTATCCGCCCACCATCATCAAATCGGTTGATGAACCATTTTCTGTTGAACCGAAGTTGCTCGCACCGAAACAGATGCTCCACCGGAGTTACCAGGGATTTAATGTCCTTCCGGAGGATGATTACTTAAAGAGCAGGAAGTATGTACTTGCGAATAGTGATATTCATATTGCGCTGGCTGCACCCAGAAAATCTACCAACGGATATTTTATCAAGAATGCGGATGCCGATGAAATGATTTTCGTGCATGTTGGATCAGGCACCTTGAAAAGCATGTATGGAAATATTGATTTTGAATATGGTGATTACCTCATCATTCCGCGTGGAACTGTTTACCAGATTCATTTTAACGATGAAAATAACCGGTTACTCGTTATGGAATCTTTCAGTCCAATAGTACCCCCAAAAAGATACCTGAATGAAGTGGGTCAGTTGCTGGAGCATTCTCCGTTTTGCGAAAGGGATATCAAGGTTCCAAAGGACCTTCAGACCCATGATGAAAAAGGTGATTTTCTCATTTACATACGCAAGAATGGGATGATGTATCCTTATCATTATCTCTACCATCCGTTTGATGTTATAGGTTGGGATGGATGCAATTATCCATGGGCATTTTCTATTCATAATTTTGAACCGATCACGGGTCGCGTTCATCAGCCACCTCCTGTGCACCAGACATTTGAAGGAAGAAATTATGTAGTGTGCAGCTTCGTGCCCCGGCTATTCGATTATCATCCGCTCGCAATTCCTGCACCTTACAATCACAGCAATATCGATTCAGATGAAGTATTGTATTATGTGGATGGTGACTTTATGAGCCGCAAAAAGGTGACTAAAGGAATGATAACGCTTCATCCAGGTGGTATTCCGCATGGCCCGCATCCCGGAACGGTTGAGAAAAGTATAGGTGCAAAAGAAACGAAAGAACTTGCGGTGATGATTGACACATTCCACCCTTTGCTGATGACTGAAGAAGCGGTTGCAATTGAAGACAAGGACTACTACATGTCGTGGATCAGTGATAAGGACAGGGACTCTCTTTTGATTGCATAGAGCTTTGTTTATCGCTCTCTCACGCAGGTAAAAAAGAGGTTTTTCTCACTCTTGTCGAAGTAGGTATGCTTGTCAAAATAAAGGAATAGCGAACGCAATGCGTGCGAACCCAATGATCAATTATAACGGCCGTATTTATCCTGTCAATGTTGCTGTTTTTCCGCTCAACCGGGCAATGAGTTATGGTGATGGCTTGTTTGAAAGCATACGTATTCATGAGGGTGAAATGTTATTTTTTGATGATCACCTCCAGCGTATGATGGCTGGAATGAAAGCTTTAAAAATTGAAATTCCTGATCATTATGGCGCGTTCTTTTTTCATAAACAGATAATGGATCTTGCAATTAAAGAAGAGATGGGTGGAAATGCAAGAGTCCGCATCAGCATCTTCAGAAGCGGTGGTGGATTATACGAACCACAGCTACAGCAGCCGGAATATTTCATACAGGTGATGCCGTTGGATGATGGCTTCAAATGGAACGAGGACAAATTTGAGTTGGGAATCTTTAATGAGGTACCTAAAAACTTTTCATCCATTTCCTTTTTCAAATCAATGAATGCTTTGCCGTATGTTTTGGCTGCCATGTATCGCAATGAAAACCAGTTGGATGATTGTCTGCTACTCAATTCTTTCGGAAAAGTAACAGATGCCATTTCATCTAATATATTCTGGATTAACCAAGGAAACATTTTCACAACACCACTTTCAGATGGTTGCATTGACGGTGTAATGAGGAAACACTTGTTAAGAATTTTTGCTGAGCGTAATTTTTCATTTCAGGAAAAATCAATCCTTCCGGAATCTTTGTTATTAGCAGATGAAGTGTTTATTACGAATGTGGGTTGGGGTATTCAGCCGGTTACCATTTTCGGGAAAAAGAAATTTACCACTTCTCAAACAAAGAAAGTCTTTCAACTGTTATTAAAATCTTTATCAAAACAGTGATTTTCAAAGGTTGACGCTGAAAGACAATAACAGCTCAATACTTCATACTTACTTCTGATCTCTCAACTTCGCTGATGCTACAACCCATTTCTGTTTTCTGGTTTCGCAGAGACCTGCGGCTTCATGATAATGCAGGCTTGTTTCATGCATTAAAATCAGCTGACAAAGTATTGCCGGTATTTATTTTTGATACGGAAATACTGGACCAACTGGAAGACAAGTCAGACATACGGGTACATTTTATCCATCAGGCATTACATCGTATTCAATCAAAGTTATCGGAATTGGGCAGTACCCTTATTGTGAAATACGGAAAACCCGAAAATGTATGGAATGATTTATTACTTGAATACAATATCAAATCAGTCTTTACCAATCATGATTATGAACCATATGCTAAAGAGCGCGATGAACTGATTCGTTCATTATTGTTTTCGAAAGGAATTATATTCCAAACATTTAAAGATCAGGTGATTTTTGAAAAGGAGGAACTTTTGAAGGATGATGGAACGCCCTACGTAGTGTGGACACCTTATAGCAGAAAATGGAAAGAGAAACTCAATAATTTTTACCTGGAAAGTTACCCGGTAAAAAAATACGAGGGTAATTATCTTTCTAAGTCTCCTGTTTCCATTCCGGAATTGAAGGACATGGGATTTGAAAAGACCGATGCACAATTTCCACCGGATTTTGTGGGTGATGATTTGATCCTTAATTATTATAAAACGCGTGACATTCCAGGCATTAACGGCACATCAAGATTGAGTGTGCACCTGCGTTTTGGAACGATCAGTATCAGGGAATTGACACGGCATGCAAAATCACTCAGTGAAAAATTTCTGAATGAATTGATATGGCGGGAGTTTTATCAGATGATCCTCTGGCATTTTCCACAGGTGATTCACCATTCTTTCAGGCGCGAATATGACTTGATAGCCTGGCGCAATAATGAAACGGAATTTGAAAAGTGGTGCAACGGTGAAACAGGTTTTCCGATTGTGGATGCGGGAATGCGCGAATTGAATGCCACAGGTTTCATGCACAACCGTGTAAGAATGATCGCAGCAGGCTTTCTTACCAAAGATCTGTTAATTGACTGGAGATGGGGTGAAGCATACTTCGCCAAAAAATTATTGGACTACGATCTCGCTTCTAACAATGGTGGCTGGCAATGGGCAGCAGGAACAGGAGTGGATGCAGCACCCTATTTCAGAATATTCAATCCAACAGAACAAGCGAAGAAATTTGATCCCGAATTTAACTACATAAGAAAGTGGGTACCCGAGTTTACAGAGTTAACTTATCCGCTTCCAATGCTTGATCATAAACAAGCAAGGGAGCGAACCCTCCATGCTTATAAAGTGGCATTGAAACGTAGTTAGCACAATCAAAACTTACAAAGATCATTTCATTGCTACCTGAAGTGGTCGCAGTGTTTAGTAAGATTGCTTTTCAATTAAGCCGGTGTGAACACCATATTCACCTTTCAATTGAACGGTATAAATACCCGCGGCAGGTACTGAAAGATCCAGATTGATCTGTCTTTCACCACTCGAAATTGTCCGGCGATAAACTACCTGACCGAATTGATTATATACAATGAGGTCGGTTGTTTTCATCGGAATGTCAATTGTAAGTTGTTCTCTGAATGGATTGGGGTAAGTTTGAAAGGTCTGAACCGTTGGAATGTAAGTGCTTGATGCAGTTACCGTATTCTTCTGAAATTTTGCAATCCAGATATCAGAAACCCCATTTGAAAGGAGGTTGTTAGGTCCGAATTGCGCGGCTTCACGATAGTTACCGGTAGCAAATGCAAACGCAGAACCATTGCCGGCAATGCCAAATGCGCCATCATTTCCATCACCGCCTACATGAATAGCCCAGTTAACATCGCCCATCAGGTTTAAAGATGCAATGAATGCATCTGCGGAATCAGTGTTGGTATAGGGTTCCAGGACTACTGATCCGATGGTATCAACTCCGGTAAACATTCCGCTGACCAAAATATTTTCTTCAACACTGATTGAAAGTGTCACAGGACTGAATTTTGCACCTGCTCCGCCTTTTATCGCATTAGCCCATAAAAAATTACCATCAATATCATATGCTGCCACCAGCACATTCTTTAAGCTGTTGGTAGTTAATTGTCCACCATTAAAAATACAATTACCTGCAAAAACTCCGGCCACATAACAGTTACCGGCATCATCGAGTGAAATGGTAGCACCGGCTTCATCACTATAAGGAATATCTGAACCGAAAGTAGTTGCCCACAGCACTTCGCCGGCAGGCGTCATTTTAACTATGTATCCGTCATTGTCGCCCAACGAGGTAAATTCATAATCACCAAATGACACAGTATGCTTGTAATTTCCTGACATATATATATTGCCTGAAGGATCTACCAGGATATCATGTACCTGAACGCCGCCGCTGGAACTGAAAGTGTAAACCCATAGCAATTCGCCGCCCCAATTATATTTTGCGCAAAACATACTTTTGCCATTAGGAACTGACATCATGCTATCGCCATAAAAATTCATATCACCCTCGAAATTTCCGGTGCAATACACATTTTGATCATTGTCTACATATACCGCGCTGCCCACATCATCACTTACTCCGCCACCAATTTTTGCCCAGTTCAGATTTCCATCAGGATCATAGGTTACCAACCACATATCTTCCAATCCTGATCCGGACAATGAATCACCATTATCCATCTTAACATAGCCAAAACATTTGCCGGTAACTGCAGAGAAACCGTTGTCATTGGTATTCAGTCCAAATGCTAAGTCATCACTAAGATTTATACCACTTCCAAAACTATGACCCCAAACAGCATTGCCATCAATGTCTGTTTTTGAAACAAATATATCCTGATCAGTTGCACCTCCCACAGCATGCAGAACAGTGCTTCCCATGGTCAGCTCATTTTGAAAGAGGCCGGTGAGGTATTGATTTCCGAATTGATCGACACTTAAATCTTTTCCTTTGTCTTTTTGTACTCCACCATATGACTTAACCCACACAAATGCCTGTGCTGATGAAGACTGATTGAATATCAAAAGATTTGCAAGTAATAAAAGGAGAAAAGGAAACCGCAATGCGGAGGAAGTATAAAATTTTATCATTTATCAGTATGGGTTTTTACAAAATCAAATATAATGGAATCAGAGACTTTGCAATAATGCGGATGCATGACTTTCATAGGTTATCAACATAAAAATAGCTGAGTGAAACTTTTTGTAATTGACATATGAAAAGAGAAGGAGACTGAAAAGCCGCCCTGTAATCTGCTCCCCATTATTTGAACAGTTATTTACCTGCTATTTATACAGACAAGCCATAAAAAGCTTACAAGAAAATGGACGAACGTAGTGATAGTTCCTGTTCAGAATTGATGGAGTTGTGGTGGAAAAAATGTTGATAAGATTCGTGAATTATTTTCTAACCATCATAACACAAGTTGATTATTTTAAATGCAATCAGTTCATACCAGACGTCCATTTATAACCCACCAAACAGAAAAATAAGCACATTCACTTAGCAGGATTTCAAATGCTGGTGGCAAAATATAACTTTGCACCGCTAAAACATGATCCTGCTTGCGCATTCTTCAGGTTTGTAAAAAATTCCCGTATCCGCTCCGCGATGGAGAGGTGATTGCTATTCACCAACTTACCCGTGGTTTTTATGAAGCGGGACAGAAAGTGACCGTGGCAGCAATCAACACCAAAAAACATTTTTTTCCACCTGATGAATTACCGGTTGAAAACCAGGAGTTTGCGGATTTTCATTCTGTATTACTCGACACAGATGTCAATTGGTGGGATGCGTTACGAACATTGTTTACGGGCGATTCATACAACATACAGCGATTTGTATCTCCTGATTTTGAAAGGTTGCTTTCAGCTATACTTCGTGAGAATGATTTTGATATTGTTCAACTGGAAGGGTTGTACCTTTTACCATATTTATTATCCGTACGTAAATTTTCGAAAGCGAAAATCGTATTGCGAGCTCATAACATTGAACATTTAATCTGGGAGCGAAATTCAAAGATCGCAAAACCGGGCGCCAAGAAATGGTATCTGCAATCATTGGCGGCCCGAATGAAGGAATTTGAAATCTATCACCTCAATTCATGTGATGCACTCGTACCCATTTCGGAAGTGGATGCTGCAAGATTTGTGGAACTCGGATGTAAATTGCCTATACACACCAGTCAGGTTGGAATGAATCTGAATGGTACATCTGAAGAACCAGAGCCTGATGCTTTAAATCCATCCGTCTGTTACATCGGATCGATGGACTGGTTACCCAACCGTGAAGGCATTGAATGGTTTTTGGAAAAAGTTTGGCCAAAAGTGCTTAGCCAGTTTCCGAACGCGAAATTTTTTGTGGCAGGAAGGAATTTTCCGCCGGATTTTCCTGAAAAGAATTATCAGAATGTGGAAATGGTAGGCGAAGTAGAAAATTCACGCGCATTTATACATTCTAAAAATATCATGGTGGTGCCTTTGTTTTCCGGAAGTGGTATAAGAGTTAAAATTCTTGAAGCCATGGCAGAGGGAAGAACCGTAATTTCTACCACAATAGGAGTGGAAGGCATTGATGCTGTAAATGAAGAACATATTTTGATTGCAGATGATGCCGATGCTTTTGCACGGCAGATAAAGCGTTGCCTGAAAGAACCTGATTTCTGCAGCACCATTGCAGAAAACGGTCGCACGTTTGTGAAAAACAGGTTCAACAATAAGGTAATCGTAAAAGAGTTGCTTGCATTTTATAAATCATTGCTTGCGTGATTATTTTGCAGGTCATTTTCTGGTGTGCTGCCTTCTTGCTTTTGCATACGTATCTTTTGTATCCTATTATTCTTCAGTTGCTGTCAATGGGTAAATCTCAACTGACAGAAGTTTATAAAACAGAAGATGAAAGCCTTCCATTTATCTCTATCCTGCTGGCAGTTTACAATGAAGAGAAAGTTATAGCACAGAAAATAGAATCCATTTTTCACACCGGCTATCCAATTGAAAAAATTGAATGGCTGATCGGTTCTGATCAATCAACAGACACAACCGAAGAAATCATTGGCAGATTTTCAAAACTATACCCGCAGATCAAACTGACGCGTTTTGAAAACCGGATGGGGAAAATCAATATCATGAATGAACTTGCACAGAAAGCTTCAGCCGGGATTTTGGTTTTCACAGATGCCAATGTTTATTTTAGGAAGGATACACTTTATGAGTTGGTAAAGCATTATAAAAATCAAAAAATTGCTTTGGTTGGAGGAAACATTTTGAATCCTGCTATAAAGGCTGATGGTATATCAAGGCAGGAACGGGATTATTTATTTAATGAAAACAGAATGAAGTACCAGGAAGGAATGCTTTGGGGTGCCATGATGGGTGCTTTTGGTGGATGTTTTTCTATCCGGAAAGAATTTTTTGTTCCTACACCACCCGATTTTATTGTAGATGATTTTTATGTAACCATGCATGTGTTTGAACAAAATGGCAAAGCGATTTGTGAAATGAATGCTACATGCACAGAAGATGTAAGCAATAAAGTGCGGGAAGAATTCAGGCGAAAAGTGCGGATCGCTACAGGCAACTTTCAGAACCTTTCACGATTTAAAGGGTTATTATCTTTCGGGAATGGAGGAGTAGCGTTTGCTTTTTGGTCGCACAAAGTGATTCGGTGGATCGGACCTTTCTTACTGATGATCACCTATTTTAGTAGCTTTGTTTTATGGAGAGAGAATGATTTTTACAAATTTTTTTTCTGGATACAAACACTGCTCTTTACTGTTCCTTTACTCGATGCAATGTTGCGTCTGATGAACATCCACATTTCTGCTCTGCGATACGTCAGCCATTTTTACCTTATGAATGCCGCATTGCTTAAGGGCTTTTTTAACTATTTAACCGGAGTAACAAACAATGTCTGGAAACCAACAGAACGGAACCAATAGTTTTCAACTCGATAAGATTGAAGAGGCTATTGAAGAGATAAGAAACGGGAAACTGATTATTGTAGTGGATGATGAAGATCGCGAAAATGAAGGCGACTTTATTACCGCTGCCCGGAATGCGACGCCGGAAGTCATCAACTTTATGTCAAAAGAGGGAAGAGGATTGGTATGCACTCCGCTTACCGAAGAACGATGTGAGGCACTGAAACTTAACCTGATGGTAGGCGATAATACTGCCCTGCATCAGACTCCATTTACTGTTTCCGTTGATTTATTGGGAAAGGGTGTAACTACAGGAATTTCTGCTTTTGACCGTTCAAAAACTATTGCAGCATTAATTGACCCCTCCACAACGCCTGAGGAACTCGGCAGGCCCGGCCATATTTTCCCCTTAAAAGCCCTTTCCGGTGGTGTATTGCGCAGAGCAGGACATACAGAAGCGACGGTGGATCTGGCACGACTCGCAGGATTTGAACCCGCAGGAGTGTTGGTTGAAATAATGCAGGATGATGGCACCATGGCACGGCTGCCGCAACTCATGAAAGTGGCAAAGAAATTCAACCTGAAAATAATTTCCATCAAAGATCTGATTGAATACCGGTTAAAAATGGAATCGCTGATTCAGAAAGAAGTGGCCGTGGATATGCCCACCGATTGGGGAGTTTTTAAGTTGCATGCCTACACTCAACGGAGTACAGGTGATGTTCACCTTGCATTAGTCAAAGGAACCTGGAAAGAATCTGAACCTGTTTTGGTGCGTGTTCATTCCTGCTGTTTAACAGGTGATGTATTCGGCTCAAAACGCTGCGACTGCGGAGGCCAGTTGCATGACGCGATGTATATGGTGGAGAAAGAAGGAAAGGGTATTGTACTATATATGAATCAGGAAGGCAGGGGAATCGGATTATTGAATAAGCTGAAAGCATATGCATTACAGGAACAAGGATTGGATACTGTTGAAGCGAACCTCCAACTCGGCTTTGGTATGGATGATCGTGATTATGGAGTTGGTGCGCAAATATTGCGTGATCTGGGTGTAAGCAAAATCCGGCTCATGACCAATAACCCTAAAAAACGTGCAGGCCTAAGAGGTTATGGATTGGAGATCGTTGAAAATGTGGCCATAGAACAAATATCAAATCCGTTTAACGTAAAGTATTTACAAACGAAACGGGATAAGATGGGGCATGAGATTTTGAAATGATATGGAATGTTCGGAAAAAGTGATGTGCCGGTGAAATTAATTTACCGATATGCCGATGAAGTGAATTAATGACCAATGACCAATGATCAATGACCATTCACCATTCACCTATCTAGCCACTCTTTAAATTCCGGAGCGCGTTCGCGGCTTACGAATAAATCTTCATGCTCCAATCCTTTCACCTTTACTTTCAGTTTTCCATTGAGGTGCGAAAAAATATTTCCAATAGCATCGAAGGAAGCAATGTACTGACGATTCAGGTAGCTCCACATATGAAGGCGGTAAACATTGTTTCCACTACCAATTCCTGCGCAGTGTAATCGGCAGCAACAAAATTCATGAACATGGCCAGTGAGACAATCAGCACAAATCCAATAAGTGAATAGGTCCATGGTTTCAAAGGCGATGATTATGAATGCGGTTTGTCAAACAAAGTATTATTATGATCCATTGTAAATTTCAGCGGGCAGTGGTGTCGCTTTTTTCTTGTTCATGTATTTATTGATAAAGAAGAAAATGAGTGGCGTAAGTAATGCAGTAGGGGCCAGCCAAACAACAACATTCAGGTTTTTGGGAACTGCCTCACTCAGGTTTACCACCACAAAAGCTGTAGTGGTTGCAATATATGCGGTCATCATTCTTGAAATGTGCACCGCAAGCCATCGTTTACTTTTTATGGTGAAGGGTTCTTTTTGGGAAAAATCTTTTGCGTCAGAGATGGATAAAAATCCGAAAATGGAACCAAATACGATGAGAATAATACTGCCTGAAGTTATCATGAAGCCACAGGTAACAATTGCACTGCCCACCATCAGCCAATCCAGCCAGTCTGCTTTGCGTGACTTATTCCTGATTGCACGATAGCCCGCAAAAGTGGAATAAAAAGCGAACATTGAAAGCATTAAAAAGAAACTGAGATCATAAAGGAGCGACATGTATGCAGCGGAAAAAGCAACTATAAGCATACACCAGAAATAAATTTTGCCACTTGTGCGATGCACTTTACGTCCTTTCTTTGCCAATATGGACAATAATCCGGTTAGCAGAGCAACGGATCCTGCTGCGATGTGAATGATAAGAGCGGGTGTTATCGGTGACTGCATGGAAACAAAGTTAGAAAGTGTGAGAGATGTGTAAGCAATGATTTGGAAAAGATTTCAGATAATCCCAATTGCGTTTTTCTTCTTGCCTGCTAAAAATTCTTTGCCACCGGGGAAGTTTAAAACATAATGCTGATTAAAAGCAGTGTTGGTTCCACATGGTCTCTCCAATTTGGTTCCATTAATAGCGTGTGCATTTTCTCTGGCATGTACTTATATTTTTGATGCATCAAAGATCAATCATGATTGTTCGGAAATTAATTGAAATACGATGAAGCGTAGATTAGGAGGGACGAAACGTAGCAAGGAACATTACAATAAATAAAACGATTAATCCATCGGTAATTATTTTCGTTATGCTGCAGCGTGATTTACTGTTACACTATCGCTCATTCACCGAAAAAATACCCATGTTCACCGACTATAGAAGTCATTCTGCCCAATATCAATTGTCCAGCGCTTACACCATAGTTAGATTTGCAGAAAAAAAATGAAAGTCATGGAAAATAATGAATTGAAAAGGGGAAACAACAATATCTGGTTGGGTTTGTTGCTTTTATTAGTTGGCATTGGCTGGTTAATGCAAGCAATGGGAACAGAGCTTCCTTATTGGTTATTCAGTTGGAAAACATTTTTAATTGTTCTTGGAATTGGGATAGGAATACAAAATCATTTCAGAGGAAATTCATGGCTGGTAATGATTATGATTGGCGGTGCATTTATGCTGGAAGATTTGTTCCCTGATCTGGCATTGCGTCATTATCTGTGGCCTGTACTCATTATCATTTTAGGTGTTTGGCTCATGATTAAACCTCGCGGTCGTCGTTACTGGAAAGATGAAATTGCAAATGAAGGCATTTCCGCCCCGGGAGTTACCTCATCGTTCAGGCAAGAGTCTTCCACAGATGATGATTTTGTAGATACTACGTCAGTGTTCGGTGGTATCAAAAAGGTTATACTGTCAAAGAATTTTAAAGGCGGCGATGTGGTCAGCATCTTTGGTGGTAGTGAAATTGACCTGAGTCAGGCCAATATTAACGGTAGGGCGGTATTGGAAGTAACAGCGATACTGGGTGGTACGAAATTGATTATACCTGGCAATTGGGAATTGAAGTCAGAGCTTGTTTCTGTTTTGGGAGGAATTGAAGACAAACGTTCAGTGATTGCATCTGACATTGACCCCGATAAGATATTGGTTTTAAAAGGTACGGCGATTCTTGGCGGAATAGAGATTCGCAGTTATTCAAAATAATTGTTGCCGGAAAATATCATGTGGCGATGAATCCAAAACGATTCATCGCAACCACATTCAACCGATAATTTTAATAGCAAAAAAAATGAATATGAATTGGTACCTCGCAAAAATAGTTTTCAGGATTATTTGTGGTGATGGCCTCCACCAGGCGCAGTTTGATGAACAGTTGAGATTGATAGCAGCGTCAAGTGAAAGCAAGGCGTATGAAAAGGCATGTGCTATTGGAAAATTTGAACAAGATGCATTTTACAATTCAGAGAAGAAACTGGTGGAATGGAAATTTATTGGTGTTCCGGAATTACATCCTTTCGGAGCATTAAGCGATGGAGCTGAATTATTTGCAAGAATACAGGAACCGGAAGATGCGGAAGCTTATACAAACATGATCACCGTTAAATCACAGAAACTCAGCGTAGGTAAAGGAAATGCTGTTTCAGATTTCAGCTTTGCTAATGCAGAAGGTGTTGAAGTTTAAAACACCAATAGCTGTTGCCGAAAGGTCAGAAAGTGAAAATCAATTGTAAGACATCCGGTGCATCTTCAGCTTTGCTTAATTTCATGGCCATATAAAAAATCATCTTGCCAACTTCTCCACTTTCTGCCATCAGGTTACAGTTTGCTTTTGTTATTTTCTGGATTATCTGGATGACGTTGCATATGGTAGTGATTCATGGATTGGGATTTTCCTGGCAGCTCTCCATGCTTGACAGCGGCGTCATGAACCTCCTTCTGTTATCTGGCTGCTTATTAGTGAGTAATAATCTTAAATATTACCTGCCTCAGAAGGACAGATTCTGGTACATACTTTTGTGGAGCATTGGATTGAGTGTTGCATGGATGTTTGTTGGCAGATGGATAATGATCCACTTAATTAAGGATGATGCTTACCTGACTTTTCTTGATGCGTCTATTATCATCAGAACGGCTATTTCATTTCTAATGATTGGTTGCATGGCAATAGTGAGTGTATTATGGTACACGTTGCAGGAACAGAACGAAAATGAGCAACGCAAAGCAGATGCAATCAGGTTATCACGTGACGCGGAATTATTTAACCTTCGGCAACAACTGCAGCCGCATTTTTTATTCAACAGCCTTAATTCAATCAATGCATTGATTGGATCAAGACCGGGTGAAGCACGAAAAATGATTCAGCAGCTTGCTGACTTTTTAAGAGGGACGTTAAAAAAAGAGGAACAACAATGGATTATGCTTGCAGATGAACTGACTCACCTTCAGTTATATCTTGATATAGAAAAAGTAAGGTTCGGCCACAGGTTGATGACAGAAATACTTTCTGATGAAGAAAGCAACCAGCTCAGGCTTCCGTCATTGTTATTGCAACCAATAGTGGAGAATGCTATAAAGTTTGGATTGTATGATACCACAGGTGCAATTACCATTTCAATCCGTGCAAGAAAAGAAAACATGGAATTGATAGTAACAGTACAAAATCCATATGATCCGCAGACTTCTTCCGCAGCCACCGGAACAGGCTTTGGATTGAAATCTGTTCAACGGCGTTTATATTTGTTGTTTGCACGCAACGATCTTTTGATTACAGTAACTGAAGATCAGCTTTTCACTACCATCATTAAAATCCCGCAACAGTATGATTAAAACAATCATCATTGATGATGAACCGCTGGCAAGATCAATGGTGATGGAATATCTTCAGGCGTATCCTGAAATTTCAGTAGTTCAGGAATGCAACGATGGCTTTGAAGGATTGAAAGCCATTCAACACCAGCAACCGGATTTGGTTTTTCTCGACATTCAAATGCCGAAGATCAACGGTTTTGAAATGCTGGAGCTGATTGATCAACCACCTGCGGTAATTTTTACAACGGCATTTGAAGAATACGCTATTCGTGCATTTGATGCGCATGCAATTGATTATTTGTTGAAGCCATTCAGTAAAGATCGTTTTGATCAGGCAATGAAAAAATGGTTGGATCAGTGGAAGGCGGGCACTTTGAAAAGTAGTATTGTAGCCTCAAAGGAGGTCGCATTAAACTTACCTGCTGCGCAGCACCGCATTGTTGTAAAAGTAGCGGGCAAAATAAAGATCATTCCCATTCACGACATTCAATATCTTGAAGCGGCGGATGATTATGTTAAAATAAATACCGCTGAAGGATATTTCCTAAAAAATAAAACGATGAATTATTTTGAACAGGTGATGGATGCGCAACAGTTTGTCCGTACACACCGCTCGTTCATGGTAAATGTGCAACAGATTAACAGGATTGATCCGTATGAAAAAGAAGGTCACCTTGCGATATTAAAAGGAGGGCAAAAAATTCCGGTGAGCAAAAATGGATATGGAAAATTGAAGCAAGTGCTAGGATTGTAAATTGTTAGCATTCGATATTTAAAAGTCCTCCGGTTGGCTCAGGGAGCGTACCTCTAAAAAAAGTTGCCAGCTGTCTGAGCCCGTCGAAGGAGTTGAAGGCAATTATGAAAGGGGAACAAATGCTGAATCTGATCATAAATTTCTTCCCACTCTTAAAATAACCGGGAAATGTACTTGCTTCTTTTCCTGCTCCGGCCAGATTTTTTCCAGTTGCATTCGTAATTCAATTACAGGATTGTTTCCGTGCTTTCTGATATAATGTTGCACGCCGGACCAGGTGTTCAGAAAACCTGTAAGTTCATCCAGTTTCCATTTATACTCCATCTCAAAGGAAGGAGTAGGTAATTCAGTAAACGGAAATGGAATGGTAGTATACAAATCATCCAGGTATTTTCTCTCCGGATCCCAGCAACCGTGCAATTTCTGATTGTAAAAAAGCCGGATCAAAGCATCCACCTCCACATTGATGTGGCACAATGGATATCCAATTATCGCAATGATTCCATCAGGTTTTAATGTTCGTTTCACTTCATCGTAAAATTTATCGAATTGAAACCAATGAATTGCCTGGGCAACAGTAATGAGATCGAAAGAAGCGGATTTAAATGAAGATTTTTCTGCACGTTCCACTTTGTAAATGATATTGCTGCGTTGCGAGGCATGTTTCAACTGGTTCCGGCTGATATCTGTTGCCATTACTTCCTCAAAATAACCGGCAAGCATATTTGCTAACTGACCATTTCCTGTGGCAACATCCCATGCACGATTGCGATGAGAAAGAATTGGAATTAGAAAATCAAATATTTCTTTTGGGTAACCAGGCCTGAATAAAGCGTATTGATCAGAATTTGCGGAGAAATTGTCTTTCAAGTATAATTTTTTTTATTTAACGAAGATAATGCATGTAAAAGCCGAATCAAAAATTGGGTGTTAGTTACAGGAAGAAAGGCATTTAAAAATCACCATGAAAAAAACGCAGGCTTCTGCATACATGGTTAATCTATTAATTGCTGCATGATAGATCAAAATCATTTTAGTCATTTACAGGAGATTGTTTTAGAATGATTGACTGAGTGCAATTCGACTGAATAGTTTTTATTTTACGCGGATTAGAATAATTTAGAACACTGCATGTCGGATAAAATAATTGTTTTTGTTGCCTTATTATTTGGAATAACGCTTTTGTCTGTTGTTGCCGACAAGATAAAGTTGTCTCAGCCTATCATGCTTGTTGTGTCGGGTTTGTTGATTTGGTTGATTCCGGGAATGCCGGTCATTAAGCTTGATCCTGATGTGGTTTTTCTTATTTTTCTTCCTCCATTATTATATGCCGCGGCATGGAACACTTCATGGAATGATTTCTGGGCATTCAAACGTCCAATTGGTTTGCTGGCCTTCGGACTCGTAGTGGCCACTTCTACCATCGTTGCTTATTTCTCTGTTTGGTTGATCCCGGGCTTTACACTTGCATTGGGTTTTTTATTGGGCGGCATTGTATCACCACCGGATGCAGTTGCTGCGAATTCTGTGTTGAAAAGTATGAAAATTCCCAGGCGCGTTTCCATTTTACTCGAAGGTGAAAGTCTGGTGAATGATGCTTCAAGTCTTATCATTTTCCGTTTCGCTATTGCAGCCGTCATCACGGGACAGTTTTCATTAATCGAAGCGACGGGACAATTTTTTATGGTTGCGATAATGGGCGTAGTGGTCGGTTTAATGATCGGTCAGGTGGTGTATGGTATTCACCGGTTTCTCCCTACTTCGCCCAATGTTGACACAGCGTTGACTTTAATTGCGCCTTACCTGGCGTACCTTATTGCAGAGCACTTTCATTTTTCCGGTGTATTATCTGTTGTAGCCGCAGGATTATTTCTATCCATTCGCGCAGCGAGGATATTTTCTTATGAAGCAAGGTTGCAGGCAATCGGAGTCTGGTCAACACTTGTTTTTATATTGAATGGCGTTGTATTCGTGCTTATCGGCTTGCAACTTCCACAGATCATTGGTGACCTGGATGGTGCAACATTGTTACAGGCTATACAATTCGGTACAGCTCTAAGTGTGTTGATTATCATCGTTCGTATGGCCTGGGTTTTTCCCGGAGCGTATCTACCACTCCTGCTTTTTCGCTCCATCAGGAAAAAGGAACCATGGCCCAACTGGAAAGGTGTGTTTATTGTGGGCTGGAGTGGTATGCGGGGAGTAGTGTCGCTCGCTTCGGCATTGGCGGTGCCATTAATTATGCAGGATGGTTCCGCATTTCCATTCAGAAACCTCCTCCTTTTCATAACTTTTTTTGTGATCCTGGTAACGTTAGTTGTGCAGGGCCTTTCGCTTCCATGGATCATTGGTCTTCTCAAAATTCCTGTTACAGAAGATGATTCAGCCGAAGAGAAGAAACTGCGTATTCAATTAGCGTACAGTTCCATTGAAAAAATTGAAGCCAGCTATTCCAGCAAAGATGCTACACGCGATGCGCTTCATCATATTAAAACAAAGTATGAACGGCGCATTGATCATATCAATCAGCGGATGCTGACGGCCGATTCTTCCGGACATTCAACGGAAGTATTTCATGAATTCAACAAGCTGCAGATTGAGCTTGTGAATTATGAACGTGCACAGCTAACGTCCTTAAGACACCATAAAAAATTCAGCGAAGAAGTGCTGCGTAAACTGGAGTATGAACTTGATCTGGAAGAAGCTGTATTGAGAAGGCAGGCGCAGGTAAAAATTGAAGAGCCGACGCAGAGTGATTCTAAAAAGGAATTGCCTGTATTTAAGCTATAGAAAGCTACCTGAATATTGGAAACAACAGATAATTTGATTTCCCAAAAGCGCAACCTATCTTTAACCCCGGAGAGATGGCAGAGCGGTCTAATGCGGCGGTCTTGTCCGAAGGATCCTTTGGAAAAACCATTGTCCTTTACGGGACCAGAGGTTCTTCTATGGTTACGGCTATTCACAAACACGAAGGGTTGAAAAGAAATTTACTGATCGCGTTGCATTACACATAACAGACAAGAATGGAAATCATATTGAAGAAATTGATACGAACCAATACGAGAAAGCATTGTGCGTGCTTAAACTGGCTGATAACTCTTTGCAACACCCGCAATAACCATGACATGTAAATTATAAATGCTTATAAAACATAAACTGCGGAGAGAAAGGGATTCGAACCCCTGGTCCCGTGAAGGACAACGGTTTTCAAGACCGCCGCATTAGACCGCTCTGCCATCTCTCCGGGGTTAAAGATAGGTTGGAAAGATCAATATTCAAATGATATGGTTTCCAATAAGCCATTTTCTTCCTTCGCTGCTCTTAAAATAAATCTCTCTTCTGTAAGCTTCCGATTTTGTAGGAAATTTTTCGATGTAATGAATTACAAAAGGTCTTCTGCTTTTTGTGCTTCTCACTTTCCCCTGATTGTGACGCAAAAGCTCTCTCCGCATCTTTGCAATTAATGCATCTATTCCCTTACAACATATAATTTGCAAGGTTTATAGTTCAATTCAGTGCCGGATTTCCATTTCAGTTTAAAGAAATCATTTCACCGGTAATTAAATTCACTGAGGAATTTATTCCATTCATGGTTGATTTACTTCAACAACCTGGAAGTGCATAAAAGTTATGCAACTTTCTAAAAGTACTTCTACGACGCAACAATTGTCTTTTGTACAAGTAGCATTGCAGCTTCGGTGCCTGCCAAGCGCAGCATCCTGAATTTTTTCCCCGCCATTTCATTATAAAACATAAAGAATTTAACTAATTCGTCAAGCATAGATGGGTTCACATCTTTTATACTCTGAATATGTGCCAGGTCTTTAGCACAATCTGGCACTGACAGCAAACGATCATTGCGAACAACTTGCCCGTTTTTTTCTGTTTGCTCCGCTTCTATCAGTCCGATGGCACGACACTCAATCCAGTTACCCGGATAAGTAGGCATATCCATCATAACCAATGCATCCACAGGATCTCCATCTCCATTTATGGTATGTGGGATGAATCCAAAATGAAGAGGAAAGAACAAGCCGGTTGGCAGAATCTTTTTTAATTTGAACAAACCGGATTCCGGTTCATAATCATATTTATTCCTGCTTCCGCGGGGTGATTCAATGATTACGTTCACGACATTCTTTTTTGCTGCAAAAGCGGGTGGTAATTTCATAGCAATTTATTTTTACCATGCGCTCTAAATTTTATGCCTTTAATTATACAAGTGCCGTAATCACCTCTTCAGGGATAGTGATGGGATAGATTTATAAACTGTTAAGCAACACTCATTTTTATGCAGGTTTTGATTATTGCAAGTGATTGCATCCGATTCTTAACGGGAGTGAATGCTTCTTTGCATCCTCTTTTGTTTATATTGGGCGTAAATAATTCCTGGTATCACATGCATTTTGATTCCAGGCAAGTCTTTAAATTTTTTAAAGGATTGAAAGGCGGTTGATTTTCATAACTGGAAAAATCATGTGTTAAAAGCATTTAATCGCAATGAATCAACTGATCGCATTTGCAAAAACACTTTTTGAAAAAATCAAACCCTTTCTTATGAGCGATGAAAATAAACCTGTGGATGCAACTCTAAAGGACCCTGAAAACGAATCAATAACAGCATCGGCAGAAGAACCATCTGCGGAACCTGTTGAGGAAATCACGCCAGTTGAAAATATAGTTAAAGCAGACGTTGCTGTTCAGGTGACAGAAGCATCCACTGCGACTCCATTGCAGATCATTACAGCAGTAGCAAACGGTGCCGGCATTGGGCTTTTGCTGGGCATGCTGCTGGGTCTGGCAGTTTCGCCTGTGGTAAGCGGCATCATCGGTGTATTGTCAGGTATGCTTGCGGTGTTGTTAGGACTCGATGATAAATTTTTAAGTCCGCTGAAGAGCATACGCATTGGTGCATTCGGTTTTTTTTGTGTAGCGGGCATTGTGATGGGCATGTACATCAGAACCAACAATGGTTTATTGCCATCGCGCGAAAAAATGATGCAGCAATATACCAAGGTCGGATTCTCGAAACAGGAAGCACTTGACTTTATTGCCTACCGGGAATTCAACCTGATACCTTCTTCCTGGAAAGGTGGCGCTGCCGGTGAGGCAACTTCTTCAAGTGTAGATTCAGACTCAACTGGAGAAGAAGATGGTTCAGACGAAGCGGGTGAAGGTGCTGCTATAACTTCTTCGTCATCCGCCAAGCAAAGCACAGGTCATCAGTTTGCGGATCCGAATGAGAATGGAGCAGCGAGAAAAAACGTATTGTACTCTTCAGAAATTGACGCAAGTCAATGTTATATTCTGGATATGACAAGTAGTGAAAAACCTGTTGCACAAATCAAAAATACATTTGAACAGGCTGGCGGAACCTGGAAAGAGCTGGCGGATAAACTTGGAACTGGTTTGCCTGAAAGCGTGTATCTGGAAGCGCTGTTTGATTTGCGTGATATTTTTTGTGAAGAAGGAAAAGGAGGTGTGTTGAAGATTCCTAAAAATGCTGCGGTTGACAAATTGAACAGCACACAATCATTAAGTGAAATAAAAAAAACACTCGTGGCTGCAGCACCGATATGGAATACAATTGTAAACAAGTTGAGTGCTGATATTTCTGAAGGAAATCAAAAGACTTTGTTCTTGTCACTTGCAAAAATTCTTGGTCATGAATAAGATGATGATAATTGTATTGCTGCTGCTGACTTTCTGTTCACCTTCATTTTCACAGTTCAAACCGGAAGTAGCCGAAAAATCTCTTGTGAAAGTGATGGTAACGGGTGGAACCAAAATGGGTGTTTGCAGCGGATTTATGTGGAAGAAGAAGTCGTGGGTGGTTACATCGCTACACGCCATGAAAGTGGGAGGAAAGGTGCAGGTTGTTTATTCCGGTGATAACATCAGGGAAGCGAAAGTGATTAAGGTTTATCAGCCGGGCGATTTAGTATTGCTTGAAACGACTATTGATGCGAATCCTGTTTCCAATACACTGATTCCGTTAACCACTTATCACCAGGGGGAAGTGGCTTTCGCAGAAAAAATTTATGCAATTGGTTATAATGGCGGTTCAAAAGGAGATCAGACGCAGGCATTGGAAAAAGGGCATGCTAATCCGGAGACGCTTGAATTCCTGGTAAGGCCTGAAGACAAAACACAACTGAGTGCATTGGGATTTCCTTCCATGAAATTGCCGATTTATTTTTTGAGCGGAAGTTTGTTACCCGGATTTTCGGGTTCACCTGTTTTCAATACAAAGAATGAACTCATCGGCATTGGTGATGGCGGCTTAGAACGCGGATTGATGAATGTAAGCTGGTGCATTCCGGCGAGCAATCTTGATGCATTGGAAGCATCGACTGTAGCTGCTTTGCCGGCAAATCTTGGTAACGCGTCACAACTTTATTCAGCAGAAGTGTTGATAGATGTGAAGCCTGAAAAGGCAATACCTGTGAGTCCTTCCGGTAATGGGGGAGAAGATCCCGCTGCAAATCCGGTAATGGCTGCTCCGGACCATCTTAATGATGGCTACAACTCTTACGCGTATGGCAATTATGATTTCTTTCAAACCAAAACGCGCTCATTTGCCGAGATGCAAAGAACTTCCATTGATCCAAAAAATATGGAAAGTTTTGCCGCGGATTTTAAAGCAAGCAATCTTAATATTGATTATGATGTACTGGATTTTGATATTTACCAGGATATTAATAACGGATTCATGTTGGCGTTGCCTTCCGGAACAAGTTTGAAATATGATAAAGATTATGAAGTATTCAGTGTTGACCTGGCAGATTTTCCGAATGGTGAATATTTTGATTTGTTTTATTACATGGTGGATCACCAGGGCGATCCTGTGAATGAAGTGATTGGTAATATCAATGACGATTTTGATAATGATGTTAAAGGATTAATGATAGATCCCAGGTATACAAAATCGTATCAGATCAACGATGAGTGGAGAATTGATTATGTGTTGCTTAATGGCAACCAAAGTTATGAAGATGAAAACCTGGGACAGGTTTCCACGAGTTTTTACCTGAATGTGATTTCAAATGACAAGGTGGCTTTTTACTCGCTCGCTGTATGTTATCTGCCTGAAAACCGAAAGGATATAAACGCTGCTTTTAGCAGCGGAATTGATTGCATAACCAATTATGATGCGAATGCTGTCTGCTGCGATTACTTTGAATCGCTGATGCAGATTGTTGTTGCGGCACATCTTACTACATTGGCTTCTCTTTATTGAGAGCCATTGTATTTCGAAAAGTGATTTAAATTGAATACAAAGCGCTTTAATACATTTCCCTGCCCATTCAATGGAATTGTGATTTATTTAAGTAGCGCTACACTTCCTTTTTCAAACTGTTCTTCGCCATTGCCATTCTTATATCGCGCCGTCCATACATATTCTTCAATAGGTAATAACACTCCGTTTTCACGACCTGTCCAGCCATTGTCAGGATTATCGGAAGAGAATATCAATCTGCCCCATCGATTAAATATTTTGAGTTCATAATCCACAATCTCATCAAGAAGTACGGGTTTAAGCACATCGTTCAATCCATCACCATTGGGCGTAAATGCATTGGGCATGATCAAGGCTTTTTCACAAACTGATTCAAAAACAATTTCATCAGTTCCTTTACAGCCGTTTGAATCCGTTACCTGCAAACTATATTGTCCGGGTGCTGTAAATGTTGCTGTGTCTCCGGTTAAATGGTTGCTCCATTGATACGAAGTGTAACCAGGAACACTAATCGTGCGAACGAATTTTCCGCATACAGCACTGTCAGCAGGAAGAAAATTTTCAGGGTTTTGATATACTCCGGAAATGACAATGGTATCACTTGCCGAGCAGCCCGAGAGATCGGATACTTTCACCCAATACATTCCTTCAGCAGCAGCTTGAATGCTCTTGTCATCACTGCCATCATTCCAATAATAAGATGCAAATCCGTTTCCGGCATCAAACACTGCTGAAGTCCCTTCACAAATTGTAGTGTCTTGTCCGAGATAAACAAACGGATTGGCCAACACTGTGAGTTGTGTAATGAGAATACTGTCGCAGCCATTCGAGGCGATCAAAGTGTCCATGTAATTTCCAGATAAGGTCTGACTGTCACCGCCTGCAAAATAAGATTGACCATCACAAATGGATACACTTCTATTTTCGTAAACAGGAAAGAGCACTTGTAAATGTGTGGTTAAAATGCTGTCGCAGCCGGCGGCACTTTGCAAAGTGTCGATGTAAGTTCCTGTAGTAGTTTGAAAATTTCCGCCAGTGAAATAACTACTGCCATTGCAAATGGAAACAGCAATTGCATTGTTGACAGGTGAAATGATTTCGAGTACCGTTGTTACTATGCTGTCGCATCCTGTTGCGCTCTGAAGAGTATCAATGTAAGTACCCGCTGAGTTTTGAAAATTTCCGCCCGCGAAAACGGAATCACCAAAACAAATTTTTTGTGTTACGGTGGTATATAATGGTAAGATCAATTGAAGATGCGTAATGATAATACTATCGCAACCGGTGCTGATGGCGGTAAGTGTATCATTATAGAATCCGGCTGATTTTTGAAAGTTTCCACCTACAAACATCGAATCGCCTTGACAGATAAATGAATTTAAATTAGCATAAAGTGGAAGAATCAAATGAAGATCTGTTGTGAGCATGCTGTCGCAGCCTGCTGCACTCACCAGCGTGTCCATGTATAATCCTGCGGTATATTGATAGGCTCCTCCTGTAAGCAAAGAATCATTTTCACAAATGAAAACTGTACGGAAACCACTTACGGCAAGAATAATATTCAGATGGGTAATGATGACGCTGTCACAACCGGAAACAGCAGTGAGTGTGTCATAATAAATGCCGGTTTGTGTTTGAAGACCTCCTCCGGCGAGATAACTGTCGCCCTGGCATATGGAAATATTCAAGGAAGTACTGATTGGCGCAACTACAGAAAGTGTAGTAACGATCACGCTATCGCAACCTGTTATTGCTACTGCAGTATCATTGTATATTCCCGGCAGGTGCTGAAAATTTCCAGCTAAGAAAACTGAATCACCCTGGCAGATGTTCATGCTTACATTATGATAAACCGGAGCAATCAAAGATAACGTAGTCGTGATCACACTGTCGCAACCAAGATGATTGATCAGTGTATCATGATAAATGCCTGCAACGTGCTGATAGCTTCCACCCACAAAAAAGGAATCGTTGCTGCAAATGGAAATGGAACCGGAAGATGCCGAAGTTGAAAGGAGTGATAAATAGGTAAGAATAATACTGTCGCATCCGGCTGAAGTATTTAATGTGTCATAATATAATCCGGCTGTTGTTTGATTTTGGCCAGCAGCAAAATAGGCGTCGCCGTTACAGATATATGCATACACATTGGTGAACTTCTCCGGATACACTGTTATAAAAACTGAATCTTTATGAACCGGTGTACATGGATTTACATAACCCGTAAGTTTATACCAACCTGAAGCTCCAGGAACTGCATTTGGAATAACAGGATTCTGAAGTGCAGAGGTAAAACTATTCGGACCGCTCCAGGTATATTGAACAGAAACATTGCTTGCACCAGTCAGCTTGATCGAATCATGCTCACAGTATACAGCACTGGAAGAAGTGGCAGTTACATCAGGTGCAACACAATCAGGTGCGAGTGCAAGGTTGTTACAGTCATTAAATTCTTCATAATACACGACAGTATTGACTGCATCAAAAATTTTAACGTAATCAACTTTACCTGCTTCGCGAAAACCTATCACCAGGTTATTAATATTGCATATGCTGCCGGAATAGTTCATGGCGAAAAAATTAGATCCGTCGTAAGACCATTTCACCACATTGTTGACGAAGTCAAGCCGGATCGTTCGCCACGAGGTGAGATCCATCACTAATTGAGGAATGTTGCCCATCCAACTGCTGCCCACATAAATTCCTGTGTAAATCTGGGAAGAAGGCAGTCCTTCCAGCAGACAACCGGCCGTGATACCACTCCCCGTGAGTGATAGCCATGTATCGCCGGCAACAGCACCACCTTCCGCCGGATCATTCTTCAATCGAACTTCGACGGAAAAATTATTGGTGATGCAAAAGGTGTCCTTCAATGAAAAACTTACATAATAAGGATTGGGAAAGGAAGCGGAAGGTGTCGCTGTTAATATCCCACCTTGAAAGACAGTTGAAGCAGGAAGCACTTCGGTAATAGGCCCGCCGGCTCCCGGATCAATAGATGCTTTCCATCGTGAAGTGTCGCACTGCGCAATCACGGAATCGACAGATGCCATTGAACATGTCAATACTAATGTGGCAAACAACAAACATCTTGTAACAGGATTGATCAATGGTTTTGATTTCGTAAAATTTTTTCCCTGAAAAATGAATAGCTGCATTGCAAAAGGTAAAATTTCTATTTAAAAATTATTGCAAGACAACCGTTATTTTTTCTGGCGGGAAAGATATACGCATTAGAAAATTTGGTGCCACAAAGGTACCCTGAAGATTTGACAGGAAAGATTGGATTAAGTATTCGTTATCAATGGTTTATATCTGGTTTAGTTCCTGTTTTCATTTCTCAGTCAGCGGTTTTTGCCGCATAATTAATTTGAACCAGGGAGTGAATTTTTGTGGATAACGCGATAGTTCTGTGGATAAGGCCGTCATAGACAGCCATTTTACTGATTTCACTTCATCTGGATTCATTTTGATGGCATCATTATAATTCCCCGTCAGGATATAATCGAATTCATGTTCAGTAAGGCCGCTTTTACTATCGTGAAAACAATATTGAATAGAATTGAGCATGCTGAGTTTTGTGCTGATTCCCAATTCTTCCATCAATCTTCTTTTCGCGGCGGCGGTTATTTTTTCTCCCGGTCTTGGATGACTGCAACAGGCATTTGTCCATAATCCGCCAAAATGATACTTGGTATCCGCGCGTTGTTGCAAGAGCATTTCTCCCTTGCTATTAAAAATAAAAATGCTGAATGCGCGGTGCAGCCATCCCTTTTCATGAACTTCCATTTTTTCTGCAATGCCCGTCTTTTTCCCAGACGAATTTACCAGCACTACCAATTCTACATTTTTTTTCTTTGACTTCATTGCTAACCAGGCTAAAAACAAATTTAACAGGATTCAGACTAAGTTGTTTTAACTTCATCGCGATTTGTTGCCTGTTACAAAGCGCATTAACATGAATGTGTTTTATCGGTTTGCAACAGCAGCGTTTGAATCCAGTAGCCCGTAACTTGTGTGTTGTGCGAAGCATCAGGCATTTTCAATCCTGATCATTTGATTAGTGTCTCCATTTTTTAAAAACAGAAAAATTCAGTTTATAGTTATGAAACTTGACCTACTTGCTTTTGGCGCCCATGCTGACGATGTAGAACTATCATGCAGCGGCACTTTGTTGAAACAAATCTCTCTTGGAAAAAAGGCCGGAATAATTGACCTGACACGCGGAGAGCTGGGTACGCGTGGTACACCGGCTATCCGGGAACGGGAAGCGCAGAATGCTGCTCAAATTATGGGCATCGACATTCGTGAAAACCTTGGCATGCGCGATGGTTTTTTTGTAAATGATGAAGTACATCAGTTACAGGTGATCAGGATGATCAGGAAGTACCAGCCTGAGATCATTTTGGCCAACGCCATTCATGATCGGCATCCTGATCATGGCCGTGCAGCACAGTTGATTGAAGATTCTTCTTTTCTTTCAGGCTTACGAATGATTGAAACAGTTGAAGAAGATATTCAACAGGATCCCTGGCGACCGAGAGTTATTTATCATTATATCCAGGATGAATGGATCGAGCCTGACCTGGTGGTAGACATTTCAGTCTTTTTAGAAAAGAAGCTGGAAGCTATCCGTGCTTTTCAATCACAATTTTTTGATCCAAAATCACGCGAACCCGAGACCTATATTTCACGGCCTGATTTCATTGACAGTCTTATTTTCAGAGCACAGGAATCGGGAAAGATGATCGGAGCAAAATATGGGGAAGGATTTACGAGCCGCAGAAAAACAGGTGTTGACAATTTGTTTCATCTTAAATAAACTGTAATTATTTGAAGTGCTTTTCATTCTTGCGAAATGGAAGCGTAAGACCAGCCGTTACAAAGTATTCGAAAAAGCTGAAATGCTGATCTGCCCGTTGCGGAACATTGTCATTCAATAAAATATCAGGCAGATTTACAAATCCGAAACGCGTTTGAGCTAACAGGAAAAAATTTTTGAAAAATTCAAAACGAACACCGGTCTTAGCAGAAATTCCATACCCTGCAAGATGAAATTTATTGTTGATGCCTTCACCGAACACCCTTACATCTGTTCTCGGAATCATCGCAGCGATGCCTGCTCCGGAAGCGAGGGACATATTCATCTTGTCATGAAACAAGTTTAGCAAGGGCAAGGTATATTCTACGTCAAGGCTCAGCAGATTAAGTCCGTCTGTATGTTCGAATTTCAAAAAATCCTGCGTCAGCACCATGGCAGAATCGTGATAACTGCCGGCATAATCTGCACTGGCGATATCGTCAATTTCACCGGACATGAGTACGGTCTGGTTTTGATCCATCACATATTTCATATGATCAAGTCCAAGCGAAATACTCCAGCGGTTGTTGAGATAATAACCAATCCGGTAATTGTATTGTGGAATAGTAATGCTTGACGGGTTGAAATACACACCAAAAGAAAAAGGAGTAGGGCGGTCATGCGCCACCACATCAAATACAGTAAAGTTGTAATCCGGACCTTCAAAGTGAATATCACTGTGAGTAAAAACGGAACCGTTGTATCCCCAATAGATGTAAAATTTTCCACTGTGGTTATTGGTGATAATCCCTGATCCGGTTTTTTTTTGAATAGCAGTTACTGAATCCGTTAAATTCAGTTGATTCGCCGGTGAATCTGATTGAGCACTTAAAGAGAAAGCAACCAAAAGAATAGCACAGCTACAGATAATATTTTTGGTCATTGCTGATTAATTGGAATAGGGATTTGAAAGTGCGCAAGATAAGTCTAAAATTATACGGAGGTTCGAATTGTTAGTCCACCTTGGTATAAAGCGGAAACTGCTTTTAAACTTCTAAGAAAGACGCAGCAATTCCCGGACTCCGGAAAACTTTCGTTTTGAAATATCTATCAGTGAACCATCAAGCAACTTTAGTCTGTGATCCTGGGTGATGTTGCTTACGTATTTTCTGTTGACGAGATGTGCACGGTGCACGCGGATAAAATGATGGTCACTTAGTAGTTCATCATATTCTTTTAATGTTTTGGAAGCCATAACAGGTGGCTGCCTGTTCATAAAAAACTTTGTATAATTAACATCACCTTCGCAGCGGATAATGTCATCGGTATTCAACAGGTGAGTGCCTTCCGTTGTATTAATTGCAAGACGGAAATATTCAGGTTGCTTCACTTTATAATTGTGCAGGAAATTTCCAATGCGTTTATCAGCATTAATTGTCGTTTTGCCTTTGAATCGTTCCAATGCTGATTTCAGTTCTGTGATCTGAACAGGTTTCAATAAATAATCAAGCGCGCTGAACCGAATCGCTTTGATTGCATATTGGTTGTAAGACGTGATGAAAATGACTTCAAAGTTGATTTCAATCAGGTGTTCCAGCATTTGAAAGCCACTCATGTCGGGCATTTCAATATCAAGAAAAACCAGCTCCGGATGATGTTTTTGAATCGCTTTTAATCCATCACTTCCATTTTCACAGGTGGCCAGTAATTCTATCTCCGGAAAAAACTTCCTGAATAACTGTTGCAGCTGATCACGTGTATAAAGGTCGTCGTCAATAAGCAGGGCCTTAATCATCTCGTTTACTTATGAATTTACCTTCAATTCATTTTTTACTTCTTCCAGCGCTGCCGTGCAATCGTTCATCAGCAATTCAACGTCACCGGTAATGCGTTCTTCACGATGGTAATTTGATTCAATTGTTTCAGCCAGTTTTTTAGCCCTGCTTAATCCAAGCGATGCCATTTGCGGTTTCATTACGTGAACTGTTTTCCTGATAAGAGTGAAGTCTTGCGTTTCCAATGCCTTTTTCAAAGTTGACATACGCGCAGGTATCAATTCATAAAAAAGCCGCAGGTAACGGGTAACCTGAACAGCATCACCAGCCACGAGATGCTCTAAATGATCGAGGTGTATCCATTGATACTTTTCAGTTGGCTGTATGATGGTTTCCGATAAAACAGGTTTGTCTTCTTCCGTTGAATTTTCTTTGTGCCTGCCGTCCATTTTTTTGCCCAGCGATGATCCAATGGCCTTCAACAATTCCTTTGCAGAAAATGGTTTTGGTACATAACTGTTCATGCCGGCTTCTAAACATTTATCAATATCGCTGCGGATTACAGAGGCTGTAAGCGCGATAATCGGAATGGAATTTTTTAATTCGTTTCGAATGATTGCTGTTGTTTCGAAACCATCCATTTCCGGCATTTGAACATCCATGAGGATGAGATGGAAGTCGTTAGCCGTTATTCCTGAATCATTAGATGTTGTAACTGGTGCGAGTGCAGAAAGTATTTCCTTCCCGTTTTTACAAATACGAACAGTTACATTGGGGATGTATCTTTTCAGCATGTCATGAATCAGCAACTGATTATATTCATTGTCTTCTGCCACTAAGATGCTGATGCCTTGCAATTCTTCGCCCATGTCTTCTTCATACACCAATTCATTTTGTTGCAGCAGTTGCCATTCTGCTGATGTCGGAATTGTATAGGGAATGGTGAATGAAAAGACGGATCCCATTCCTTCATTGCTGTCTACTTCAAGGGTTCCCTGCATCATTTCCACAAGGGTTCTGCTGATGGTTAATCCAAGTCCTGTTCCGCCACTGCTTTTTTTGTTGGAGTCAGCCTGCGAAAAACTTTCAAATATTTTCTGCAACTGATCTTTTGGAATTCCAGGCCCTGTATCTGTTAGCGAGAAGGTGATGGTCTTTGCTACAGGATCAGCAGAAGTGCTGAGAACAACTGTTCCGGCGGTAGTAAATTTCATAGCATTTGCCGTCAGGTTCATCAATACCTGCGTAAGTCTTGCTGCATCACCGGATAGTAAAGGCGGGACATGTTCGCCCACTTGTAATTTCCAATTCAATTTTTTTTCTGCCGCTTTCAATTCAAATGTTTCATAGATAAGATTGAGCACATCGTGCAGGCGGAATGGTGCTTTTTCAAATTGCATTTTTCCCGCCTCGAGCTTACTGAGATCAAGTACATCATTGATGACGACCAATAAATTATCGGTTGATTTTTTTATCGTATTGAGGTATCGCAACTTTTTTTCCGGGGATTCTTCGTCAAACAGTAAACTGGTAAAACCGGAAATCGCATTGAGCGGTGTCCTGATCTCATGACTCATGTTTGCAAGAAACTGCGATTTAAATTTTTCACTTTTCTCCGCGCGGAGCTGTTCCTTTTCAGCACGTTGTTTCTGTTCTTCAATCACTTTGTTTTGAAGTTGCAGCTGCTTTCCTGCACGTTGCTTGATCTGGTAGCGGTTGAATAACAGGAACGCAATCATTAATAGTACTGCGACACCGGCAATCAGCAAGTTTTTGATCAGGCGTTGCTGATTCACTTCTTTCTGCTGCAATAATTTTTCTTTGTTGAGCAATTCAATTTCCTTTTCCTTCTGTGCGATGCTGTATTTGCGCTCCAACTGTTCCGTTGCTGAAGTTTTTGCAATAGCGTTAAGGGTGTCGTGCAGCGACTCATATTTCAATGCATACTTAAAAGCATTTTCATAATCACCCATGCCTGCATACGTATTGGCCAATCCTTTGAGCGTGTATTCCAACTGATCCTGGAAATCTGCAGGTTCCAGCAAAGCCTCTGATTTCTTATAGTATTCAAGCGCTGACTTATAATCTTTACGTAGTAAATAAATTTCAGCTGCGCCGCCGTACGTTCCGCCCACCAGGAGATTTTCATAACCATTATCGTTATATAACGTCAGTGCCAGCTGATAATAGTAAATAGAACTATCAAGATTCCGGGTTTCGCGATATTGATCGCCAAGAGCGGAATAGCAATCAGCAAGTTCAATACTATCGCCATAAAATTTTGACTTTTCGACTGCAAGATGCATATAATACAAAGCGCTGTCAGTATTACCCAATGCTCCATACGATTGTCCGACATTCGAAATGAGTGTTATGATCCTGATATCTTCCTTGATTTTACTCAACTGATAACCTTTCAGCTCGTATTCCAGCGATTTCGTGTAATCATTCTGTTCGAAAAAGATACCTGCTATGGAACCGTAAACCGCTGCAAGCAAATTAGCAGATCCGGACTTTTCAGCAATAGGGATCACACCCTGAAGAATTTTTAATGCAGTTTCATAATTGCCAATCCGCGACTCCACCGCTCCGAGTTGAGTGGTGTATTTTGTTTCCGAGATAAGGTTTCCGAGTTGTTGTGTTATGCTTATCGAGCGCATGAAATAGTTTCTCGCAGAATCAATATTGCCTTCCTCAGCA
Source organism: Chitinophagaceae bacterium (assembly GCA_016717285.1). Lineage (NCBI taxonomy): Bacteria > Pseudomonadati > Bacteroidota > Chitinophagia > Chitinophagales > Chitinophagaceae > Chitinophagaceae bacterium. The sequence continues at coordinate 1,276,699 of JADKFU010000005.1, forward strand.
TATACTTTAGCCAGCGTGAAATAACTTCTCATGAGGGAAACAGGGCTCTTTATTTTTTCTGCAATTGCAATACTTTCTTTGGAATGTGTGGCTGCTTCCTGAAGGTCAGTAACAATTAATTCCTCTGCAAGCCGCACCAGATAATAGGCTCTTACGGAATCCTGCTGAGGATGATTTTGCACCATCCTTCTTAAACTATCTGCAATTTGAGTCTGAGCACGCAGGGTGCCGGAAAGAGGAAGCGTCAATAATAGTATAATCAGCGTTCGAAGTAATACTTTCATAAGCAATGTGCTGCTGTTATCAGATGAATATTGGTGTTAATTTTCTCAAGTAATATCCTGATGCTTAAAAGCTGACGAGACATTCTGTTCTCCGTAAAATAAATTGATCTTGATGAATAATCGTTGCTTTTCTTCTGATTGCTATCGGAAAGGAGCATGCTAACAGTTCAAGGAGGGAGCATGAAATGCAGTTTGCCTGATCTTATTTTCTGCTTCATCTTCCTCTCAAATTCCCGCTAAATCAATCCTTCATCCCGAATAATAACCGGATTTGGTTTGGGCTTCCCGCTGCATCTATTTTCGTTCGAACAAAAATCAACAACTATGAAAAAAATTTTCTCAATTGCCTTTGCGCTCTTCGCCGGATTTGCTGTGGCTTATGCGCAAAACACTTTTCCTGCAACGGGAGCCGCAGGAATTGGGACAAGCACGCCAAACGCGTCTTCACTTCTTGACATCACTTCTACCACCAAGGGAGTGCTGATTCCCCGTATGACAAAAGCACAACGTGATGCTATAGCGGCACCTGTAGAAGGGCTGATGATTTATCAGACCAACAGCACACAGGGATTTTATTTTTATGATGGTAATTCATGGGAACCCGTTTCAGCAAAAGGCGCCACCAAATCATTGGGAAATTTAGTGTCACCTACAACTGTCGGAGTAGACCTGCTGCCTGGAACTGATAACCTGGTCAACATAGGTTCGTCTGCATTTTCCTGGAAAGATATTTTTGCTGAGGGAAATGCTTATGTAGGAAATGGAATTCACATTGGCGGAACCACTTTGCCGGCAGCGCGTCTGGAGATCACACCTACGAGCACTATTCCTGCAGCTATAAGAGTGAACCCTTTTGTGTCAGGTATTACGGGCGGCACCGGTGAAATGCAGTTTATGGAAACTGTTGCCAACGGAACCAACTACGTTGGTTTCAAGGCACCAGCCTCCATTTCAGCCAATAAAGTATGGACCTTGCCTGCTGCTGATGGAACCAATGGACAGGTACTTTCTACCAATGGCGCCGGTGCATTAAGTTGGGTTACCGGAACAGGAGGAGGAGCTGAAACTGATCCGCAGGTTGGCACTAACACTACCAGTTTTGTTCCACGTTGGAATGGCACCGCATTAGTTACCGGAAGCATGTATGATGATGGAACCAATATTGGTATTGGATCTTCTTCACCGCTTGCTAAAGTGTATATAAATTCTGATGCTTCTCCAACCGTTCCCAATCTCTGGATCAATGAATCAACAGGTACAGATTATGCCCGCCTTCGCTTTTCTTCCATAGCAGGTGATGAAAGAAAATGGGAAATCGTTACAAAAACTTCCAACACGCTCGAAACTGCCAACACTTTTATTATTAGTCAGACTCACCTCAACCCTGTTAGCCAGGCTTTTGATTCAGATAGTCGTCTGGTGATTGATAATTCGGGACAAGTAGGTATTGGTACTTCATTGCCGCTTGCCCGCTTGAATGTAACGGCCGATGATGACGAGGTTCCTTTCCTTATTTCTGATAACCAGTTAGGTACCATTCTAAAGGTTACTCCTGGATCCACAGGCGGTTTGTCCGTCGGAAACGGCACTGCTCCAAGCCATGGATTAATGGTTACCGGTCAATCAATTCTAGGTTCCACATCACTTACACTTGCCACCACCTTTGATCTTGGAGTGGATGCTGATGCTTATTTCAAAAGCCGCGTTGCCATTGGAACAACCAGCCCAAATTCAACTTTGCATGTGAATGCGCCAAGCGGCGATGATGCAATGCGGATCCAGGTAAACGGAGCGAGCAAACTATTTGTAAGCAGCACAGGTGGTGTAACAGTTGGTTCGGCAACCACTCCTCCTGCTAACGGACTGTATGTGACCGGTAGTCTTGGTATTGGTACTGCAACACCAGATGCACGTCTTCGTGTTGAAGCAACCGGAACTGAAAATCCTTTTAAAGTTGTGGTCAATGGAAATTCTAAAATGTATTTATCGAATAATGGCGGGTTGGCTATTGGAAACGCAACCACCGCTGATCCTAATGGATTGTATGTATTCGGAAACGGAAAGTTTGGAGGAGCCTCAAATCCGGTAACATTATCTGTTTCCGGCAGTGGAAAGACCATGATCGTTAGCGGAACAGACCCATATATACAATTGCAGAATGGCGTGACAGATAAGGCCTATATGAGAGCTGATGGCGATAATTTATTATTAGCGACCAATTCAGAGAACACTACTGGCAAAGTTATTTTACGGGCTGCCGGTACCAATACACTGTATGTAAGTTCAAATGGTACGGTTGGTATTGGTACTGACGATACAAAAGGATATAAGCTTGGGGTAGACGGCGGTATTATCTGCGAAGAATTGAAAGTGAAAAATTCTACCAACTGGCCTGATTATGTTTTTGAAAAAGATTATCAGTTGAAAGACATTGATGAGATGCAATCTTTTATTGAATGCAATAATCACCTTCCGGGAATTCCTTCTGCTGCTGAAATGAATGAAAAGGGAATTGATGTGGGTGAAATGCAAAAAATGCTCTTGCAGAAAGTGGAAGAGCTCAGCTTGTATGTGATAAGCCTGAAAGAGCAGAATGACCTTTTAAATGCCAAGGTGGAACAACTGAACAAGAATTAATTATTCAACTCAAAACTTCTTATCATGAAACGAACATCAATTTTAATACTCATGATGATCCTTGTGCTGATCATGAATAATGTTTCCGCTCAGCCATTAAAAATTGAGGACACACTTTTCTGGAATGTGGAAATGAATAGCATGGCCAACCCCAGGAGCAACCGCGACTGGATTTTTTTCCGGCCTGAATTTAATGCAGACCCAATGTTGTTGTTATCAAGCTATAAAAAAGCATTCAACCTTGGTGCGGATGATGAGATGCGCTTTGTAAAAATAAGCGAAGATCAATATGGCTACCATCACTATACTTTTGATCAGTACTACAAAGGAGTCCGCATTTACGATGGAGAGTTTTTGGTGCACGTTGCGCCTGATGGAAAGTTGTTTTGTGCGAATGGTAAAATGAAAAGAGGACTTTCTCTTGACACGAAGCCTGTTATTACGGAAGCTGCTGCGGTAACTATTGCGATGACACAGATCAATGGAGTAAAAGGACTGTGGAACTATGCTGCAGAAGAACAAAAACTTAGAGCTAAACGAAATGATCCTTCAGCCACCTGGTTTCCGAAAGGAGAACTGATGCTGAGAGCGAAAGAAGGTACCGATCATTTTCATGATGGAACAATGGTGCTTGCATGGAAATATGATCTGCATGTACGGAATGGTGTCGCGAAAAGGGTTTTTGTAAATGCAACAACAGGAGCTATTCTGAATGAGATAGATATATCGGACTTGTGTAACCCGGGAACAGTAAATACCGGTGACCTATCAGACGGCTGGTACGGCACTAAAAATATAAACACCGATAAAGGTTTAGGCCTTTACTATCTGATTGATGATTGTGATCCCAACATTCTCATTCATACTTATTCATACGATTATTTTGCAGGGGAAGAAAGCGAGATTGCAGATGCAAATAATGTGTGGGATGATCATGGTGATCCGGCCGAGATATCCGGTGCCACTACACATTGGGGTGTAAAAGCATCCCGTGACTATTATTCTTTTTTTCACAACAGGCATAGCTGGGATAACGACTTTGGAGACCTGATCTCTTATGTGAATACACAAATGGATGTGAATGAAGATGAAGCCGACGCAACCAATGCCTGCTGGGGTTGTAATGGAGACGTGATGACTTTTGGATCTGGTGAGGATTATTATTCTGATGATAACTGGAATTCAATTGATGTAATTGGTCATGAAATGACACACGGTGTTGACCAATCATCACATGACCTTGACGGTGATGGCGAAGCAGGTGCCTTGGGCGAATCTTATTCAGATATTTTCGGGGAACTGATAGAGGGCTACGTATTTAATGAAATGGATTGGATCAACGGAACGCCCGTGGGAAGCAACAGAAACCTTAAAAATCCGAATAGCAAAAACAGTCCGGATACTTATGGCGGAGATTTTTGGAACGGACAGGAAAAATACAATATGGCGAATGTTCAGAATCATTGGTTCTACATTTTATATGTTGGTGATACAGGCGCCAATGATTTTGGAATAAATTATAGCGTGGAAGGCATTGGAACTGCTGCAGGTGATATTGCATATTTGGCCCTGACAGAATATGTTACGAGTGCTGCAACGTTTGAAGATTCAAGAAGTGCAACACTTCAGGCTGCCATTGAAATCTTTGGAAGTTGCTCTAACGAAGCCATACAAACAGGCAAAGCATGGGATGCGGTGGCAGTGGGTGAACTCACAGAAGATTATTTTGAGAGTGTATGCGGAAATATTTTATTCGGTTCCTGGCAGGCAATTGGCGAATTGCAGAGTGGAGGCGGCACCTGTACTACTACAGCTACGCCTACCATATCAAGCGTCACGTTTTCTGCAGGATATTCTGTTACATTATCTGAGGGATTCAGTGCTTCCTATTCCGGCAACAACACATTTACGGCTTACCTCGAACCTTGTGCGTACACTATTTATGGAAAGAGCAGCAATGAAACTTCTGAAAATGTAGCGTATGAAGAGGAGGAACAGCCAACAGCGCAAGAAAGTTTTTCATTGTTTCCAAATCCTGCTGCTGATGTAGCGATTGTAAAATTTAATCTGACTGAAGAAAAAAATGTTACTGTCATGGTTTCAGATTTAAACAGTCGGATAGTTTCGAGGCCAATCACCAATGCGAAAATGGATATGGGTGAACACCAGATAAGGATTGATGTTTCACAACTTAATCCGGGCATGTATGAGGTGCAGCTTTTTAGCGGAGCTGAAATAAAATCGCAAAAACTGGTGATACTCCGGTAGCGTATTTTAATGTTGCTATGATAATACCGGATTCCACTGTTGTTGGGATCCGGTTTTATTTTACGCCATGCTTCATCAAAAAAGTCATTGAAAACATAATTAATTATTTATTAATAAGCAAGCTTGCTACTGAATTTTTTTCTTCAGTCATTTCCAGACCTTATAAATGTTTGTATATTGTAAACATGCTGGCCAAATATCGTGAACAGATTATTGCGTACACCTGTATTTTTCTTGCCTATGCCATTTCCTTTTCTACTGCATTTATTTTTATACTTTATTTTGAGAAGGAGCAGTCGATGTTGCAGGAAACATTTTACGCTTCAATTGTTGCCACGGTCATGATCTTCTTATTTTCAATATTATTCCGTAATGCAAGTTTTTATGATCCCTATTGGAGTATTGCTCCATTCGCGATTTGTTTCTACTGGACCACCATGACTCAAATGCATTATTCACTCCGCTTTGATTTTTTATTGCTGTCATTTTTGGCCTGGGGTTTCCGGCTTACCGCCAACTGGCTGAAAAGATGGAATGGATTGAAACATCAGGACTGGAGATATACAGAACTGAAATCAAATGCAGGAATATTTTATCCGTTTGTAAATTTATTTGGTATTCATCTGTTTCCAACAGCCATTGTATTTCTATGCATGCTGCCTGTCTATTTCGCAGTGCGTCAACCCCTTTATGACACGGGGTTTATTGATGTCGTTGCATTTATGGTTTGTCTCACCGCCACGATCATTGAATTGGTGGCCGACGAGCAGCAACGTATATTCAGAGAAAACAGGAAGAGTGAAGAGGAATTTTGCTACACAGGTTTATGGAGATACTCACGTCATCCTAATTATTTTGGAGAAGTACTTTTCTGGTGGGGCATTTATCTGTTCGTATTGCATGCAAATCTGAATTTCTGGTGGACAATCATCGGACCTGTTGCCATGACCTTAATGTTCTTCTTCGTCAGCATCCCAATGATGGAACAACACCTTCTGAAAAAATATCCTAATTATGTAGGCTATCGTATTCATGTTTCCATGCTTGTCCCCTGGTTTTAATGAGCAGCAACAGTTGTTACTGCCTGACCTATCTTTGTAAATATGGAATTGCTTACGAAACTCACTCCTGCTGAAACTTTATTGCTCCTGAAACCCACTGAATCACGGTTACGCGATTTCATGAAATATACATTGATGGATTTGCTCGCAAGGCAAGTGTTGCAATTGCTGAACTATGATATTCAACCCGTGCAGGGAAATGCGACATTGGCTTTTGCTTACGTAATTGCAGGGAAAAATTTTAAAAAGGAAGAACCCAAATTGCATGAAATGATTTTCCTTTATCCGTTTTATAAAAAGCCCAAAGCGAAAATTTTATTCACGCACTTTATTCAGATTGCCTTCAAAACAGCCAAAGGTGAAGAAAACTTCAAGAAGAAGTTTCTGTTGGATGGTGAAATCAAATCTCTCATTAAGATTGGTTTTCTGCAACGCATCTTTGGTTCATTTACCTTATCTGATGAAGGGAAAAAGCAAAGTGAAGCAATCATAAAACACTTCAATTTTTTGGATAAGGAATTGCCGTTGATGATGAAGAATGAGCCTGAGAAAGCCAATGAATATATCAACCAGATCAAAGGAAATGTGCTGTTACTCAATGCACTTAAATTTGATTTGCTTCACTTGCTGGGCTCGGAGATTGCAAGAGTTGAATTGGAATTGGAAGGGGGTGAGTAGTGAGTAGTGAGTCCTTAGTCCTTAGTCCTTAGTCCTTAGTTGGCAAGGTGGAGGTTTTCGCTTTTTGGTGAAAGGTAATGGTGAATAGTGAATAGTGAATAGTGAAGATGTCACTTATAATTATACTGACGACTCAGGACTAACGACTTTTAAAATAAATAGTGAAGGCGTTACTTATAAGCCTACTAACGACTAACGACTCAGGACTAAGGACTTTCTAAGCTGCGCGTCTCTGTCCAATTACAATCATCGGACCGTTGCCCGTTACTACCGCTGAATGAAGCGTTCCGGGAGTAATGGTGAGGAAATCACCAGGTTTATGAGCGCTTTTTATGCCCGCGATGGTCATCTCACATTCACCTTTGCAGATGAAGAGATATTCATCATGGCCGCTATGAACTTCTTCTGCTACTCCAGCTCCGGGTTTTCCGAATACGACATACGTTACAAAATCTTCTGTACCCGGAAGATCAATTACTACGAGTTCTTCTTTTGTTTCTGATGGTGCAACCTGGTTTACTTTCAGATAATCAAGCCATTCGGTAATCGTCGATTCGGCAGTTAGTCTGGGAGGAAGATTACCTGTTGGTTTTTCAATATTTATGGATTCAATTGTTGAAATTATTTTTTCTTTCAAATATTGCGGTGGAGCAATATTTGAAACTGCAACTGCGAATTTCGCCAATGCATCATTCACTGCAGCAATTTCATCTTTCAGCAGTTGGTCATTCAAAGCAAGTTGCTCAACAAGCAAATTTTCTTCCTCGCTTGCAATGCCAAGGCAGTACAGTTCAATAACACCGGATGCTATAAGATCTCTTGATGTCATTTGGAGAAGTATTCGTTTTTTAGATGATTCACGGCATTATGTAATTCCATCCGGACAACGTTTTCAGTACACTTAAATTTCCCGGCCATTTGTTCAACATTCATTCCCTTGAAAAATGCATATCCGAGCATTGACAACTTCTTATCAGTGCTGTTTCCATGCATAAAAAACTCCCATTCATTTTCCATGGTCATACGTTCTTCAGGTTTCAGTGTTTCAAAACAAAATTGACGGGCAACGCTAAGCATCCAGAAACAAACATTCTGAACTGTTACATCAACTTCATTAAAATGATTCCAGATATACGTAAAAGTCTCGCAGAGGATCTCTTCAGATTTTTTTTCATCATTGGTAATCCTGAAGATTACGCCGTAAAGAACCGGTGCATAGTGATTGTAAACAACATCAATCGCGCTTATGTCCTTTGACTTCATCAACCGGATGAAGTCATGCTCATTTGTTATCGATGACTTTGCAGCGGGCATTGGAAATTAATGGCACAAAAATAATTTTTTTTCATTTAACCATGATTTTTCAAAAGAATAATTCCGCTTTTGCTGCGACTTGGAACTGCTAAGGGTTTTCAAAAAGAAATTGCCGGATAAGCTTTTCAGGCAATTTGAAGCCTGTCGCCCATCTCATTCCCACATCAGGTTGCACCCTCTTGCATCACTGTAATCCATTCTTCCCAGCGTCTCAAAGGTTCCGTCAGCATACACTTTCCCAAGATCTGATGTAGCGATGAATGCACAGGAATCAATATTTGCAAGATCGATAACATTGATGGCGCCGCTTTGATTGGTTCCAATGAGTTGAAGCGGGTCATTCACATCGCGCATAAGGACCTTCATCCATATTGGTGCATGGAACTTTCCATCTTCCATTAAATAAGCCTGCGACAATAATTCAGTCATCCCATATTCACTGTAGATGGAATTCACAGAAAATGCATTGCGCAGCTTTTGGTGCAAGGCGTCCCTGGTAATTTCTTCACGCCGACCTTTCATGCCTCCTGTTTCCATCACCTTCGTATATTTTAATGAAAGGGGATAAGTTTCAGCAAAATCAAGTAACGCGAAAGTAACTCCGATGAGCAAAGCAGGTTGTTTAACTGCTTCCAAATGTGTAAGCAACTTGTACAATGCGTCATGATTGTAAAGAAAGAATCCATTCTTCGGGTGACCTGATTTTTCAATCAATTTTTCAACCATATAAACCAGGGAAGAACCTGCTCTTTCTAAATAGGAGGGGAGCAACGCAAGAATGCAATAGTTTTCAGGATTACCAAAGAAGTGCTGAAAGCAGTTCAGAAAACTTGCTTCATACAACAGCAGATCGCTAACATAATGACGACTTGTTTGTTGACCAGTGGTTCCGCTGCTGCTGAAAACAATTTTTTCAGGAACTGTTCCTGTGACTACGCGATGTGTTTTAAAAAATTCAACCGGAAGAAAAGGTATTTGATCGATTGAAGTAATTTGGAAAGGATCTGTATGTAATAAAGAGCAGTATTCATGATACACTGCATTGTTTTGAAATTGATAATTGAAAAGTTCAATGGCAACATTCCTGAATGACTTTTCATCCACATCAAATACTTTACTCCGGATGTCAGTACGGGTTAACATAACATTAGGAATGTAATTGCGTTAGTTTGCCTTTGCATCCTCGCAAAGAAAAGATTTTATAATTTCGTAAACCATGAAATATCAATTGCTAACAGGTGCGTTCGTTTTAACCATGCTTGCTTCATGCCTCAATCCGCCGGAATATCCGGTAGAACCGTTGATTGCATTTGACTCTATTTCCAAGACTTTTGTGAAAGGACAACCTGCTTTTGATTCCATCACTTTTGTAATTTCATTTACCGATGGAGATGGCGACCTTGGTGCTTCCAGTTCTGATACTATTCCCAACCTTTTTTTTAAAGACAGCCGTACCGGTTTCATAAACACATTCCAGTTTCCAAACATTACACCGGAAGGGAATGTGAAGGATATTTCAGGAACGATCAGTTATGTTTTTTCTCCCTTCAACTGCACGCCCGGAAAATTAACAGATACTTTTTTTTATACCATTTTTATCAGCGACAGAGCAGGAAACATGAGCAATGAAGTGACTACACCATTGATAATTTGTGATTGTCATTAGTTGGTTGAAAACAAAACTCCCGGAATTATGATCCAACTAAGCCAATCTGTTTTTTCTCCAGTTAGCGTGCTGATTGTTTACCGTACCAGCAGCATTTACTTTACCTGAAGTGTTTTCACCTCCACCGGAAAGGCCCGCACCTAACAACGCGGCAATTTCCTTTTCAGCAGCATCATGTTCTTCCAGCGAAATACTATCTGCCTTAAAATATTTTGGAATAAACCCGGTATCAAAGTTCCCGCTTACAAAGTCCGGATGTTTCAAAACCCATTTACCAAAACTTAAAGTGGTTTGTACGCCTGACACTTCATATTCATCAATTGCGCGGATGAGTCGCGCAATCGCTTCAGTACGGTCTTTGCCATGTGCAATAAGCTTTGCCAGCAATGGATCGTAATGAATGGGAATATCCATGCCTTCTTCAAATCCATCATCCACTCTAACTCCCGGACCTTGCGGACGACGGTAGGTATTCAGCCGGCCGATGTCAGGTAAAAAATTATTCACCGGATCTTCTGCGCATACCCGCAACTCCATTGCATGTCCATGTATTTTTAAATCATCCTGCGAGAAACTTAGTTTTTCACCACGCGCAATCTTTATCTGTTCCTTTACGAGATCAAGACCGGTGATAAACTCTGTAACAGGATGTTCGACCTGCAGGCGTGTGTTCATTTCAAGGAAATAATATTTCATTTGATCGTCCACTAAAAATTCAACAGTGCCTGCATTATAATAGCCACATGCCTTAGCCAAAGCAAGAGCACTGGTTCCCATTGCTTTCCGCATCCCGGGTGTAAGAATAGAGGAAGGTGCTTCTTCTATTAATTTCTGATGTCTTCTTTGAATGGAACATTCGCGTTCAAACAAATACACGAGGTTACCGTGCTGGTCTCCTAAAATCTGAATCTCAATGTGTCGCGGTGAGGTCACGTATTTTTCAATAAAAACCGAACCATCGCCAAAGGCAGCCTGCGCTTCACTGATGGCACGGCTAACCTGTTCTTCAAACTCGGCTTCATTTTGCACCGTACGCATTCCTTTTCCGCCGCCACCTGCCGATGCTTTGATCAATACAGGATAACCAATATCCGCTGCAATTTTCTTTGCACTGCCAACATCACTGATGGGTTGTTCTGTTCCGGGAACCAATGGCACATGGTGCTTTCTGGCCGTTTCTTTTGCTGCTAATTTACTACCCATCAGTTCCATCGCTTCAGGAGACGGGCCGATGAAAATGATTCCTTCTTCCCGCACTTTTCGTGCGAAGTCCGCATTCTCACTCAGGAATCCGTATCCGGGATGAATGCCATCTACTTTTAACTGATGACAAACTTCTATGATTTTATCGCCGCGCAAATAAGACTGATTGGAAGGTGGCGGACCAATGCACACTGCTTCATCAGCATATCTTACGTGCAGTGCATTGCGATCGGCTTCGGAATATACAGCCACTGTGCTGATACCCATTTCTTTTGCAGAGCGCATTACACGCATGGCAATCTCGCCTCTGTTAGCAATCAGGATTTTCTTCATGGGTGAAAAATAGAAAATGAAAAACTTAAAATGAATGATAATTACCTTTTTTTAAGAATACCAAATGGGGCTTCACTGGCGGCATCATCATGGTTTTGAAACTTCTTACTTACTTTCGCTGCTATGTGGAAGGAAATCAAGGCGCTCCTCATAAAGGATATCAAACTGGAATGGCGGCAACGCTATGCAATTAGTGGCATCCTCCTTTATTTGGCAGCAACCATTTTTCTCGTCTATATCAGCTTTATTGAAATGGAGCCTGTTGTCTGGGTCACATTATTCTGGATCATTCTTCTATTTACGGCTGTAAATGCTGTAGCGAAAAGTTTTATGCAGGAAAGCAAGGGCAGAATGCTGTATTATTATTCGATTGCGCATCCACGGACGGTTATACTTTCAAAACTTATTTACAACGGTGGCATGATGTTGTTGCTGGCATTTATAGGAATGATCCTTTACATGATCGTGAATAAAAGTCCGATTTCACAAGTGCCTTATTTTATTGCTGTAGTGCTTTTGGGAAGCCTTAGCTTTGGTCTTGCTTTTACTATGATGTCTGCTATTGCAGCAAAAGCCAATCAGAGTGTAGCACTGATGGCAATTCTTAGTCTTCCTTTTATTATACCTGTTCTTTTATTATTGATCAAGCTTACACAAACAGCATTGCTCAATCACATCGAGTTTTATCCTGTTAAAGATTTTGTGCTGTTGTTTTCGCTGGATGTTATTATGGTGGTAATGGCGGTTTTATTATTTCCTTATCTTTGGCGCGAATGAAAATAACCGGAATTCCATTCACGCATTGCGTTACCCTTTTTAACGATTATCAATCCCTGCTCACCAGCGTTTTGTATAGAAATCCCGATTTCCTGTTTTATTATTGTCGCGTTAACAGTCGGTTTTAATAATAGATGAATATGAAACGAAACTGGTGGAAAGTGTTTTGTGTAATATTGATCACTTATACGATCATCGCCGGATTTCTGATGCCATCGCCAGCGCTGCCCATTTTGCATGAGTCCATCCGCAATCTCTATTTCCATGTACCGATGTGGTTTGGCATGACCATACTGTTGCTGATTTCTATGATATACAGTATTCGTTATTTGTCAAAAAGTAATCTTGTTTTTGACATTTATGCAACTGCTGCTGCGCGTATCGGCCTTTTAATGGGAGTGCTTGGTATATTAACCGGCATGCAGTGGGCACGCACCACCTGGGGCGCCTGGTGGACCAATGATCCAAAATTGATGGGTGCAGCGGTTGGTCTTCTGATTTATCTTGCCTATTTCGTTTTACGCAATTCAATTGATGACATTGACCGTCGTGCAAAAGTGTCAGCGGTCTTTAATATTATGGCCTACGCCATTTTCATTCCTACCATATTCATTGTTCCACGGCTTACAGATTCATTGCATCCCGGCAATGGTGGCAACCCCGGATTTTCTGCATATGATCTTGATGGCGGAATGAGATTGGTTTTTTATCCTGCAGTTTTAGGATGGAGTTTACTCGGCGTTTGGATCATGACCCTTGTTGCCCGCATTCGAACAATGGAAGTGACGTTGATGGCTGGCCACACTATTTTTAATGCTCCCGCCAAGGCAGCAAATATTATTGACTCACCGGTTTCTTAATCTAAAGTTTATATGAAAAAAACACTGATTGTTTTCGCCATCCTGCTATTAAATACAGTGTTGTTGCAAGCACAAGGCACCGGCCTGGATGAACAAGCCGGCAATTTTTTGCGTGAATCGGGTAAATTATATGTAGTGATTACCATCCTCGTTACTATATTTGCCGGCATCGTAATTTTCTTAATATTTCAGGAACGCAGAATTTCTCAACTCGAAAAAAAAATTAAAGACAACGAAAAACCATGAAGAAAGGAACACAAGATGGCCATAGCTTTTTTCAGAATGTAGAACGTTACTTCGATAAAGCTGCAAATTTTCTCAACTACGAACCCGGATTACTTGCACAGATCAAAGCATGTAACAGCGTATACCAAATGCGTTTTCCGGTGGTGGTGGAAGACAAAAAGACCGGAAAGAAAAGTGTGGAAGTGATTGAAGCATATCGTGTGCAGCATTCGCAGCACAGAGTACCTTGTAAAGGAGGTATCCGCTATAGTCCGGATGTAAACCAGGATGAAGTGATGGCGCTTGCCGCACTCATGACTTACAAATGCTCCATCGTGGATGTTCCGTTCGGCGGAGCAAAAGGCGGTATCCGCATCGATAAAAAGAAGTACAGTGATGATACCATCGAACGCATTACGCGGCGCTACACGACTGAATTGATCAAGAAGAATTTTATCGGTCCCGGCATCGACGTGCCTGCTCCTGATTACGGAACAGGTGAACGTGAAATGTCGTGGATCGTGGATACATATGTTGCCTTTCATCCCGGAGAAATCAATGCTTATGGTTGCGTAACCGGAAAACCAATTATGAATGGTGGTGTCCATGGAAGAAGGGAAGCTACCGGTCGCGGCGTTTATTTCGGAATCCGTGAAGCATGTGCCGTAGCGGAAGACATGAAGAAACTTGGGCTCAGCACCGGCATAGAAGGAAAAAGAATATCCGTGCAGGGATTGGGAAATGTAGGCTATCATTCCGCGAAATTTTTTGTGGAAGCAGGGGCATTGCTGGTTGCAGTATCAGAAATTGATTGCGCGCTGATCAATCCTAAAGGGATGGATCTTGACGACATCATGAAGTGGAAAGCAGAAAAAGGAAACCTACTCGCTTACCCCAAAGCAAAAATTGTAAAGAATCCGGGAGCAGCGCTTGAAGTGGATTGCGACATCCTCATTCCTGCTGCGCTGGAAAGCGTAATTACAGAAGAGAACGCACCACGCATCAAAGCAAAAATAATTGCTGAAGGTGCAAACGGACCGTGCACTCCGCGTGGTGAAGACATCCTGTTGAAGAAGGGCGTATTAATTGTTCCTGATATGTTTCTGAATGCAGGTGGCGTTACAGTATCTTACTTTGAATGGCTCAAGAATCTTTCGCATGTTCATTTTGGCCGGATGGATAAACGCTTCAGCGAAAACACCAACAAGGTCTTTATGGACCAGATTGAAAGTGTAACAGGACAAAAGCTGAATGCAGAAGCCAAACAATTGCTCGAGCACGGTGCTGAAGAAGAGGATTTGGTGAATAGCGGCCTGGAAGATACAATGATCAGTTCTTACCAGAATATCCGTAAAACCTGGAAGCAGGATAAGAGAATTAAAGACATGCGGACAGCAGCATTTGTGTATGCCATTGACAGAGTTGCTTCATCCTATACCACACTTGGTATCTGGCCATAAAAAGCCAATTCTTAATCTCAAAGTAAAAAGCCGGTCAGTTGTTTGACCGGCTTTTTAATTACACCTGTTGAGATTGAAAAGTAATCAGGCAAATCCGGGTTTGCCTAATCTTTGCAAATGAATCACGTGGGCGCGAAGTGCTTTTAACATGGATGGATATTCAATATACCTGACATTGAACTGCGCGCATGTTTCTTTCACCAGACGGCTGATTTCCGGATAATGTACATGACTGATCTTCGGAAACAGGTGGTGCTCTACCTGAAAGTTCAAACCGCCGAGTAACCAGGAAACTAACTTGCTCTTGGTTGCAAAATTTGCTGTGGTTGCTATCTGGTGCAACGCCCATTCCTGTTCCACTTTATTAGAGGTCGGATCAGCATTCGGGAATTGTGTTTCTGTCACAATATGTGCTAACTGAAAAACGATGGCCATGAATAACCCGCAAAAGAAATGTATGATGAAGAACCCAATGAGTGTTTTTATCCAGCCGACTGTGAGAACCGGAATCAGCAGAAACAGCGAGATGTAAAAGACTTTTGAAATCCAGAAAATGAAATGTTCTTTCACTGACCATGATTGCTTCACCATGCCATCCGTAATTCTGCCGGTGAAATATTTATCGAAGTCCTGGTAAAACACCCAGGAAATATAGGTTGCACCGTATAATACAAACCAGTAAAAATGCTGAAAGCGGTGAAACCAGTATCGAGGTTGGTTGTCGTGCAAGCGCATTAAGGGACCTACTTCAATATCTGAATCCATGCCTTCAATATTGGTATAAGTGTGGTGCGAGATGTTGTGTTTTAATTTCCAGAAATAAGAACTGCCACCGAAGAAATTGAGTGAGTGTACAGACACAATATTTACCCACTTGTATTTTGATAAACTGTGGTGCCCCCCTTCATGCATGATATTAAAGCCTACCAGGGCCATGCTCAGTCCTAACAGTATGCAAAGAAGTATGGAAACGAAAACGCCCGGTGTGAAGAACACTAAAATGATATATAAAGACAATGTAAGGCAGGCTTGCAGAATGCCCTTAAAATAAACGGAGAGATTTCCGGTTTGGCGAATCTGATGCTGAATGAAATATCCATCTACCTTTTCTTTCAATGCTTTGAAAAACGGAGTGGAGGTATTGTTAAAGGTAACTTTGGGTATTGCCATGCCAGAGAGATTGTGTTTTTGTAAGCAGATGGTAAATCAAACATTCATTGGAGACCTTTTAAGAGACCTGAGTATTATCTAAATCTTTCAAATACCAAACTGCTAAACTGCAACAATGGCGCAAGGTAAATGTTTTCCATTGCGAATTCAGGAATCAGCATTGCCTAATTTCATTTATGAGTGGCATATGACAATGCTGCAAGTTTTTGAAGCAGTACTTTCACTTTTTGATGACTATTTTGGGAAAGACCTATCAGTTCGTCCTATGGAATCAACGAGTTGAAACTAAGACCAAATTTTAAAAACCTGGAGCATTCTGTGGTAAATTTCATGTTCATTGTAATCCTATAAATAGTTAATTATCAATAATCTATACAAAAATTGACCTTGCTACCTCAAGATTTTATATCTTGCGCGAAATTTTTTTAATTCTTTAAAACAATTCATAATGGGAAACTTTGGTCGTCCGGCCACCAGACCGGCAAAAATGATGGATGGATTCTACATTGAAGTAGCAAATAAGGGATCCAAAATTAAAGGCGTAAAGATCAGGAATGAAAGCAGGGAAGCAATGGAAAATTCAGCCCGTGAGTATTCAAAAAACAAGGAAGTAACCATTTTAGGTGAGTACAAAAACGAAACCTGGGTCAACGGTAAGTAAACACCAGATTGCCCTTACTTTAGCAGTCATTTAATTAGTTCTCATTTAATTCTACCTTTTTAAGCACTTTGATTTGCCAGTTACTCTTTGGTGAATCAAAGTGTTTTTTTTTGCCTTTCAGGAATCTCCTGATAGTTTCAAAATGGCGTTGAGGTTTTAAAATCGCATAAATTTTCAACCATTTTGCTCAAGTAGATTGCTTTTCTTAAAACGCATCCTATCAAAAATCACAATTGATTTGAAATGAATCAAAAAAAGCTGCTCGTGATTGGAGGTGGTGCGGCAGGATTTTTTTGCGCGGTAAATGCGGCACGCTTAAATCCTGCTTTGCAGGTAACAATAGCGGAAAAATCAGGACAGGTGTTGCAAAAAGTAAAAGTGAGCGGCGGCGGAAGATGCAATGTAACGCATGCCTGTTTCGACATACAGGAAATGGCAGGTTGCTATCCGAGAGGCGAAAGATTTATGAGAAGTGCTTTCCACCATTTTTTCTCGACCGACACTATTGAGTGGTTTCAAAGCAGAAGCGTTCCATTAAAAACTGAGGACGATGGCAGAATGTTTCCGGAAGCAAATACATCGCAGGCCATTATTGATTGCCTGTTTGGTGAAATGCAACGCTATAACGTAACGCTACAGTTGCATTTTCCGGTAGAAAAAATTGAGCCGCTCGACGAGGGCTTTCACATTTACTACAGAAAAGGAGAAAAGCTTTATACTGATTTCGTGATGATTGCATGCGGTGGATTTTCGAAAGCCACTCAGTTTGACTGGCTGAAGAATTTGAAGCTGCAAATAGAGGAACCCGTTCCCTCACTTTTCACTTTTAACTTTCCCGGCCATCCGCTGAATAAACTTATGGGCATTGCTGCCTCTGATGCAATTATCAAAATAGCAGGCAGTAAGCGATCATCAAATGGCCCGGTTCTCATAACGCATTGGGGATTGAGCGGACCTGCAGTGTTGAAACTTTCTGCATTTGCTGCAAGAGAACTTTCAAATGTGAATTATCAATTTAAAGTTGTTGTAAACTGGTGTTCAACTTACCAGGAACAAAGTTTTGTTGAAAAAATTAAGGAGCAGCGCGCTCTTTCACCTGCCAGGAAACTGATCAACGGAAATTTTACAGGACTGGCTTCGCGATTATGGGAATTTCTGTTAATCGAATCCGGAATTGATGAAACCAAAAGATGGGCTGACCTGACGGTTACGATGATTAATAAACTGGCAAAAAATTGCTGTGCTTATGAAATGAATGCAAATGGCAAAACAACTTTTAAAGAAGAATTTGTAAGCGCTGGTGGCATTTCGCTTAAAGAAATGGACGTGAATTCGATGATGAGTAAACGATATAACGGGTTATACTTTGCCGGTGAAATTTTGGACGTGGATGGTATTACCGGAGGTTACAATTTTCAACATGCATGGACTTCCGCTTTCATTGCCGCAACACATATTGCAGATCGCGCATGAATGCTACTTTGATTTTATGGCAGTTGCAAGCTGTTTCATTTTCCATTTTTCAAACCAGGGACCGGCCATGTTGTCTTCGTAATAAAGGATCTTTTTCAGAAATGGATCATAGACGATAATATCTCCGCAATCATCCACGGATTTCAGGTGGGCCGAAGGGAAATAAAAAAATAGGTAAGCGTAATTTCCGGTTGATTCATCAAACAATAATGGAACAGAGTCCTTCGAAATAACCAGGTAATCGTAAGGATAATCTTCCATCACTTTCTCAGTTATGATAGTTTTATCATCCAGTGTAATTTTTCCATTGTTATAGGCTTCATTGATCAGCAATGTCTGGTCTGCTATCTGGCGGTCATTTTCATCACTGATGGTCCACTTCACAGAATCTTTCACCATGCTCTTGATCTGTTTCTCCATCACCACCTGCAACGATTGATTCAGCAAGGTGAGCATTATTTCATTTTCAATCATACCTGCGCAAAGGTCTGCACGATCAGGGCCGTAACGGAAGGAGCCTAATACTTTTGATCCTGATGTGCCGGCTGCCAGAAGTAATTTTGCCTGTTTATAACCACCCTGTGAAAGCACGAAGAAGAATTCTTTTTTCTTCGCAATATCATCACCGGTGAGCAGGCGAATGGCGGAAGTTTTTTCATCTTTTGCTTCTGCATAAATAAAAAAATTCTTATCGCTGATAACAAACGTGTCGAATTTTGCTGCTGAAATAAATTGTAACTGGTTTACGGTCCATTGTTTTTCCAGCGTGGATTGAAACCACTTGTTAAAAGTTTCATCAGTGGTCAGCACAGCATACGTTTGTCCTTTGATGAAAGCCTGCATCGTAGCAGAAGTATAGCTTTTACTTACTATTTGAGCGGCACCCGGAATAGAATTGTTAAGTAAACAAAAACAGAAAAAGGCGAGAAAAACATTCTTCATACTTGCGAGGCGGTTGTGTGGATCAAACATACAAATTAGCTGATAAAAAAATCGGAAGTTGTTTTCAGAGTAGAGGCAAATTCCGTAGCTCTTTCATGTCGATTGCCTTGGAATCACGGAACTCACATTGAGTAAGAGGATTTTTAATTTTGTTGTGCCTAAAAAGAATACGTCTTCCATTAATTTGTTTGTTAAGTGAAGGCGAATTCCTGTATTCATTCTGCTGGTGCGGTAATAAATAAAAAAAGCTGCTACAGAGCTCGGAATGTCCGGAGAAAGTAAAGTGAGATTTTTTAATGCCACAATAGAGCGTTCGGTAATACTTAAAATAGAATAGCACTAAAGTGATACAAGGATTCATTTAGATGATGGTCGCGATGTCAAATGATATTTATCTGGAAATATTCTCGTGAATATTGCGAAGTTTGTCGCGCCACGGAACGGACTTCAATGAACCAATTGAAAGTTGTTCAACTTGAAAGATGTTCAACTTTCAAATTGATGAATAAATAAAATCTCACATCCATGAACGAAAATGAAAGTAGCAACATTCAAAACCTTCCGGATTTCAAATACGAAGCACAAGAAAAAAAACCGCTAAAAATCCCTCTTGGCGCTGTCGTTGATTTACTGGTAAAAATCGGTGCACTGGGCTTGTTGTTTTACTGGTGTTATAATATTCTTGAGCCATTTATCACCATTGCACTTTGGTCAGTGATATTGGCTGTTTCGCTTTTCCCAGTGTATAGCCGGTTAAAGAATGGATTCGGGAAGAGGGATAAGCTTGCTGCCGGTTTGATTACAGGCATACTGATGTTGATTCTAATTGCCCCTCCTGTATGGATGCTTGTTGCTTCCGGATCTGAATTGAAAACCTTTGCAGATCACCTGAAAGGAGGCACTCTAACTTTACCATTACCTGGTGAAGAGCTAAAAACATTTCCTGTAATTGGTCCCTATATTTTTGAATTTTGGAGTGGCGCGGTTAATAATCTTCAGGGCTTTGCAATAGAATACCAGGACCAGCTGAAGATTATTCTTATCAGTTTATTCGGAATGATCGCATCAACCGGAAAAGGTCTTTTGATCCTGGCCATTTCAGTAATTGTAAGCGGTGTGTTGCTTGCCTATTCGAATTCAGGTGGAAATTTTATCAGTTCTTTTTTTAAACGTGTTGCAGGATCTCCCGGATTAGAAATGCTAAATGTTGCAACCGTCACCATACGGAATGTAACAAGGGGAATTCTTGGAGTAGCTTTTATTCAGGCCATGTTAGCCGGAATAGGTATTTATATGGCTGGTGTACCGCTCGCCGGCCTGTGGACAATGATTTGTTTTATGTTGTCAGTTATGCAATTGGGTATGTTGCCCGTATCTGCAGGTGTTATCATTTACATTTGGACTGTTGCTCCTACAACTACCGCAATTTTGCTAACCGTGTGGATGGTATTGGTTGGTATGGTTGATAATGTCCTGAAACCCTTATTGCTTGGAAAAGGAGCGCCTGTGCCAATGCTGGTTGTTTTTCTTGGCGCTATTGGTGGATTTTTTCATTCGGGGTTTATTGGTTTGTTCACAGGTGCCATCGTCCTGTCATTGGGTTATAACCTGTTTGTAGATTGGGTGAAACAACATGAAACATCCGACTGATGAATGAAGATGTGATTTACGGTTTCGAATTTTTTTTAAAAGAACACTGCTCTAAAAACAATGAGTAAGCATCCCTGTTTTATACTAAGCAAAGCAATCGCCTTAAGTGCTGGTTTTGATGATAAATGGGTAGAAACTTATCTTGGTTTACATATGAATGAACTAAATCTGAATCTAATTTTTGCTATTTTTCACCGCTGAATAAAGCAACAACTAGCTATGAAATTATTAAACGGAAATTATGCTTTTATGCTCCTGCTGTCCTCCAGTATGATTTTTTCTTGTTCAAAAAAAGAAGAAAAAAAGGAGCTCGTTCCGGAAGTAAACGTGGTGGTGGCAGGTCAGCAAACGGTTCCGCTCTATGCAGATTATGTTGGTCAGACTTATGGCCAGTCAGATATTGAAATTAAGCCCCGGGTAGAAGGTTGGGTAGAAGCTATCAGTTTCAGGGAGGGAACTCTTGTTAGCAAAGGACAATTGCTTTATACCATTCAGGATGATCAGTTGCGTGACCAGGCACAGGCCGCACAGGCCCAGGTGGCCGCGGCGGAAGTGATGCTTGTTAAAGCAAAGGCCGATCTGGACCGTGTGAAACCTTTGGTTGAAATGAATGCACTGAGTAAACGCGATCTGGACGCAGCACAAGCCAACTATGAAGCACAACAACAGTCGGTGCTTGCAGCAAAGGCCGGATTAAACAATGCCAACACACAGTTGGGTTATTCCAGAATTGTTGCACCAATCGCAGGATTCATTGGCGTATCCAAAGTTCAGGTTGGTGATTATGTTGGTAAATCGCTCGGACAATCATCCATTAATACGATCTCAGCTATAGGAGCGATGAGGGTACGGTTTTCAATTTCTGAAAACGACTATCTTAAATTTAAAGAGACGATGACCGTTGAACAATTGAGTAACCTCGAAGTACAATTCATTCTCAGCGATGGCTCCTTGTTTTCCGAAACAGGCAAGCTGGATTTTGCTAATCGAGAGGTAGATCCTGCCACGGGTTCACTGCTGGTTCAGGCCGTGGTTGCAAACAAAACACAACTTCTCAAACCTGGTCAATATGTTAAAGTCAGGTTTAAAACCACTGAAATTCAGAATGCCGTGCTACTTCCTCAACAGGCTATCAATCAGATGCAGAATATTTTCATGGCCTACCTGGTAAACGACAGTAATATGGTAAAGCCCAAACCTGTAAAAGTCGGTCAGCGTGTAGGAAGTAATTGGGTAATTACGAACGGTATTAAAGCGGGTGATAAGGTGGCAATGATCGGAAATGCAATCATAAAACCTAACATGGTTATTAAACCGGTAGTAAATGCATATTCCTATGACTCAACATCCGTGGGTAAATAATTTTCATACAAACCTGAAACTTATTATATGAGTGAATTCTTCATCCGCCGTCCCATCTTCGCCATGGTTATCGCTATTTTGATGGTGATTCTTGGGCTGATTGTATTACGAGGTATTCCGATTTCACAGTATCCTGAAATCACACCTCCGATGGTGCAGATCAATGCATCGTATACTGGTGCCAATTCCGTAAACATGGAGCAAACGGTGGCCACACCTATTGAGCAACAGGTAAATGGTGTTGAAAAAATGCTCTACATGCGATCGGTGAATGCGAATGACGGGACGATGAGACTTGAAGTTTCATTCGATGTAGGAACCAACCTCGATAATGCGAACATGCTTACGCAAAACCGTGTATCTCAGGCATCACCTTTTCTTCCTCCTGAAGTTACTGCATTGGGCGTTACCACGAAGAAGTCGCTCACCTTTCCGATGATGCTCGTATCTCTTTCTTCACCCAATAATACATACGACTCCAAGTTCCTTAACAATTATGCTTTCATCAATGTTGTGGATGAATTGAAGCGCATCAGTGGTGTCGGTGATGTGTTTGTTTTCGGCGGTTCTGAATATGCCATGCGTGTTTGGGTGAAGCCCGACAGGTTATCGCAATACAACCTCACTGTGCAGGATGTGATCAACGCTTTGAAACAACAAAACATAATTAAACCCGGGGGAAGCTTTGGTGGCGAACCTGCCTTGGCCGGAACTCAGAATACCTACACGGTGCTGCTGCAGTCGCGATTGATTACCGAACAGCAATTCAGCAACATCATCCTGAAAGCTAATTCCAATGGCGCATTGGTTCGCATGAGTGATGTTGCACGCATTGATTTGGGAACTGAAAATTATACTATGACGAGCCGCATTAATGGTTCTGCTGCATCCACCATTGCCATCTATCAGATTCCGGGATCGAATGCACTCGCTGTGGCGGAAGCTGTGAAAGCGAAAATGGAAGAGCTGGAAGATCGTTTTCCGCCTGATATGAAAAAGGATTTTTCTTTGGATACCACACTGGCGGTAACTGCAGGTATCGATGAAATCATTCACACACTTTTGGAGGCTGTTCTCCTGGTAATTTTAGTTGTATTCCTCTTCCTCCAGGACTGGAGAGCAACACTCATACCTTTGTTAACCGTTCCTGTTTCACTTATCGGAACATTTATGATTTTTCCGCTATTGGGATTTTCTGTGAATGTTCTGTCATTACTTGGATTGGTGCTCGCCATAGGATTGGTAGTGGACGATGCCATAGTGGTAGTGGAAGCAGTGATGCACAATATAGAACACGGCTTGTCTCCGAAAGAAGCAACCAGTAAAGCAATGAAGGAAGTAGGAGGACCTGTTGTTGCCATTGCTGTCATCCTCTCGGCCGTATTTGTGCCGGTCGCTTTCACAGGAGGAATTACCGGAAGATTGTATCAACAGTTTGCAATCACAATTGCTATCTCTGTCTGCTTTTCAGCTTTTAATGCACTCACATTAAGTCCTGCCTTAGCCGCTTTATTGCTGAAGCCTAAAAAAGAATCGAAAGGTTGGCTTGCCAGATTTTTTGCTGCCTTCAACCGCATGTTCGATCGGTTTACCAATGGCTATGTGAAAGTGGCGGGATTCTTTGCTCGTAAGCTTATTGTCACCGGAATTGTTTTAGCAGTAATTATTGGCGCTACCGCGATGCTTGGAATGAAAATTCCATCTGGATTTGTTCCTGAAGAAGACCAGGGCTATTTTATTATCAGCACCTTGTTACCTGATGCCGCTTCACTTGAACGAACGGATGGGACTACAAAAAAAATTGAAGCTATCCTCAGCAAGATTCCTGAAATAGCATTGTATACCACCATCAATGGAAATAACCTGCTTAATAATACGGTGGCTCCTAATGCTGCAACTTTCTTCATCACACTGAAACCATGGGAGGAACGGGAGAAGACGGCGAACGAAATAGCGAAAGAAATAAATGCCATCGCCATGAAGAGCATTTCTGAAGCCACCGTAATTGCTATCGGCCCGCCACCTATCATCGGGTTAGGTAATGGTGCGGGCTTCACTATGATGTTACAGGATCGCGGAGGAAATACGCCGCAGTATCTCGCGGAACAGGCGCAGCGTTTTGTAACTGCTGCCGGTGCAAGGCCGGAGATTGGTAAAGTCTATACACTTTATCGTGCAAATGTGCCGCAGAAAAGTATCCAGGTTGATAAAGAAAAGGTCGATAAACTCGGATTGAATCTCGACAATGTAAACAGTACGATCTCGATCATGCTTGGCGGTTCATTCGTCAACAACTTTAATCAGTTCGGAAGGCAGTATAAAACATACGTGATGGCTGATGAGGGTTATCGAATGGGGCCCGATGGTCTTCAGCAGTTTTATTCACGCAACAAAGATGGTGACATGGTTTCGCTTGGAACTGTTGCGCAGGTAAAAGACACCAGTGGTCCGCAATACACCAATCACTTTAATATTTACCGGGCTGCTGAAATTAATGGTATCCCGGCAAGCGGTTACAGTTCGTCGCAGGCATTGCAGGCGCTGAAAGAAGTTGCAGCGGAAACTTTACCTGCTGACATGGGATACCAGTGGAGCAACATGTCTTACCAGGAAGAAGCAGCGGCAGGAACCGGTGGTACAGCATTCCTGATGGCACTGATGTTTGTATTCCTGATTCTCGCAGCGCAATATGAAAGCTGGAAACTTCCTTTCAGTGTATTGCTTGGAACACCATGGGCCGTGATGGGCGCATTCCTTGGGTTAGCTATCGCCGGTATTTTTTCGCTGAGTTATGTAAACAATATTTTCGCGCAGATTGGATTGGTGATGCTGATCGGACTGAATGCTAAGAATGCCATACTGATTGTTGAATTCGCGAAGATGAAATATGATGCCGGTGAAGAGACAGTGAGCGCTGCCATTGATGGAGCACGTCTCCGGTTCCGTCCTATTCTTATGACATCATTCGCTTTTATTCTGGGTGTAATTCCATTGCTCACTGCATCAGGTGCAGGCGCAGAAGGACGGAAGGTAATGGGCATGGCCGTTTTTGCGGGAATGCTTACTGCCACCATCATCGGAGTAATACTGATCCCGGCATTTTATGTGATGATTGAAGGAAAAAATAAGAAGCATAAGGCGATGGAGGCGCAGGAGAAATGAGAATTTCAAATCAGTTTCGTCATTTACCGGTTGTAAAATGGTTGAATGGTCAAATGATTAAAGGGTTGCGGCAAAGCCGGAGAATAACCTGGTCAGATAATCATCGTCGTCATTTCGATTCCCGATTTTTCATCGGAACGAAGCATACTCCATCACCACAGATAGAAATAACTCAAAGCTATTTTTTGCAGAAGATAAAAACAGCTGATGCTCTTGTGTTTTTGAGTAAGATTTTTTTTCCCCTGCTTTTCATCACATTATTTTGGAGCAGTTGTATGGTGGGCGGAAAATTTACGCAGCCACAGGTTACAACCGATTCCATTTATCCTAACCAGGTTTCTAATGATTCGATCACGAATTTGACATGGATTGCCTTGTACCAGGATACTGTGCTTCAGCGATTCATTGCAACAACTCTTGACAGCAATCGTAATTTGTTAACGGCGGCAGCACGTGTGGAAGAGTCGAGAGAAATTGCAGGTATTGTAAAAGCCAACTTGTATCCTTCCATTGGTTTTTCGGCGGGAGCGGCGTATGGAACGGCAGGAACGAGTGCACAAAACATAGGTCAATTGGAAGGAGGATCTTTATCGGCCTTCGGTACGCTTAGCTGGGAAATTGATATCTGGGGAAAACTCCGGCATGCAAAACGCGCAGCACAAAGTGATTTTCTTGCAGAGATTGAAAACAGAAATGCTTTGCAGGTAAGTTTAGTTGCTGAAGTAGCTACCAATTATTTTGTGCTGCGTGATCTGGATAACAGGCTTGACATTGCACAACGCACGCTTATTTCCCGTCATGAAAATACAACCATCATCACTGCACGTTTTGATACCGGTTATGTTTCTGAACTCGATAAGTTGCAGGCGGAGCAGCAGGAATATGTTGCAGCCGGCGCTATTCCGGAGTTTGAAAGACAGATCACACAGATTGAAAATTCTTTACGGGTGTTAATGGGTATGAATCCGGGCACTGTAATTCGTGGGCAGCGTAACATTGAACAGACCATTGTTCCGGTTATTCCTTCTGGTATTCCTGCCCAATTACTTGAACGCCGGCCTGATATCCATTCTGCAAACCTGCAGATGCAGGCACAGTTTGATCGTGTGGGTGTTGCCAAAGCCAATCGCTTACCGGTGCTGAGCTTAACAGGATTGCTTGGCTTTGCAAGCCCGGAACTAAATACTTTTCTAACTGCAGGCGGTTTTGCTGCGGCCGGTGGAGCCGGACTTTTTGGTCCGTTGTTTAATTTCGGAAAACTGAAACATGCGACTAAAGCGGAAGAATTTCGGTTGCAGCAAACTACCTACCAATACGAAGAGGTAGTGCTTGAAGCATTTTCTGATGTAGACAATTCGTTAAAGAATTATGAAAGTTATTCTCGTCAATATGACATTGTTCACCAACAGGTGGAAGCAGCAAGAAAAGCGCTTACGCTTTCAGAAGCCCGTTATAATTTTGGATACACTGATTACACAGAAGTAATTATTCAACAGGATAATCTATTCAGCGCAGAATTAAATGAATCTTTCCTGCTTCAGAGTAAATTGAATTCGACAGTAAGTTTGTATAGGAGTTTGGGAGGAGGGTGGTAAGATTGTAAACTGAAAGTAATAATCTTTTCAAATTACGAAATCCATGAGAAGATGTTTGCTTCTTTTGCTGACATTCCTGCAATTCTTTACTGCATATGCTCAGCATCCCGTATCGTTGAATTACCCACTCGTCCGGGGAAGTTATATTGATGGCGTTATAAAGGACAGTTTGTTTTTCGGACTGACGGACTTTGGAATTGTAACCTGGGACTTGTCAGATTCTTTATCACCTCAATTGGTATCGCTCTTACCATTGCCTGGAAGCTATGCGCAGGGAAAAATATTTTCAATGGGTGAAACGCTTATTGTTTTTCGCGACGGCGTTTATGCAACAGATTACAGTAATCAATTGAATCCATGGATCATTTCCCACTTGCCCGCACTTGATTATATTAACGATATGGCAGTGGCAGACTCTTTTGTATTTGTGGCCGCAAGTCAGCGTTGCCTGGTGTATAATTACGCGCAACCTCAAAGTCCGGTGCTTACGGATACGCTTGATATCGGAAATTCTTTCGACCGGTTGTTTGTAAACGGAAGTCAGTTATTTGCTCATAAGGGCGGAAAAATGATCAAACGATTTGATGTTTATACTTCATCTTTCCCACTGTTGGACTCCATTGTCTTACCCAATCAGACTGATCTTATTATTGCTGCAAATGCTAATGAAAAATTGCTTGTGGTAAATGCAGGAGATGCCTACAATTTCGGAATTTCTCATGCGAATTACCTGTATGATATTTCACAGGTTGGGACGCCTGTACTTATCGATTCAACTTTGATAACTGCCGAATATCCTTCTTCTTTTCCACTCATGAATGACTCACTGCTTATTGTGCTTAATAATGGGAGTGTTGCTTTCTACAACATCATGAATCAGCAGGCTATCACGCAGACAGATACTGTTTATGATGAATGGTGTGTGAAAGTTATTCCTGACGGAAGTGGGTATGTTTTTATACGCGACATAAAGGGGTTTGACGAATATACTACACTTGATACAAGCCATGTTCTGTTGCGAAACAACCTCGTAGGTGATTGGTTTTCATATCTGAATATTGATGCCAATGGAAATATTTATGCAAGTGGTCAAGACTCTATTTATGTATTTGATCATCTGCGTGATTTTAATTCCATTGAAAGTGATTACAGGATGGAGCGAAGATGTGAATGGATGATGGTTGATGGAAATTTTTTATTTGAAGAGGATCTGGATGCGCCCAACCAGGTGCGGCTTTCTCTGCTTTCAAATTTTCCGCAGGTTGATTCACTGTATCAATTGCCGCAGTATGCGAATTCTCAGTTGAAGCATGTGCAGTTATGGGGCAATCATATTTATACACACACCTTTTACGGAACCAATTTTTTTGATGTTTCTGATCCATATAATATTGTTAATGAAGGTTGGGGCGATTACAGTTTTGTAGCCTTCAGCAATGATGTTCTTTTTCAACGGAATTCATGCTCAGCGGATTCACTGCAACTGTACCAGGCAGGCACTTTTCCTCCCGTGCTACTTAAATCAGAACAGGTAAACTTTCCGCTATCCTGTTATTTTTCTGAAACACAACTCCTGTATAATCTATCCGCACCGGTTCTCAACGGAATTGATTTCGATTTTAATTCAGGACGGATATTTCAACTGAACCTGGATGATACAGCAAATCTGCATTTCAGTGCATCGCCTTTGCAACAAGTGCAGGATATCAATTGGGACCTGGATAAAATATGGATTCATGACAGTATCATGTATTGGCCATATGGTAATTACCTTTTCTATTATGATATGTGCGATACCAATCACTTCCGGCAGATTGATACATTTTTTACCAAAAGCTATATAAAAGATATTTTGCTTGTTGATACTTTTCTTTTTCTGAATTATGGAGGATATGTGGAACGGCTAAGTGTTTCTTCCATTCATCCA
This sequence comes from Chitinophagaceae bacterium, assembly GCA_016717285.1. Taxonomy (NCBI): domain Bacteria; kingdom Pseudomonadati; phylum Bacteroidota; class Chitinophagia; order Chitinophagales; family Chitinophagaceae; species Chitinophagaceae bacterium. The sequence goes on from JADKFU010000005.1 coordinate 1,305,407, forward strand.
TGCCAGGTTGTAACTGCTGCTTTAAATATTGAGCAACCGGAAAATTATTTATCACTATTTCCGAATCCGGCAGATAATTTTATCACAATAACTCCCTCTTCGCTCATGATTGACAGACTCGAGATTTATAATTCATTAGGAATTACCCTTAGAACAGAAAGTAACCCCGCTTTCCCATTTGAAATTTCAGCGCTTTCACCTGGAATGTATTTTTGTCGTGTTACTGTTAAAGGAAAGGTGATGAATGTAAAATTTATCAGGCAATAAATTTGCGCGGCGTTCAATTATTCAAAGCACCTGAAAATAATAAACGTGAATCAACGGAATAACATCTTGCGTCTTGTTGCAGCGTGTGGAGCATCGATGGCCTGGTTCGCTGTGATATTGCAACTGTACCTGATGATTCAATTCAGGGTTAAAGATTTGCCTGAAACTATCATCCGTTTCTTTTCTTATTTCACAATACTTACGAATATTCTTGTTGCCGTTTATTTTACAACAATCTGTTTGAAACCTGAATCAAAGCAAGGACGTTTTTTTCTGAAAGCACAAACAGCTACGGCAATAACTGTTTACATCATGGTGGTTGGAATAGTTTATAATCTCGTGCTGCGTTCATTATGGCAACCACAGGGTTTGCAGTTGCCGGTTGATGAGTTGTTGCATTCAGTGATTCCGGTTTTTACATTTCTTTTCTGGATAATTTTTGCTGACAAATCAGGAATAGCATGGACGCATGTTTTCAAATGGTTGATTTATCCTGCAATTTATCTTGTATTCGTTTTATTTCGGGGCGCCTTATCAGGATTTTATCCGTATCCGTTTATTGACGTGAAACAGCTCGGATATGCTGATGCAATGATCAACAGTTGTTTTTTATTCTTTGCATTTCTGTTATTGTCGTTGCTTATGGTGGGTATTGCAAAAATGATGAATCGTGTGTTTGCCGGTTAAGTTGAATGGTTAAATTGCTAAATTGTTGTGGCAAAGCCGGAGCGTAGTTTGAAAGATTCAATCTTTGACAGTGCGATCCCGACTTCACTTTGGTTTATGTTTCTTGTTCAGCAAGCAAACCCTAATTCCTGATTCTTAATTCCTAATTCCTAATTCTCAATGGGCGGTGGTCCTTCAGGCAACAACGGCTTCCACACTTCACTGCCTTTTCTTTTCAGAAACTCTGCTTTGATTTCATTCCGCAGCGTTTCATTTTCGAATAAATCCACCATAGTTAGTCCAAGTGATTTGGAAGCGAACAGAAGTCCTTTGTGTCCGATAGACATTCCACCACAAGCCACCACTACCCAAGAATGCCAGGGAGATTCGAACGGAGCTGTTACGCCAAGCAATGTTATTTCAGGAACGATCCAACTGATATCACCTACATCTGTAGAGCCACCATCCGGATCAGGACGTGTTTGTTCCAATGGTTTAATATCACCTTTCATTCCTTTAGCAGGCAATCCATATTCCTCCTGAATTTTTTTCGCGAATGCAGTTTCTTCGGCTGTATAAGTGATAGGGCCAACTAACTCCATGTTTTTCTGCAATGCTTTAGCACCCGTTTCATTCACAAGCAATTCATACAAACCGCTATTGAGTTTGATGTTGTATTGCACACCTGCCATCAACGCTGCGCCTTTTGCAATTTCGCGCACGCGATCTTCCAGCACTGCTACACCACTTCGTTTTGAATCACGCATCCAGATCCATACAGATGCCTTATCAGGAATCACATTCGGAACGTTACCGGCTTCTTTATAAACGTAGTGCATGCGCGCACTTGGCTTCACATGTTCGCGATAAAAATTCACGCCGGTTGTAAATAATTCTGCGCCATCCAATGCACTTCTTCCATTCCATGGATCGGCAGCGGCATGCGAACTTTTTCCTGTGAACTCAACAGTCCAGTCCGTAACAGCCTGTGAACTTTGCATGTTGGCTTTATTTTCATAATCAGGATGCCAGTCAAGACAGATATCAAGATCATTGAATAACCCGGCGCGCGCCATATAAACTTTTCCTGCGCCATCTTCTTCTGCAGGAGTTCCGTAAAACCGAATGGTGCCTTTCAGTTTTCCCGCCGCCATCAATTCTTTGATGGCGAGTGCGGCGCCTAAACTTCCGGGACCAAACATGTTGTGGCCACAACCATGACCTGCTGCACCTTCCAGCAACACTTCTTTCGTTGGTTGTGATTTTTGTGAAAGTCCCGGCAATGCATCATATTCTCCCATGATTCCGATGATGGGGTTTCCGGAGCCGTAAGTAGCAGTAAATGCTGTCGGAATTCCTGCCACACCACGCTGTACCACGAAGCCCTGCGCTTCCGCATAATCAGCGAGTGCTTTCGATGATTGTGTTTCATGATAAGCAACTTCCGCATAGCCCCAGATTTTATCACTGATATCAGTAAGCTCTTTTTGATGCTTATCAACTGATGCAAGCACAGCCGCTTTGTTGGCGGGAAGTTTTTTGTTTTGTCCGATGCTATGAATGGAAGCGAGCAAAACGATTGATGCTGTAAGTAAATAGCTGAGTTTCATGACAAGGATTTAATGTTTGATGAAAGTAGAAATACTTTCATGGTTATAAAAATGCGAATGATAAATTGTTTTTGCTGTTTCAATTGACATTGCAATGCGATCCTGCCAATAAGCTGTTATTTATGAACTGAACCTATTTTCTTGCCGCCTATTGAGGATCAAAATAAAAGTAGCCGGCGTTTATGAAAGAGAAAGTATTTTGCAATAGCATGCAGACATTTTAATAAAAGTCATGACCATCCTAAAATGAGAAAGCAGGTTGTTTGGGTATCTTTTTTTATTCTTTTACAAATGATTTCTCTGAAATTCCTGAACCAGTCTTAACGGACACGAGATATACTCCAGGTGATAACATCGCGATATTTATTTTGTGTGCATTCTCACTAAGCTGTAATTTTTCTTCCATAATGGTTCTTCCAAGAGCATCCTGCACCTGCAACAAGCCAGTCTCTTTCACATCAAGATTTACACTAATCATATCGTTAGCCGGGTTGGGATAGATTGAAAATGCAGGAGCACCCGCTTCAGTTCCTCCCAATCGCAGCGAGGTATTAAATGTTTTAAGAGCGCAATAATTAGAATAAGTAGTGGGACTTGCATTCGCGCATTTTGTGGACACCTTCCATTCATAATTAGTATTGGCAGTTAAGTTAATAAGTTGATAAATATTGATATTCGTTTTGGGCTTTACTGTAAGCCAGGTTGATGCACCCTGCACACGGTATTGCACCTTGTAACCACTGTTGCACGGTTGGTTTGACCAACTAATGGTAGCCGATGTTCCGGTAATGCCTGAAGTGGCGGGAGCTAATGGCTTCGCACATTTTATTTCAAGATCATTGAAAGCAGTTACAAAACAATCTCCATCATATACTTTCACCGAATAGTTTCCCGCTGTCAGATTGGTGAACGTATAAGCACTTGTTGCAGATTGCTGATTAACAGAACGCAGAAGGGTGGATTCACTATCGTATAATTCCAAATGGAAATTATAATTAAAAGTTCCTGTAGGAATTACCTTGATTTTGCCGTCAGCACAACCGCCGCCGCTGGATACATCGGTTATCTTAGTGGTCGGGAAAATATTGCAGTTCTCTACGTTGCAGGGGAAATTGATATTACAAAAATCAGGGGTTTTTAAGTAGCATGGTTCAATCGTGTCTTCTACGAGAACATATCCGTATACCTGTTTTAGAGAATCAAGTTTCGATTTGTATTGCTGAATGAGTGAACTGTAATTAGGCGCATTGATCAGGTTAATATTTTCTTTAGGGTCGTTAGTAAGATCATAAAATTCCTCTACAGCAGAAGTGCACCTGCTGGTTACATATTTATAGTTGAAATCGCGCACGGATGTCGAAGTGGGGTTGCAGCTATTGCGGTAGAAATATTCATAAAACAGTTCATTTCTATGAGCGGTATGATTTGCCAGTTCATGCATCGACAATCCATCAGTAATTAATCCGTCAGGTACACCTGCTGCTTCCAGCATGGTTGGAGCAATGTCAATATTCATTGCCATTTCATCACTTATTACTGTGCCGGGAGCAAACCATCGCGGATAACGAATGAACATAGGCAGCCGGATAGATTCTTCAAGCGCAATTTCCTTACCGCCCAGTTCATGTTCTCCTATCATTAGTCCGTTATCACTCGTAAAAATCACAAGGGTGCTGTCCAGAATTCCCCGGTGCTCCAGCCAGCTAAGAATGGTATCAATACTTGCTTCTGCTCCAGCCAGCAATTCGTAATAATTCACCATTTGATTATACTTATCGGCGCTGTCGTTGCTGGTAGAATAACACTCAAGGTAGGTGGAAGGAATATTGTGAGTCCAGAGATTAAAATTATCAGGAAAAGGCATGGTCTCATTATCGAAAATTCCTTCATCCTGTGGACGCGGTGTGTAGGGCACGTGTGGTGCTTTATGGTCTACATAGAGCAGGAATCTTTTCCCGGTAGGAACACTGTTGAGGAATTCCAAAGCTTTATTGGTGATCACATCTGTCTTATGTCCCGGAATTTTGACGTGCATTTGACCATTGTAGTCATAATAGGTATCTATATAGAAGTCATTACTCGATTCACAATAGTAATCGAAGCCCGTTACGTTTGGAAATGATTGAAATCCGTACTTGCCAACGAATCCGTTATAATAACCATAATCATGAAGCACATTGGCCACTGTTGGTAAAGCAAATGATTCATAGGAACCATTGGTGATCACTTCGTGATGATGCGGATATAATCCTGTAACGATGGAAGCGCGGCTGGGTGAACACAATGAAAGTGCAGGAAACGCATACTCGAATCTTGCTCCTTCTGTTGCAATCCTGTTGATACCGGGAGATTGAAAAAATGTAGGGCCTCCGTTTGGTGCAAATACATCGTAGCGGCAATCATCCAGAACAATGCACAAAATGTTTGGCTTCCAATCATCGTCTGCAAGGGTTTTGAATGATTTAGTGGCCGACCATTCGCCGGTTTCACCGCAGGTTTTCACTTCGTACTCATAAACTGTTGATTGGTTTAATTGTGACAAAAGCAAACTGGTTTTGTTTCCTGCGGGTATAATTTGCCAGACTTGCAATCCGGAAGGACGGTATCTGACATATGAACTTGTGTTGTCACCGCAATTTGACCAGACAATAGTCGCGGTATTCGCGCTGATTTGGGAAGCAGTTAAACTTTCCGGCGCGGAGCAGGAAGGTGTTGTCGCAAACCGGATTCCTGATGGTCCATGGCTGTTGTTAGGGCAATAGGGAATCACTTCCACTGCATAGTACGTCCCCGGCAATAAATTATTGAAGGTCCAGGAGGTCTGATTGGATACTGCTATTTCCGGTTGCCAGGGTGAATTTACTTTCCTGTAGCTTACAGTATAGTGATCTGTTTGAGGATCTCCAACCCATGAAAAGGAAATTGAACACGCTGTAGTGGCAGATATGGTAACTACAGGAGCATTTAAGATACAATCCGCTTTTAGGTTATTTGAAAAAGGAAGTAAGGAGAAGATGCCAATGAAAAGGGCGTAGATATGCTTCATATGAAAAGTTGTCTTTTGGGTTTGAATGGCCGACAATCATTTACTGATAGGCCACTGCCGTATTTTTACGGAAAAACAGTCTGTTTTCAAGACACAATAATAAAAAAAAATCATGGTCTCTGAACGACAGTTTGTGCTGTTGGTGGTGGATAAGTGCACTTTTTTCATTATCACGAGCTTATGTATTGATTGTTAATATGTAAAGTGTGGTCAAAATCAAAAAATGATGTTGATAAAATGAAAAATGTTAGTGCTGATTGTGATTTAAAATGCTCCTGATGAACTGATTTTTTAATCCATTATCATTTAACAGCGAAGCTTTCAATACACATGAAGTCGCGCGATGGAGGATTGAATGAATAATATTTTCGAAAATGAAAATGATTTTGAAGAAGGAAAACGTTTTGGCGGCGGAATTCAAAAATTAACATTTCCATCCGATCATTACCTTTGCGCCTCATGATCCGAATCGGAATCTTTTTTGGTGGCGCTTCCCGCGAACGGGAGATATCTTTTGCGGGTGGACGAACGGTGTATGATAACCTCGACAAAAACCTGTTTGAAGCTGTTCCCATTTTTGTAGACTCTAAAGGAAATTTCATCCTGCTCAACTGGCAATTTATTTATAAAGGGACGATCCGTGATTTTTATCCACCCATTGCTTCTCTTTCTTTTTCACCGCATAATTTTCAGCTATACCTTGAATCGTTGGGTGAGCTGAGCGCAGAGGAATTAAATCAATTGATCAGCAAAGTCGGCAGAAAGCTCGTGATGGAAGAATTAAAAACCCTCATCGACTTTGGTTTTCTCGCGCTTCATGGTTCCTGGGGAGAAGATGGTTCGATACAAGGCATTCTGGAATGGCTGAATATTCCTTATTCAGGTTCCGGTGTCCTGCCTTCCGCTATCGGTATGAACAAGGTATTTCAAAAAAGTATCATGAAAGAATCAGGTCTTGAAGTGGCCAGGAGTATCGTGATCAAAAGGAAAGATTGGCTGGCAGCAGCGCAGAACAAGGAAATGCTGCATCATGCAAAGAAAAAGCTTGGATTGCCTTTTGTCGTGCGGCCTGCAAACCAGGGATCATCTATAGGAGTTAGTATAGTGCGTTCAGAAAATCTTACTTCCTTTCAGCAGGCAGTGGACGCTGCTTTTTTTGTGCATGGGATAACGGCGGCGGAATGGAATAAGCTATCCGAAGAGGAGCAAATTGATTGGGTGAGAAGTGTTTCAGAAATAAAGGATGGAACAGGTATTCCATTCAACATCGGTGGAACTATTATCAATCATCCGGAAGCGCTTTTAAAATTTATTCGGGATCATTTTAAAGAAACTGATGAAAGTCTTCTGTTGCAAAGCATCTATGAAGAACAGGAAGTGCAGTTGGAAGCATTTATCGAAGGCACCGAATTTTCCTGTATTGTGATCAGGAAGGAAGACGGGTCAGCAGTGGCACTTCCACCTACTGAAATAAAAAAGGGAAAAGAAGTATTTGATTACCGTTCTAAATATTTACCCGGACTTACCAGGAAAATAACACCAATTGATTTGCCCAACGAAGACATTGAAAAAATCCGCAGGCAGTGTGAAGCATTATTTGTGTTTTTCGGATTTCATGTGTATGCGCGCATTGATGGTTTCATTCGAAAGGATAAAAAGATTTTTCTGAATGATCCAAACACTACTTCCGGCATGCTGCCTTCGTCCTTTTTTTTTCACCAGGCCGCCGAAATTGGTTTGAATCCTTCACAGTTTCTTACCTTCATCATCCGCACTTCTGTTGCAGATCGCATTGCTTCACAATCAAAAACTTTCGCGTACCGAAAGCTTTTGCAGCAGTTGGATGAAAATATTGCAGGACTTAAAAATCTTGCATCCGTAAAAAAAAGGATTGCAGTTATTCTTGGAGGCTATTCCTCTGAAAGGCACATCTCAGTTGAAAGCGGTAGAAATGTTTTTGAAAAACTGGCCTCTTCCACTAAGTATGAACCGGTTCCTGTTTTCCTGTTAGGAAATGCGAATGCGTATTCGCTTTACCAGATTCCGGTGAATCTCCTGCTGAAAGACAACGCAGACGATATCCGCGATAAGATCCTTCATTTTAAAAAGCATCCGGTTGTAGAAAAAATAAAGAAGGAATGCAAGCAGCTTACAACAAAATATGCATCTGTTTCGGTGATTTTCGAACCGCAAAAAATTTCATTGAATGAATTGAAAGAAAAAGTGGACGGTGTTTTTATTGCGTTACATGGAAGGCCGGGAGAGGACGGACAAATACAGAAAGATCTGGACCGGCTGGAAATTCCATACAATGGCTCCGGCGTTGTTTCTTCCCAAATCACCATCAATAAATACCAGACAAATGAGATGCTGCGTGAACATGGTTTCCTGATTGCCACACATTTGCTATTGAATAAAGAAGACTGGCTGAATGATGCAGATAAATTTTATGACAGCATCACCGCGGTGGTCACTTATCCATTCATTTGTAAACCTGTAGATGATGGTTGCAGTTCTGCTGTGAAGAAGATAAAATCGCGCGAAGAACTGACTGCATTTTGTCAACTGATTTTCAGAGACAAGCAAGCGATTTCAAAAAAATATGCGGCCATACTTGGACTTAAAGCCGGTGAAGAATTTCCGCGTAAGCAGAAGCTATTGGTGGAAGAACTGATCACCCGGAATGGCGCAGCTCATTTTCTTGAAATTACCGGCGGCATGCTTACCAAATTGAATGGGGCAGGTGAAATAACATTTGAAGTGTTTGAACCTTCTGAAGCTTTGGCAGGTGAAGAAGTGTTGTCGCTGGAGGAGAAATTTTTAGCAGGTCAGGGCCAGAATATTACACCGGCGCGATTTTCAAAGGATGAGTCAGAATATAAACGGATCGCGGATATTATAAAATCAGATCTTGAACGTGCGGCGAAAATTCTAAACGTAAGCGGTTACTGTAGAATTGATGCATTTGTGCGCATCTTTGACGATGGCCGCGTAGAAACAATAATCATTGAAGTGAACTCGTTACCGGGCATGACGCCGGCAACGGTTATCTTTCACCAGGCAGCCATCAACCAGTATAAGCCATTCGACTTTATTGATAAAATTTTAGAATTTAGCTTCGAAAAACAAAAGCTTTCCATTGCCCAATAACTTCCTGAATTTCATTAGCAGCCGTAAATTCCTCTATAATATCTTAGGGGCGATTGGATTTTATATTGGCGTGTTTCTGCTGTTTGCTGTTTTTGTGAGAAGCTTTACCAAGCATGGTGTTGCGATCACAGTGCCTGACCTGGAAGGAAAATCGCTGGAAGAAGCCATAAAGTTATTACACAAGAGTGATCTTGAATATGCAATTACGGATTCAACATATGATGCAAAAAAACCAGCGTTATCGGTTATTGATCAGAATCCCGGTGCGGCGTCGAAAGTGAAGGATGGGCGAACTATTTATCTTACGGTGAATGCATCAATGGCACCTGAAGTAAAAATGCCTGATCTTAAAGATGCGTCGCTGAAACAGGCAACCATGATTTTGGAAAGCTATAGCATGAAGGTGGGAAGACTGATTTATAAGCCTGACCTTGCGAAGAATGTTGTACTCGATCAGCAATTTGAAGGCAAACCCATATTGCCAGGTGACTTTATAAGGAAAGGATCTGTAATTGATCTTGTGTTGGGTGATGGTTCGGGAATCACAGAACTTGAAATTCCTGATCTTGTCGGCATGTCGCTTCGCGAAGCTAAATTTGTGTTGGAAGGCTCCTCCCTTGGATTGCGAAGTGTGGTATATGATAAATATGTGGACGAGGATTCTTTAGAGGCAATTATTTATCAGCAGGTTCCTCCTGCGGAAGAAGGGAGTAATTTAACCTTGAATGCAGGAGACAGTGTAGATGTTTTTGTTACTTCGCCGGATCATTATGAGCGTTTGCCTGATTAAAGCAATGATGAATTCAAAAGTGCGCAGGATTTTTTTTGAACTTAATTTTTTTTACTGATGATAAAAAGAATGTTGCAATTGATAACCGGTTTTGCGGTTGTTGCCTTCTGGCCCATTATTGCCGTTGCACAGGAAACGTTGATTCCCCTGCGGTACAATGCCGCATTGTTTGATCACCAGTCTTCAACAGGAAGCACACGTTCAGCAGTCACCTTACCTTTCATAGATGATTTTTCTTATCCGGGTCCTGACCCTGATCCTGCATTGTGGCAAAATAGCGGAGCTTACCTTAATTATACTTTTCCTGAAGATCCCGTTACTTATGGAGTGCTTACGCTTGATGGCCTTAATGGAAAGGGTGTACCTTATGATACCGCGAGCTTCAGCTTCAGTACTATCGGACCTGCCGATACAGTTACATCTGTCCCTGTTTTGCTTGGCGCATTGTCCGCGGCCGATTCTGTTTACCTGAGTTTCTTTTATCAGCCGGGCGGTATTGGTGATGTACCCAATACGCAGATTTTCAATCTCTTTAATTATGGGGTAGCATTCGGAGATTCTATCATTTTAGAATTTAAAGACAATACAGGCATTTGGCGGCATGCCTGGGCACATGATGGAAGCAGTGTTCAGCCTTTCAGACAAGTGCTTGTAAAGGTTGCTCAGACGCAGTTTTTTCATGATGATTTTCAATTCCGTTTCCGCAATTATGCCAGTCTCATCGGTAACTATGATCAGTGGCATCTCGATTATGTGCGCATGAATTCGGGAAGAAATCATACGGATACATTAATCAATGATGCTGCGGTGCAACTCTATCCGACATCCATTCTTAAAACGTATCAGGCAATGCCCTGGAATCAGTTTCAAAATTACCAGGAGAAAGAGAAAGCGGATCAACACGTATTGGTGATAAAAAATAATTTTAATGCTGTTAAAAATACCAGCTATCAATACACTGCAACAGAAAAAATGAGCGGTTCACCGGTCTTCACATCTCCTGTTCAAAGCAAGAATATCGCTGCAAGCGATACAGGTGAAGTAAGATTCGAGAGCTATGATATTCCTGAGTTTTTTAATGATACGGTTATTATTTCCACGCAGTATGTGATTGGTGCAACCGGTGATATTAATACAAGGAATGATTCAATAGTACGCGAACAGGTGTTTTCAAATTACATGGCATATGACGATGGCAGCGCTGAGGCTACTTACCGTTTGTTGGGTTCGCCGGCGTCATTGGCGCAGGAGTATATAGTAAATACAACCGACAAACTTCAGGGCGTCTTGATTCATTTTTCCAACACAGAGGAAAACATGAGCCAGAATCTTTTTTCATTGATCGTATGGTCGGCACTGAATGAAGCAGACACTTTGTACCGTGATGATTTTCTGAAACCGAAATATCAAAAGGAGTTGAATGGATTTGCTTTTTATCGCCTTAGTCATGCCGTTGAAGTGACCGATACTTTTTACATAGGTTTTCAGCAAAGCTCCGTTTCCAACGACCTGAAAACTGATATCGGTTTCGATTTGAATACCGATAGCCACACGCACCTGAAATATAATCTCAATAATGGCTGGATTGATTCTCAATTTCCCGGCACGTTGATGATGCGGCCCGTGCTTGGTAAAGACATTCCATTCCAGGTAGGATTGCAGGAACCTTCGCCTGTTGGACTTTCCATTGCTATTTATCCTAATCCTGTTCACGATGTGCTTACTTTGCAATATAACGGCACAGCAGTGTATCAATATGAAATTCTGGATAATTCAGGAAGAGTTATTCAGAAAACCAATGGCACCAAATCAATTGCAGTTGAACAGTTGATGCCCGGTTTTTATTTATTAAAAGTTACCGAACCTGCGACAGGAAAAATGTCGGTTAAAAAATTCATCAAACAATAATTTTCCGGATGCAGTTAATTACAGTAGAAGAGCTAAAGACGCGATTGGATCAGCATGATCTTTTTCACCTGATTGATGTTCGTGAACAATGGGAATATGAAGAGTTCAATATTGGTGCAATGAACCTGCCCTTGTCAACATTTATGTCTGCTATTCCTGATCTGGAAGATTGGAAGGAGGAAGAAATTATCATCCATTGTAAAATGGGCGGCCGGAGCATGCAGGCCGTTGCGATACTTGAACAGATGGGCTTTAAGAACGTGAAGAACGTGACCGGAGGAATGGAAGAATGGAAGATGAAATTTCCTGAATAATTTGCCGCCCATCCAGTATAACGGATTTAGCCAGCGTCTTTATGCGCTCTGAAGTTATCAAAGATTGGCCGCACTGTATTTTTTGTCGCCAAACAATTAATACTTTTGGCCAACAACCCTATCAGTGAAACAGCGCTTCCTCTTTTCAATCTGTTTTTTCTCCATCAGCGTTTCATTAATCTATTGCAGTGCTCCCAAAAAAGAGGTTGCTGAAACACCACTTTATAAAAGCTGGAATGATACTGTAGGATATGTAGGAATGAGCACCTGCAAAAACTGTCATCAGCAGATTTATGAAACTTTTATTAATACAGGAATGGGTGAAAGCTGGGATGTTGCCTCACCACAAAAATCATCCGGCAGGTTTGATGCGCACAATGTCGTGTATGACTCGTATAAAGATTTCTACTATAAACCATTCTGGAAAGATAGCCTGTTGTATATTATGGAGTACAGGTTGAGCGGAAAGGACACCATTTATAAACGATCTGAACAAATCTCCTATATCGTTGGCTCCGGACAACACACCAACTCTCATATCTGGCAGGTGAATGGTTACCTCTACCAGGCACCCTTAACGTTTTACACGCAAAAAGGAATCTGGGAAATGCCTCCGGGATTTGAAGACGGCATGAATACACGATGGAACCGTATCATCAGTATTGAATGCATGAATTGCCACAACATGTATCCTGATTTTGATACCACCTCAGAAAATAAATTTACCGTGGTGAAAAAGGGAATTGAATGTGAGCGCTGTCATGGTGCTGGTGAAGCGCATGTGAATGAAAAATTGAAAGGTATTTTAATTGATACATCAAAGTACATTGACTATTCTATCGTGAATCCGAAAAAGCTTTCACGGGATCTGCAGGTTGAATTGTGTCAGCGTTGTCACCTGCAGGGTATTTCTGTTTTGAATGAAGGAAAAACTTTTTTTGATTTCAAACCAGGGCAACCATTGAACACGGTCATGAATGTTTTTATGCCACGTTATGAAGGTGGAGAAGGGAAATTCATCATGGCTTCCCATGTAGACAGGATGAAGCAAAGTAAATGCTATCTGCAATCGCAGATGACCTGTCTGACTTGTCACAATCCGCACATCAGCGTAAAGGTTACACTGCCTTCGCAATTTAATGCTACCTGCAAATCATGTCATGGAACAGAAAATCATGGATGTAAACTTCCCGTGAATCAGCGCATGACTGAAAAGGATAACTGCTTTAAATGTCACATGCCTGTTTCTGAAACGCTTGATATTCCTCATGTAACGGTGCACGATCACCGGATACAGGTGCCGGTGACGGACAGAAAAAGACAGGAAATTCAAAAGTTCGTAGGAATTGAATGCATGACGACAAAAAATCCGTCACCGCTTTTAATGGCGAAGGGTTACCTGCAAACGTTTGAAGCATTCTCGGCACAACCTTACCTGCTTGATTCCGCCAATAAATACCTGGAATCTGTTAAAGATAAAAGTGATGCGAATTTCACTGCGGAGCAACTCCGTTATTTTTATTTAAAGAAGCAGTTTAAAAAAGTTGTTGAGTTGTCTGGAAAAATGGATGCAGGGAAGATTAATGATTCATGGACTGCCTATCGCATTGGAGAAGGCAATTACCAGTTGGGTGATTTTAACCGTGCATTGGATTTTTATCAGCAGGCTGTTGTGCTGAAGTCCTCAGATCCGGAATTCAATAATAAACTTGGCAGTGTGCTGGTGGCATTGAAAAGATTAAACGAAGCAAAGGAAGTGTTTGAGAAAATTGTACAGGATCAACCTAAGTTCGCTCCGGCATTGTCAAACCTGGGGTATGTATATTTCCTGAATAGTGATTTTGAGTATTCCGGAACTTTGTATGACAGGGCGCTTGCACTGGATCCTGATTATGAGCAGGCACTCATGAATAAAATTGCGTTGCTGATTGTGTTGCGAAAAAATGATGAAGCAGGACAACTGGCAGTGCGGGTGTTGAAAATAAATCCGGATAATGAAAAGGCGAAGATGGTTTTGAAAGGACTGGGGAGTTGATGTTGATGTGCCGATATGCCAATGGATTGATGTGCCGATGGGTTGGTGGGTTAAAAGGTTGAGTTATTGGCAGTTGCTTTTGTTGTGGCGGAATTCTTTGATGAATGGTAGTTGACGAGAAGATTATTTTCAGACCGTAATATTTCTCTTTTTAGCAGCATGCAAAAAGAGAAATGAAAACAAATCAAACAAACAATCAATACGCACTTCGGCAAATCCATTTCAGACTTTCATGCTAATGCTTTAAAAGATAACCATTGCAAAAAATCAGGCAATCAATCGGCACATCGGCACATTAATTCATCGGCACATCCATTTTCAACTAAGGACTCACTACTCACTACTCGCGACCCACTACTAACCCATGGCCAAAAAGAAAAAATCACAATCAAAGCTTCGCCGGTATGTGATTGCGTTTTTTGTTGTGGTAGGTATTTTTGCAGTCTTAATCGGGTATCGTTATTATCACAGGGTATATGCTCCCAATATCGAATTTGCAGACGAGAAGGAATTTCTTTATATCCCGACGGGTAGCGATTACGAGCAACTGCTTGCGATTTTGTATGACAAAAAAATTGTAAAAAACATTGAAGCTTTTGAATGGGTTGCCACCAAGATGGAGCTTCGAGGCAATGTGCATGCGGGAAAATACCGTTTGGAAAAAAACATGAATAATTATGAACTGGTAAAAATGATTCGTGGTGGATTGCAGGAACCGGTAAAACTTGTGATCATTAAATTCAGACTGAAAGAAGATGTCGCAGGTTTTGTTGGCCGTAAACTGGAAGCTGATTCTGTTGCAATACTAAATGCACTGAATGACGAATACGAATTGACACAATTCTCATTAACGCCGGAAAATTCAATCTCGCTGATTATTCCGAACACATATGAATTTCGCTGGAATACGAACGCCGTGCAATTTATGAAACGGATGAAGAAGGAGTATGACCGTTTCTGGACGGAGGACCGGAAAAGTCAGGCTGCCTTACTGCAACTTACACCGGCAGAGGTTATCACGCTTGCTTCTATTGTTGAAGAAGAAACGAATTACCAGTCGGAGAAAAGTACTGTTGCCGGCGTATATCTGAATAGAATTCATAGAGGCATGGTGCTGCAGGCAGATCCCACCGTAAAGTTTGCAATAAAAGATTTTTCGATTAAGCGTGTTCTGAATGTACATCTTGCATTTGTTTCGCCATACAATACATATCTTAATAAAGGGCTTCCGCCCGGTCCCATTTGTACGCCATCCATCAAAACAGTGGATGCAGTATTAAATGCCGAACAACATGATTATTTATATTTTTGCGCGAATCCTGATAAGCCCGGTACACATTCATTCGCGAAAACTTATCAACAGCATCTTTTGAATGCACGGAGGTATCAGGAGTGGTTAGGGAGGCAATAGTGAGTAGTGAGAAAGTCGTTAGTCGTTAGTCGTTAGTCCTTAGTCCTTAGTTGTTAAGGGTGTGGAGTTTTTCCAAAAATTAACAATTAAACAATTAAACAATTAAACAATCAGCAATTAACCATATAACCATATAACCACCCAACCATTCAACCATCCAACTCCCAACATGTACATCCACGAAATTGAAATCCGCGTAAGGTATGGTGAAGTAGACATGATGGGTTATCTCTATTACGGTTATTATTCATTTTACTATGAGCAGGCGCGGGTGGAGACCATGCGAAGTCTGGGCATTTCATATAAGAAGATGGAGGAACTTGGTTTTATGTTACCGGTACGGGATTTAAATATTCATTTTGTGAAGCCCGCGCACTATGATGATGTTGTGCGCATCAAAACGATGATTAAAAAGATGCCACTCGTACGTCATGATTTCTCCTATGAGATGTATAACCAGAAAAATGAGTTGATTAATAAAGCCGAAACAACTTTAGTCTACATTGATAAAGACAGCAGGAAGCCTGTTTCCTGCCCTGCATTTGTACAGGAATTGCTGAAGCCTTATCTTGAACACTGATGTGAGCAGTATTATAGAAAACATAAGAAAGTACAGTGGCTGGGATACACTTGTTGAACTCGCGAAGATCAAAGGTTTTCCCGGACACCGTGATATTTCTGTCTATGAAGTGCTTTCTTTTTTGTTTATGGAAATGGGTCGTGATTCAATTCTGATTCGCGCCTCTTCCATCTCCTTCAATTTTTTTGTTGCCATCTTCCCGGCCATCCTGGTTATGTTTACGATTATTCCATATATACCTGTGCCCAATTTTCAAAGCGCACTGCTCAATACACTCAGTGATGTATTGCCTCATAATGTATATGATTTGCTGAATGAAACCATCGAAGATATTGTAACACGCGAGCAAGGTGGCCTGCTGTCTGTCAGTATTATTCTATCCGTGTACTACGCAAGCAGGGGAGTGATGAGCCTGATGAATGCCTTTGACAAAGCCTTGCCAACATTCAGGAAACGGAATTTTCTCAACAATCAACTGGTTGCATTTAAGATTTTGATCCTGCTGTTTTTGCTGTTGGTTGTATCCATCACACTGTTTATAGGAGGAGAAGGTATTATTAAGTGGATCATGCGTTTAATTACTGCAGAAAGTTCCACCACTTATTTCTGGTTCACCACCATTCGCTGGATATCTGTGCTTGCGATCATTTATTTTTCCATCGCGCTCATTTACTATTTCGGACCGGCAACACATAACCGCTGGCGTTTTTTTTCAGCAGGTGCAACACTGGCCTGTGCACTTTCAATTATAAGCTCTATTATTTTTTCATGGTTGATTGATCAGTTTGGTCAATACAATAAATTGTATGGCTCTATCGGAACTTTATTGGTGATGATGATCTGGTTAAATTATAATTCACTGAGTCTGCTCATTGGATTTGAATTAAATGCAAGCATTGAAATGAATAAGAACATCCATAAGGAAGGTTCGTTGGAAAAGACATTCTCCGGCGATCTGTAATTTATTCAGCGTAATGCGCTTGGCAGCCGGGGAGGGGGGGGGGGGGGGGGGGGGGGGGGGGGGGGGGGTGGGGAGGGGGGAAGAAGGGGGGGGGGGCGCTTTACGGTCATAACAGTCAACTTACCGAACTAATCAAGTGACGTCATTCAATATTTTTAACAAATGAAAATTGGTTTTCACTTCGTAGAGCAGCGGATATTTTCTTCCTGTCGATATCAGCATAATTGCTGAACTAAAGTCTTTCTTGCATCAACGGGCCCGTGGACTTTATTCTTAATTTAAAATAGTCAAATAAAAAAATCCATCCCGGATGGATTTTTGTTTTTTCGTTCAGTCAATATTTTAAAAAACAAAGCCCCCGGCGAATTACCGGGGGCTATAATAAATTTTGAAAAGGAAATTATTATTCAATCACCATTTTGTGTGTAACGGAAGCATTGCCTGATGACACAGTGTAGAAATAAACACCTGCTGCCAATGTGTTCCTGTTAATAGCAACCGTGTGGTTGCCAGGAGCAAACTGATACGTCTGTTCAGAGAAAGTTTCTCCCAAAATATTTTGAACCTTAACATTAAGTTGAGAAGTTTCAGTAACCTTTACGGTAAATTGTGTTGAACCATTAAATGGATTTGGATAGTTAGCACCTACCGAAAAAGCACTTGGTTCAATTACCTCGTTAACACCGGTTGTCGGGAATTCTGTATCAGCGAATGTTATACCTCCCAAATACCAGAAATTAGAAACTGCATCGAATGCACCGGCAGGATCAACAATAACCACAGGAATAGTGGTAGTTGCAGTCGGATCATCACGCAGACTTACCGGAGCAAGGTGTGGCATATAAGCTTTGCCATCCCAATCGGTGTTATAAGTAGCATTTTTAGCTTCGAACGAAAGCTGCCATGAATTTACATCGAGTCCCCTGATAAAAAGATTGGGATACGTGTTGTCGGCTGCATAGGGATCAACCAAACTAGGATCGGTGTCTATCCAACTGAAGAATACCTTGCTGCCATCTGGAGTAGTAGTAGCCTGGCAACGGTTGTCTTCTGTGTAGGTGACATTGGTTCCAACTACGCCACGGAAAGTTGCGACGCTGTCAACATCTAATTGAATGGCTTCCCATGTTCCTGCATGATTTGTAATGTCGTAGCAATGCAGGTTTAAGCCGGATTGAATTCCATAATCCTGTCCACCGCCTACTACATTTACATAATGTGGATTTCCAAATTTATCCACTACCAGTGCTGCTTCATAACCAGTGCTTGGTATTCCACTGCTGAGTGGATCAAGACTCAACAAAACATTGTCGAATGAGGTAAGGTCAACATAAGTTGGTTCTGACCAGCTTGCACCACCATCGTTGGTAGAAATAAAAACGGGTTGATAAACGTACAGTCCATCATCAATAAAATCACCTCCTATCGCAATCCATCCTTTCATGCCGGTAGGATCGAATGCAATTAACGGATCGAGCCAGGATGTTTCTCCATCAAAAGCGAGATCCGGTGGAAGGGTAATTGTTTTATTAAGTGTCCATTCTACATTGCGGGTGGCAGCATTCCAAACGCCTTTTATCAAAACGTAACTACTGTCATTGGGATAGCCAGCGATGTCATCTTCATCAAACACCTGTGCCATTGCCCAATATTCTCCCGGTAATCCTTTTACTAAGGAAGTAAAAATGCCCACATCACCATGGTTCACAGAATCAATGACTTCAGTGAAAGATAAAACATCACCATCTACCTGACCCACACCTGAGATAATCCCTTCCCATGTATTGGCAGGTGCAGTTCCATCACCATTGTGCCATGTTCCTTCATATACCAAATAAACGCTGTCAGGCACAGCGGCATTGGAAGGATTGATAAGAGCGCCTTGCGGATAACGTCCGTTTATACCACCAGCACCTGCTCCGTCTGTATTTGGATTGAGCGCTCCGATATCATTCGTAAAAGTGAGACCGCCATCTTTGGAAACATCATAGCGGTACTGTGAACTGGTGCCACCAAAAGCTCCGGCATTGTTGCGATGAACAAACACCACAACTTTTGTGGTATTATCAGCTACTATCACATTACATTGATTACTTAATACTGTTAACCCATTGCTGGAACTTCCTAAAGCCACCGCTGTCAAATCACGCGTACCCGCTGATTGTGTAGCAGGAGGCAGGCGCTTAGGAGTAGATTGCAATAGCATATTGTCATTTGCCAGATCGACACTCATTCGCGGATCGGCAATGCGTGTAAGTTGGGTGCTTTGGGCAAATGCCAAAGTTCCAACACACAATGAAATAAACAGAAGCGTAGATTTTTTCATGTTTTAAAATGTTTGGTTTAAAATCTGGTGCAAGGAATACTGCCAAAATTATAAATTTAAAGTTATCAATCTAATTTATTTTTATGTATGCGCAGATCGGTAAATGCTGAATGAATGCTCTTTAGCGTGCAGTTTGGAATTCACACAAAGATGAAATGGAGAGTTGAATATTAAAAGAATGTTTTAAAAAGAAAAACCCCTCCGTTTGGAGAGGTTTTTCAATGCAATTTCTAAGTTAAAAAACTATTTGTTGAGCAGTGTCAGCGGAATAGTGGTATTGCTGTTGGCTGATTTAATATTTACATAATAGATGCCGTTTTCCATTCCTGAAAGATCGAGGTCTGTTTTGTTATTGTTAACCTTAACAGCATTCAGCGTCATTACAGTTCTTCCAATGCTATTAGTAACTGAAATGGAAACATCATTTTGGTCAAGCTTGTTAAAAGCCAGTGTGGTAAAACCTGTTGAGGGATTCGGATAGACAGAAATGGAAGCATCAGAAGTATTCACCCCAGGCACACCAACATCGATGCCGAGGTCAAACACCGGCAATGACACATACACTATTTCATTTTCCACGCCCGCGTTGCAGGGATCAGGATTGCCACTTGTTGTTGAGATACCAGCACAAAAGTCGCGTTGATAAATAAGGCGCACATTGTCATCAACTGTTCGGGCCAGACATGCATAAGCACCTTCAGCAAACTCATCGCTAACCACATCAATAGGATCAGCCCATGATTCGCCATTGTCCTGGCTTACCGATACATAAATGTGACGCATCGATTTACCATCAGGATCAGATGAATTCTCCACTACCGCCATGTAAGACAGATAGATGTTGCCGTTTACATCGATCGCTGCACTCGGATAGGAAGTAAGACCTTTGAATGGAAATGTTCCAATGTCATTGAATTCAATGTAACCGCTCTGATCAAGATCTTGTGAACCTAAATTTTCAATCATCGTAGCATCGGTCATGTTTTCATCCCAATACATCAAAGCATTCGTAAAATAATAGGAGTAAGCCGCATCACCCACAATATCATTCAGAATAAACATATCTCCCCACCACAAATGCACCATTCCACTGTTGTCCACCAGAATAGCGAAAGAACCATCTGCAATTCGAATGCTGTCGGCCACGCCATCATTATTCATGTCAGTGATGGTGTCATCTGTAAACTTAAAATAAGGATGCTGATACACGATGGTTTTGGTCCAGGTGTCACCATTGTCTGTTGATTTGTAGAGTAGCACATCATTGGAAATACTTCCGCCAACAACTATTGCCACTGTATTTCCATTCGCATCAATCTGGTAAGCGTCACCGGCGAAGCCGATATAGTTTTCAGAAGTGATATCCGGAAGCTCTACATTGGTTTTATCCCAGGTTGTTCCACCGTCTGTTGAACGGTAGTACATCGGTGTTCCATTCAAACCATTGTATAAGGCACCCCCATTCCCGGTAGGAGTAGTAAGGGAAATCAAATGAACATTATTTCCATTGGTGGCTACTTTCGACCAAAGGTTTCCGCCCACCGCATCATTTTCCAGATCGGTAAGACTTTCAGTCCATGCACCTGTGCCTGCGGATGCACGGTAAGAATGTTGCATTACAAATGAAGTGGTATTATGGGCCATTACATTTTCAATGCCACTTGATGGTATGCAGATGTTGGTGAAGCCTGTGCGTTCACTTTCAACACGCTCGGTAGGTTGCGTGCCCCAGGCAGTTCCATCATAAAAATTATAACCAGTGCCACGATCAGTGGCCTGATTGCCCGCTGAGAAAGTCCAGGCTGCGGATACAGTTCCGGTGCTGCTGTTATAGACGAGGCGGTCGGAAATTGCATTGTTTGACTGCAGGTCATAGAAGGTAGTACCAATTACTGCTTCTGTGAAATCGCGGATGGTCTGTGTCTGACCGATGGGCGAAGTACTGGTTGTTGATTGTGTGGGAACAGGCATCTGTTCATTGCCTGCAAAACTCCCGGGAACCAACGTGGGACCTTTGTAATGTTCAGGTCTTACAGTTGGTGGCTGGTGGGTCACTGTTGTTTGGGCAAACATGACGCTTGCCAATAAAAGACCTGTGAATGTGAGTGTAAATTTTTTCATGGTATTCATGGTTGGGTTAGAAAAATGGTTTTGCGTAATAATCAAAATTAAAAATGCAAATTAACAAACTGTTTTATTTAGGCTTGGGTTTTTATCAATTGAGGATCCGTCGAAAACTTGGGAATCTGAGCAGCAGCCATCACCGAAACGGAGACAGCGACTGCAAGGAGTGTAAATTTTTTTGTCAGCATTGTTTATAGTTTTTAAATTTAAAGATGTTCAAAGTTAAGCTACTGTTTCAAAGTAAACAAAAAACAAAATTTTCTTACTAATTCAGCAACTGTTCAAAGATTATTATTTTGATTTTTTCGCTTGTTGCGTCTGTGCTTTAGCCATGTTTTCGAGTCGTTCCTGCAACTTGGATTTTTTAACCGGTTTCTTTTTATTGTCCTGTATTTTCCGGTGAATGGCATCTTCATCTATGATGTAATTCTTAATGATATACTGTTGCCCGAACGCCACGATATTCGATAACGAATAATAGTACGTGAGAGCGGCAGGAAGGCTATTAAAAACGCCAAGCAGCATTACAGGAAAAATATACGCCATGTATTTCATTTGACCGGTTACACCCGAAAGCTGGTTGTTGTAAATCGCAAAAAGAATAGAAGTGATCGTCATGATGATGGTCCATAAGCTCACGTGATCGCCGTAAAAAGGAATAGAGAAACCAAGATTTAAAATTGAATCGTAGGTGGAGAGATCTTTGGTCCACCACAATGCCTGTTGCCGCAATTCGATAGAAAGCGGGAAGAAAGTGTACATGGCCGCAAGTATGGGCAATTGCAACAATGCGGGAACACAACCTCCCAATGGATTTACACCAGCCGAACGGAAGAGTTTTAATTGTTCCTGTCCGAACTTTGCCTGATCGTCCTTATATTTTTCTTTGAGCTCATCAATTTCAGGTTTCAGCACACGCATTTTTGCCGCAGAAAGAAAGGAACGGTAATTAAGCGGAAAGAGAATGATACGCAACAGCACTGTCATGATTAAAATGATCAGTCCGAAATTCAGCACATAGTTGTTTAGAAAATTAAAAAGCGGAATGATGAAATATTTATTGATCGGAGAGGAGATGATACCAAAGAGTCCGGCACCTAAAGGAATGATTTGCTCCAGGTCATAATCGCCCAATCGTTTTAAGTCCTGGTAGTTGTTAGGTCCGAAATAAAACTGCATCGGATAGCTTACCTGTTTTTTATTATTGTCAAAAGGCAACACAAGCTGAGCGCTCATTTTCTTCACGTAATCTGAACCCAATTCAGATTGTGTGCTGAAGTTGCCTTGTGCAAAGGGCTGCTGTGTAATTAAAGTGGCATTAAAAAAATGTTGTTTGAAAGAAACCCATTGCAGCTTGCCCGGAGCATTCATGTCACCGGTGCTGTGCTCAGAAATACTTTCCACATCATCATCCCAATAGCGGAAATAAATGGAAGAATAATTCTTTTCCATTTCAACATCCTTTTCGGTATGACTGAAGTTGGTATTCCATTCTAAATTAATGTCCGGATTGTTTTTGCTGATCACGCTGTCCATGCCTACGAGGTTGAATTGATAATTCAACAGGTAGGAGTTGCCTTTCAAAGTATAGCGTTGTTCGATATAGCGATTGGATGATGCGTATGCACGGAAAACAATCGTGTTGGAATCATTTTGTGCTACTGCAAAAGATTTCCCGGTAGTTTTAAAAAGAACATCATCAGTTCCGACCTGCGTGGTGCCGGAAAAAAAAGCATAATTGAAGAACGTGTTTTTTTCGTCGAACAGGATGAGTGGTTGCTGATCATACGTTTTGAATTTCTTCAATTCTACTGATACCACTTTGCCGCCTTTGCTTGACAGTTTTACTTTCATCACTTCATTTTCAATGTTCACTATTTCTTCCGCGGTAACCGAAGTATCTGAGAAAATACCGGTGGCAGTTTGCTTCACGGTAGTGTCACCTTTGTTGACTATCGCATTGCTGTCAGGTGAAATTGCATTGACAGAATCTGCAAAGTGTCGCTGCTGCTGAACCAACGAGATGGAATCCTGCTGCCTGTGCAAACGGGCAGTTTCTTCCTGTGAAGGGGTATTAATATAAATGTATGCAATGAAGATCAACGCGATCAGCACAAATCCAATAGCCGCATTCCTGTCCATGAATTATATTTAGTTGAGTTTTATGGACGGTTGCACGTCGTATAAATTTTAGCCACCCTATCCATTTTGGGAGCGCAAACCTACATGAATTTGGGAGAAAGTCAAAGGAAGGATTGATGAAGATCGGACTTTCCTGCTAACTATTAATGCCAGTAGAATTGTTAAATTGTTAAATGGTTAAATGGTTGCGGCAAAGCCGGAGAAAAGTTCATAAAATAATTTTAAGGAGGATTAGCAGATGATTTTGATGGAGTAAATCAATGCTAATGAAATTGATGTCGAAAACTCAAAGGCAAATCCGTTTAAAGATATACAGGTGTTTTTTCTTCGATTACTGCAGTCGGGTTGCTTTCTTTTCTTTTCTGATCTTCGATAGCCGCCGATATAAATTTTACAAAAAGCGGATGTGGATTGTCAACAGTGCTTTTTAATTCAGGATGATACTGCACACCCACAAACCAGGGATGTTTTTTCAGTTCAATCACTTCAACAAGGTTGCTTTCAGGATTGGTGCCGGTAGCCATAAATCCGGTTTCCTCAAAGGCAGAAAGGTATTTATTGTTGAATTCATACCTGTGACGGTGGCGTTCAAAGATAGAAACATGGCCATATGCCTGATAGGCCTTCGACGACTTCTTTAATGTACACTCGTAAGAACCCAGTCGCATGGTGCCGCCTTTCAATACTACCTTTTTCTGTTCTTCCATCATGTCAATTACCGGAACGTTGGTTTCGGTATCCATCTCGGTAGAATTGGCTTCCGGCCATCCAAGCACATTGCGCGCATATTCAACAACGGCGCATTGCATGCCGAGGCAAATGCCAAAAAACGGAAGATTGTTTTCACGCGCATATTTAATGGCGGTTACTTTCCCTTCAATACCCCGGGGACCAAAACCGGGAGCCACAAGAATACCATTCAATTCCCCCAGCAGGTGATGTACATTTTTAGGATTGATGTGTTCAGAGTGAATAGAAATCAGGTCCACTTTGCATTCATTGATGGTGCCTGCATGCACAAAAGATTCGCGGATGGATTTATAAGCATCGGCGAGTTCAACGTACTTTCCAATGAGACCGATCTTAACTTCTGATGTCGGGTTTTTCAACTTGCCCATGAACTCTTTCCAATTATCAAGATTGGGTTCATCGCCGGTTCGAAGCTTGAGCTTTGACAATACTGTCTTGTCAAGATTCTCTTTCAACATCAGCAACGGAACATCATAAATGGACTCAGCATCAATGGACTCAATCACTGCATTCGTGGTAACATTACAGAACAAAGCGATCTTGCGGCGGAGGTCATTATTGAGGTGGTGTTCTGTTCTGCAAACGAGGATATCAGGCTGTACTCCATTTTCAAGCAACTCTTTAACTGAATGTTGTGTTGGCTTGGTTTTCAGCTCTTTAGCTGCTTTTAAATAGGGTACAAGTGTAAGGTGAATGACGAGGCAGTTTGAATTCCCGAGTTCCCACTTCATCTGTCGCACGGCTTCAATGTAAGGCAGTGATTCGATGTCGCCGACAGTGCCGCCGATTTCGGTAATCACCAATTCATAATCACCCGAATTTCCAAGCAATTGAATCCTTCTTTTAATCTCATCGGTAATATGGGGAATCACCTGTACGGTCTTTCCGAGGTAGGCACCTTCCCGTTCTTTGTTGATGACTTCCTGGTAAATTTTACCGGTGGTCACATTGTTTGCCTGCGAAGTAGGATGGTTGAGAAACCGTTCGTAATGACCGAGGTCAAGATCCGTTTCGGCGCCGTCATCGGTTACATAACATTCGCCATGTTCATACGGATTGAGCGTTCCCGGATCAACATTGATGTAAGGGTCAAACTTCTGGATCGTTACTTTGAAACCTCTTGCCTGCAGCAATTTTGCAAGAGATGCGGAGATGATTCCTTTTCCAAGCGAGGAGGTAACTCCGCCCGTAACGAAGATGTATTTAGTGGTTGCCATGAAAGATTCAGTTACGGGCTTCGAAGGTACTATTAGATTTCAGGATTAGAAAGAAGGTAAGAGATAATTAATTTAATGAGCGAAATGGGAGATGATGATCAGGGAGTTATTGTCAGGTAGTGTCCGGAGGCTTGTGTCAAACGGGAAGGTAATATGTACATTTTTGAGAACGTATGAGCAATGTTTTTATTCTGACAGTTACGGGTATGTAGTTAGCTTATTGTGGTTTGATTAACTCCATTTTATTTTCAATCCTATTTCTAATTTATTTGGATTTATTTTGCGAAAAGCACCGAAATGTGGTATATTTCGCAAAAATTATCTCAAATGATTTCAGATAGTAATTACAGCCGATTAGAGCATTGGATTGAAGAATGTCAATCTAAAGGCAAACTGGCATTCAATTTAGCCGAGCTAAGGCATAGATTTCAATCTGATACCGAAACAGCGTTAAAGCGGGTGTTGGACAGATTATCTGAAAAAGAAAAAGTGGTTTCCATTTTTAAAGGCTACTACATAATCATTCCACCCCAATATTCATCAAAAGGAATTTTACCGGCAGCTATGTTTATAAACGGACTAATGAAATTCTTAAAGAGAAAATACTATGTAGGACTTTTAAACGCAGCAGCACTTCACGGTGCATCACACCAACAACCGCAAGAATATTTTGTAGTAACAGAATATCCGGTTTTGAGGCCGACAAAAAAGAAAGGACTTAAAATAAACTATATCAGCACAAAACAACTTCCACCTGAATCGCTTATTGAAAAAAAGAAAACAGAAACAGGGTATATCAATATTTCAAACCCGTTGCTCACAGCAATTGACTTGATTAGTTATGAAAAGAAAATAGGTGGACTTAATAGGGCTTCAACTGTAATTAACGAGTTGCTTGAAACAGTTAAAAGAAATGATATAAATGAGGCATTAATAAACTATGCAAGCGCTTCCTCTTTGCAAAGATTAGGTTTTGTATTAGATGAAATTTTAAACAAGAAAGAAATTGCTGATAGAATATTCTCGCTCTGCAAAAAAGCAGGAACTAAATTTTATTTAATTCCCCTAAAAGCATCTGGCGAGAAGAAAATTGAAGTTGTAAATGAAAAATGGAAATTGATTATTAACACAGAGATAGAAGTTGACGAATGATACCACAAGCATACATTACAGAATGGAGCAATTATGTTCCTTGGCAAACAAACGAACAGGTTGAACAAGACCTTGTGATTTGCAGAGCATTGATTGAAATCTTCAAAGATGATTTTCTTGCTGAGAGTTTGGCTTTCAGAGGAGGAACCGCTTTGCACAAACTTTATTTGCAATCGCAACCAAGATATTCGGAAGACATTGACTTAGTTCAGGTTCGATCTGAACCAATTAAAGAAACCATTCAACGATTACAAAAAGCACTTTCGTTTCTTGCAAAGTCAAATGTTACACCACGAAAAGACAACAATACCATTTTCTACAGATTTGAATCAGAGTTTCCACCAATTCAAAAACTTAAATTAAAAGTTGAAACTAATTGCCGTGAACATTTCTCAGTTTTAGGATGGGAGAAAAAACCGTTTTCTGTTAACTCCGAATGGTTTAAAGGGGATTGCAATTTAACCACGTATTCACTTGAAGAATTATTAGGCACAAAACTTAGAGCATTATACCAGAGACGAAAAGGAAGAGATTTGTTTGACTTATGGAAAGCACTTATTACAGCTAACGTAAATCCCGAATTAGTTATCAAATGCTATAAAGAGTATATGAGTTTCTCTTTGGAAAAAGCAATCCCAACTAAGAAGCAGTTCATTCTGAATCTTGAAGCCAAAAGAAATGATGCCGAGTTTTTGGGTGATACAGTTGCTTTGTTACGACCGGAAGAAAAGTATAATCAAGACGAAGCTTTTGAATTAGTATTAAAAAATCTCGTGGAACTAATGTAGTATGAATGAATCTCTCTCAAATCAAATTCAAATTTTCAAATCTGTTTTCAAAGGCAGAGAAGATGTGTTTGCAATTCGATGGGAGAAGGGAAACAAAAGCGGCTACATGCCTGCCTATCAATATGACCCATACATGTATCGGGCACATAAAATGAAAGGTGGAACTTTTCAAAACTACAACGACAAAACCTATTTAAAACTTACCGGCCACGAAATTTCAAAGCATCTGAGTGGACAACAACTCATTGGAATTTATCCGTTATTGCACGACAACACTTCATACTTTCTTGCAGCAGATTTTGATGAAGCTGAATGGATAAATGATGCAAGAAAGTTTCTTAACGCTTGTATTGAAAAAAGTATTCCTGCATACTTGGAGCGTTCCCGTTCGGGTGAAGGAGGGCATGTATGGATTTTCTTTGAACAACCCTACCCTGCAATAAGAAGCAGAAGGATTTTCATTTCTATTCTAGAACAGTCGGGAGCATTCTCATTGTTTGATAAAAGTTCAAGTTTTGACCGCTTGTTTCCAAATCAAGATTTTCTTTCAGGAAAAGGTTTGGGAAATCTTATTGCACTTCCGCTTTTCAAGACAACATTAGAACAAGGAAACAGTTGTTTCATCAACGCAGAAACACAGCAACCTTTTTCAGACCAATTTGAGTTTATAAAAAACATCAGGAAAATTTCTGTTTCAGATTTAGAACAACTACATCTATCGCTAAACACAAATTCCGATTCAACTTTTCAGAATGTTGGAGATGGGAAATTGAAGATTACATTGCTAAACGAAGTTCACATTAGCAGAGAGGGAATCACGACACCTTTGATAAATTTCCTAAAAGAGGAATTGAACTTCACAAATTCGGAATTTATCATCAAGAAGAAAATCGGAAAAAATACTTTTGGAACGGAACGCTATTTCAAGTTTGTAGAAGAATCAGAAAATGAAGTTGTGATTCCAAGAGGTTTTATAGGAAAGCTTATTCGCTTTTGCAGAGAGAATAAAATTGAACATGATTTTGTTGATGAAAGGGAAAGGCATAAAGCAATTCCATTTCTTTTCAATGCTCAACTCAGAGAACATCAGCAAGTGGCTATTGAATCCATTTCTAAAAAAGATTTAGGAGTAATTGTAGCTCCACCCAGCTCAGGAAAAACGATTGTTGCATTGAAAATAATTTCGAACAAGCAGCAACCTGCTTTAATCATTGTTCACAGAAAACAATTGGTTGAACAATGGATTGAGAGAATTGAAACATTTCTTGGAATACCCAAAAGTGAAATAGGAAAGATAGGACAAGGGAAAAGTAATCTTGGAAGAAAAATTACGATTGCAACAATTCAAAGTTTATCAAAGGAATTTGAGAAATCAGATAATGATAATTTGAAAACTGCTTTTGGAACTGTAATAGTTGACGAGTGTCATCACATTCCTGCTGAAACATACAGAAACACAATTGCAAAACTTCAAACATTTTATCTCTATGGCTTAACGGCAACTCCATTCAGAAAATACAATGACGGAAAACTAATTTTTATTCACTTAGGCGAAGTAATTTCCGAAATAAAGTCAAGTGCGATTAGCACGGCACAGCAAGCCAAAATCATTATTAGAAATACCGAACTTGATGTTCCATTCAATTCCAAGACAGACCAGTTTGAAACACTATCAAAAATTCTTGTTCACGATTCAGCGAGAAACAGATTGATTCTTCAAGATGTGGTAATTGAATTGAAAGAAGGCAAAAGAGTTGTGATAATTACTGAAAGGAAAGAACACATTGATTCTTTGCACCAGTATATAAAACAATTATACGAGACAATAACATTAAGTGGTGATGATTCTGAAAGCAGCCGAAACGCCAAATGGAAAATCTTGAAGGACGGAAATTATCAAGCCCTTATTACAACAGGACAATTCTTCGGAGAAGGAACAGATTTACAGAATGCTAATTGCTTGTTTCTGGTTTATCCATTTTCATTTGAAGGAAAGTTGATTCAATACATTGGCAGAGTTCAGCGTTCAGAAGTTACTCCGACTATTTACGATTACAGAGACATCAAGATTGATTATCTGAATAAGCTATTCCTTAAACGGAATACTTTTTATCGAAAGATTGACAAACAAGCGACATTGTTTGATGAACCCTCCGAAGAAACGGTAGAAACAAAGACCATTACAATTGAAAGACAAATAAAAGTTCCAATTGAGCAACTTGAATTTCATTACGGAAGTATTTCATTCAAACACCCCATTCCTGAAATAAAAACCGAACTTGAATTTGAAATTGAGAATCTTGAAGTAAGACCAGAATTTGAAGTATTAAGACCCTACTTCGTAAAAGCACTAAAATCAAAGAATGTAAAGATTGATATTCATGCAGAATTTGAGAATGACAAATTGATTTCACAGTTAGCAACATCAAATGACGTTAAGAAAATAAACCGTGAAGTGATTGAAGGTGTAAAGTTCACTTTTGTTTCAAAGAACATCATTGGAAGACCATTGCTTCAAAATGAAAATCTTTTAGACATCAATCAAATTCAAGGGGAGAAAAGCAATTCGCTTTACAATTCTGGAGAAGAATTGTTGGAAGATATTTTGAAGAAAGGAAACTACAAACATCAGAAGCATTTGCATTTCTTATCGCAGCGACACGACAGAAGCACATTAAAAATTCGTTTTGTGCTAAGCCCTTTCTCTTTTTTTTTCCTATTGACAGGCAAAGAGAAGTTTCACATTGTATTGGAAACTTTGGACACAGAAGAAGCAACTTACTTGTGGCACTTCCCTAAAGACAAGCCGACACTTAAAATAAAGTTGAAAGAAATTGACGAACAACTTAGTGTTATCAGAAACAAAGGCAGACAGGTTTTCCTTAAAAATCAACCAGAGAATTTTAGTCGTGTTCTACATGACTATTCAGACGAAAAAAAGGGATACATTATTTGGAAAGATTTACTTGAAGAGCAAATAACATGAAAGCCAACGCTAAATAAAATACACTCTTGCAAGCCGCACAAGGCAACGCTGAAACCAAAGCTTGCAAGAGAGTATTTTTTCACCCACCCAAGAAAACTTTTTCCCCTCCCTTCCTTTTTTAATAAAATTATTTTACCACAGCACGGGTTTTGCGCGCAACTGGACAGTTTTACTAATACAAATCGCATCGGACAGAGTAGGTGCAAACTTGACACGACAACCCTTCGGACGAGAAAGAAGGGCATCTGCTAACAGCGGTTTTGCGTAAAAAATGAAAAACACGTCTACCTCAAGCGACAGGAGATCATAGAGCATATATTTGGAACGATCAAGCGGCAATGGGGCTACGATCATATATTACTGAAAGGCATTGAAAAGAATAACGGTGAGTTTGCATTGATCTATCTCACCTATAACTTCAGGCGGGTTTTAAATATATTAGGAATCGAAGAGCTAAAAAAACGGCTGAAGGAAGCTGTCTTTAATGTTTTTTACATCACGAGGACATATGGATGGGTGTATAAAAGTTTTTCTCCGGCATTGTCCAGCTGCACTATACAGCGCAATATGATCAAGGATCTTCGCTACCTTAGTTTTTGCACGAACTGACGTTAGCTGCTATAATATCTAGACTTTCCGATGAACAAAAAGATTGCAATTATTTTGACTTTACTTACTCTGACATTTTCCTGCAAATTCAAGGACAAGACAAGTGTAGTAGAGAATAAAACGACTGGCAACGACACAATTTATAAAAAGGACAGTTTGACTTCTGTAATAAACGCTAACAAACAATATTTCAAGGACAGTTTATTAAATGAGAAATCCGGTATCATTGACAACTATTTTTCAAGTTACCAAGCCGACAGTTGTGGTATTTTGACATATAAAAATTCAGAACTTAAAGAAGAATTTGAAGGTATTAGAATTGTGAAAGGTATTAGAACAAACAAACAAAGTGACACTGTTTTTGTAATACCAACTTTTAACTATTGTGACGATGGAGAATCTTATTGCTTTTATGACAAGACACTGCCAAGACTATATACTGATTCATATTGTTGCCACCCAGACAATTTCTTTTTATGCAATGACATAGATGAAGACGGAATAAACGAAGTTGGAATTTTCTATTCTTCTTGTGCAAGCAGATATAAATCTTTGAGAATATTTAGTTTAAAAAATGGAAAATGGAAAGAAATTGGAACTTCGGACTTTGATGTTTTAACACAAGACCCAGTCAAAGTAAGATTTAATAAATTGGTAAAGAAAGTATCAAAAGGAAAATTCAAAATTTGTAATTTTATTGAGGGACAAACCAAATGGGAAATAATAGAGATGAAATAATTACAGCAGCTAACATGGGTAACCGTTGCACAACTTCTTCCTGAGATGGTATTCATGCATGATTTTGAACAGCGATCAGCTTAAGTCGCTGATAGTTTTAAAAAAATTGTCGGGGATTTTTTTCAGACAAGTTTCGCTGCATACTGTGGTGTAGGACGTGGTAAAACAAAAAACAGCGCTGAAAGCAGTTTTTGAACAAATTCGGAAGCATTTTCTATCATCGCTGCCGCTTTTGAATTTGTTTTTTTGCTCGTGAAGCGGATATACTTCTTCAGGTTATAAGTGAGTGCTGCCATCATGATGTGTTTATTGGCCTGGTGGATGCCTCTGGTGTTGACTCTTCTCATATTTACAAAGTTCAGCAGCTTCCCCAGCACTGGTTCTACGGTGCTGCTGCGCTTTTTCATCAGCCGTTTGCCATATGGAGTTTTGAGCTTCTCATGCATCTGATCATATAGTGGTTTATGGATGCTGTGCTCGATCTTCTTATAATCACCCTTACCAATGCAACTGCTTCTTAACGGACAACTTTTGCATTTACTGTTGTCACTGCGGTAAACCTTCATCGCATGCTTGTCGTAGCTGTACCTTATTTTTTTGAAGGGAAGGGTGGCTTTATTTCCTCTTGTACATTCATAGCGGTCCTGTTCTTTGTTATAGATAAACCCTTCCCGTTCATTTTTATACTGCCCGAAGTTGGGGATGTAGGCATCGATATTATTTGAAGCACAGTATTGTAGTGCCTCACCGCTGTTGTAGCCTGTATCGGCTGTGATCTGTTCTAAATGGAGGTCATTTTCTTTTAAGTTAGTGGTGGCCTGCTTTACGATGTGTTCAAGACATTCACTATCGCGTTTATCGGCAAAATCGGCTCCTGCTGCCGTGATCACATGGCAGCTTTGATCTACTGCCACCTGTGCCAGGTAATTCATCTGCCTCGTTTTGCCGGGCTTGACTGCAATACGCGCATCAGGATCAGTGGGAGAAGTATGGGTATGGTTACTTAAAAATTTTCCACGGATCTGGTTACTGTTTTGATCAGCTCCCTTACTACTTCCACCGGGCATGTCTTTATATTCCTCTGCTTTCCATTGGTGATGGGATTGGACGGCTTTGTGCTTTTCAGAACTGATGGTGGGGCTTGCTTTATCAGATGGAGTGAGTGTAACGGGTTTTATTTTGAACTCACTTTGTTCATCAAGTTCACTGCTGTATTGCTCCACGTCATCAAGTATTTGTTTTTCTGTCAGTGAGTCGATGCTGCAATTGGCTTTCACATGAGCGCTGTCAATGGCCTGTCGTTTACCGCGAACCATACCAGCCTCAATACACAGGCTCAGTATTTTTTTAAACAATGCAAGAAAAACTTCTTCACCGTACAGTTGCCTGGTGCGACTAATGGTCGAATGCCAGGGAAGTGGTTCATCGATATCATATTTCAAATACAACCTTACGTCCAGGCAGTTGCTGCAATACTCCATCAGGCGGCGATCCGAACCTATATTGTTGAGGTAACCCACCAAACAGATCTTAAAAAACACTACAGGATCAATGCTGTCCTGACCTTCACTTCCATAATAACGTGCAGTTTGCTTATACAGAAAATGCAAATCAATAGCTGCACTGAGCTTACGGTAAAAGTTCTCCTTTGGAACCAGGTCATCAATGTGAACCTGGTAGAGCATTTTGGGTATTATTTCTTTACGGCCTTGCATGACACAAATATCTCAGAATAGCAT
Source organism: Chitinophagaceae bacterium (assembly GCA_016717285.1). Taxonomy (NCBI): domain Bacteria; kingdom Pseudomonadati; phylum Bacteroidota; class Chitinophagia; order Chitinophagales; family Chitinophagaceae; species Chitinophagaceae bacterium. Next base: position 1,338,716 of record JADKFU010000005.1, read on the forward strand.
TTGATATCCTCCTTCGATCTCAGGAGGTTATTCACTATGTTTGGTGAGTTGTGCAACGGGCACATGGGTTTTGCGTTAGTGGGCACGAAGTGCTGAGAGAAAAAGTGTTTCATTTAGTTGTCTCTTCCTGAAAAAAGTTTACAGTTTTTAAAATTAATCCTGCTATTCATTTACAAATTTATTGTTAGTCCTGATATGAGTTTACAGTTGGTTGTTTCAAAATGCCACACAACGCAAAGGCACATTCGTTATGTCCAATGCTATGATGGCCGTTAGTAAACATATTTTCGCAATGAAAAGCGGCAATTTTTCGTAAATTGTGAATGTGAAAAAAGCTAAGTTTATAGGACTTGAATTTATTGTTGACAAGCTAACCAACAGCCTTGAAAACGTAATTACAGGTGACAGTTTCAGAACTGAGGTTTCAGTTTTAACTAGTGGTGACTTAAAATCAGTAAGCAAATCAAACGGGTGGCTTTTCAATTGGAGAGACGAATTCAAAATACCTTCAAGAGATGTTTATAAACTAACCATAGTAAATAACCCGACAATTATACAGGGACTCATTAGCTTAGAAATTAAAACTGACCACGTTTATATGCACTTGGTTGAAAGTGCATCATTTAACAAGGGCAGCACAAAGGTATATGCAGGGGTACCAGGAAATTTAGTTGCTTTTGCCTGTCAACTTTCATTTCAGCGTGGGCACGAAGGCAATGTTTCATTTCTATCCAAAACACAACTTGTTGACCACTACATCAAGACTCTTGGGGCCATTCACTTTGGTGGAAGAGTTATGATAATTGAAACAAGGGCTGCGCTTCAATTGATTAACAGATATTTTCAAAATCAATAAAATGAAAACAAAAAAAATCGAATTGGACGTTGACTTTATTGGTGGACAAGGTCCATTAACTTCAACAGAAGAAAAAGAACTTAGTGACTTTTTCAAGCGTCGAAAGATGGCATCGCAAAGATCCATTGCAGAAAAGAAAATCAGAAGAGTGAAACGATCAAAAATCTCCAGTTGATATTGATGTTAAAGAAGCACCGGGCATAACGTGGGTTTTGCGTTAGCGGGCACGAAGTGCGAACATAAAAAGTGTTTCATTTAGTTAACTTTATTGCGGGCATGCAGTTGATTGTTTCAAAAGCCCACTAACACAAAGCCGCATTCGTTAGCGGCAACTCTATGACGACAGTGCAACTTTAAACCGACAGACATAAAATGAACAGACCGAAGAATAAAAACTATAATTTTAGCGATACATAGACAACATTGAAAAAAGCAGTCAACATATCTCTTTTAACGTTTTACGCCTTCGGGACTTACTGTTTGCCGTTGGGTGACTTTTCGGTGCTGCATGATATTCCCGAAATGTATCACCACTGCAAATCTACAGAGGACAAAGACATGACACCGCTTGACTTTATCACCGACCATTTAGTAAACATTGACGGACTGTTTGACAAGCACGATAACGGAGACGAACAAAAACCACATACGCCATCGCCTACTCAACATCACGGACAAGCACAGGTTACTTTCATTAACTTTTTTGCGATTTCAATGGCAATATTTCACCCGATTGTAGTTAAACCTGCAATGCCAACGGTGAACTTTATTCAATCAGACTACATCTACAAAATTTTCCGTCCACCGATAGTTTAATTGTTCTATTTCTTGTTAGCCACAAACTTTGTTTGTGCGATTAGTCATTTATTTCAAACAATTAAATATTTCAAAAAATGAAAAGAATAATTTATTTGCTACTAACAGTAGCATTAATGAGCAATGCGGCTTGTGCTCAAAAAATATCTGCCGACAAAGTTCCTGCTGCCGTTACTTCAGCATTCAAAGCAAAGTTCCCAACCGTAACTAAAACAAGTTGGGAAATAGAAAATGCCAACGAGTATGAAGCAGGTTTCAAATTGAATGGCGAAGAAGTTTCTGCCAACTTTGACAAAACAGGAAAGTGGTTAGAAACTGAAACTGAAATAAAAGTTTCTGCTTTGCCAACATCTGTTCAATCAGCATTAAGCAAAGATTTTGCAGGTTTCAAAATAAATGAGGCAAGCAAAATTGAGAGTTTAAAAAACGGAAACTGTTTTGAAGCCGAAATTGAAAAAGGCGAAGAAACTTTTGATGTTTTGTTTACAACTGATGGTAAAATGTTGAGCAAAACAAAAATGGAGAAAGGAAAGGGAGACAAAGATTAATTAACAAGTAAAGAAGCACCTCTAACGCGGTGCTTCTTTTTTTTAATTTCAAATAACATGACAACAGAACAACTAAATAAAGTTGCCAAAATCACTTTGATATTTTGGCTGATGAAAATTGTCGCCACGACGCTTGGCGAAACGCTTGGCGATTTTATTTCCATGACTTTGAATTTAGGTTATACCGTAGGTATTGCAATTACACTTGCATTTTTCCTTGTTGTATTACTCACACAACTCTCAGTCAAGAAATATATTCCTGTCATTTACTGGCTTGTTATTGTCGGCACTACAACTTTAGGAACAGAAATTTCAGATTACATTGACAGAACACTTCACTTGGGTTACACCCTTGGAAGTTTCTTGCTTGTAAGTTGCTTAGTTCTGACATTGTATCTATGGTTTAAGAAATACAAGAACCTTGAAGTTTATCCAATCACCGACAAACAAAAAGAATTTTATTACTGGACAGCAATTCTTTTCTCAAACAGTTTAGGAACTGCGTTTGGTGATTTTCTTGGTGACTACTTTGGACTAAGTTATCTACAAGGTGCTTTCGTGACTGGTGGAGTAATTCTTATTGTTGTTCTTCTTCACAACCTTACTAAAATAAATCACATCATTTTGTTTTGGGTTGCCTTTGTTTTCACCCGACCATTCGGTGCAACATTTGGCGACTTTTTAACGAAGCCACTTAACAAAGGCGGTTTGCATCTTGGGACTTTAAACTCATCACTTGTTTCAACACTAGTAATGATTGTTCTGCTTTTTATTGCTTACCGACAACATAAACTTGAACCGACAACGTAATGAATGTAAATTTCGTTGGATAAACTCTCTGCAAAGCTGTAAAAGTAGCACTTCGGACGGACAGTAGCCCAGCCGCTAACATATAAGGATTAAACGCGCGCAGCGAAGCAGCGACTTAATACTTATATGTTAGCGGCAAATCTTGTACGAGACACTAATTTCAAAACTATTAGCGTTTAATATCCTTAAATAATAATTCAAAATGAAATTAACATATGTATCTCACGCATCGCTATTGATTGAACTCCAGAATTTAAAAGTGCTAACTGACCCGTGGTTTAATGGTGCAGCTTACTTAAATCAATGGCACGTATTTCCTAAGCCTGTTGATACATCTTTCGTCAGCGATATAACACACATCATTCTTACTCACGGACATGAAGACCATCTGCATGTCCCGACTTTACAACTGATGAACAAGAACGCCCGGATTTATTTCCCTTACACCTGGAAGAACGGAACAAAAGAACTTCTGCAATCTATCGGCTTTAAAAATATCCGGGAGGTTCCTTCATTCAATAGAATAAAATTATCAGATAGTTTGTCAATGACTTTCATCGTAAATGGTCTTGATGCTTTTGTAACTTATGAATGTGAAGGGAAAGTCTATGTAAACCTGAACGATGCTCTTAATGCATCGCACTGGGCTTTTGTAGAAATATTTACCAAAATGATCCGTAAGAGGTGGAAACAAGTTGATTTATTAATTTGTGGTTTAGGAGGGGCAAGTTATTTTCCAAATACAGTTCATGCGCCAAACAAAGACGACCATGAAATTGCGCTGTTGCGAGAGCAGTTTCTTGCTCACAAGTTTTGCGAAATTGTTGAGGAAATAAAACCTGTTGATATTTTTTCGTTTGTTCCCGGGTTTGCATTACTTGAACAGGACAAACAGTGGATAAACAAAATGAAGTTTTCAAGAAGCAATCTGGAACAGTATTATAAAGACTTCTTTGACAAAAAATCGACTATAAGATTTTTCAATCTCCTTCCCGGAGACAACATTGAAAATAATCTGTGGAATAAAACATCTCCTTATCACGAACAAGCTATAGATGATAATCTTAGTCATCTGCTTGACAAGCAATATGCAGATGAAATTGTAAAAGCAAATTCATTTGAAGTTCAGCCGACAACGATTGTGAATAAATTGCAGGAACAGCTACAAACTATTCTTCCTGTCAGCAGTAGCGGGATTGCCAGTGAACTTTTGAGGCAAATTAATTTTGTGATTTCGTTGAAAGACGTAGAAAAAGAAATTTTCATTCACTGTTATTTTGAGAGTGAAGAATTAAAAACAAAAGTTGTTTATGAAATTCCGGGTAATTCAAACCTGACAATCAAAACATATTCTTTCCGACTGAAACATGCACTCACTGAATTGTGGGGTGGCGATGTTTTCTTCATTGGATACGGAGCTGACATTTATGTAACAGACGAATCTTGCTTAAAAGACAATATTGACATCGTGAGTTTACGACTACTTTCTCGTTTTCCTGCGGCATCACATACAATGATTCGTGAACCTGTGAGAGCAGCTCGTTATCTTTCAACTAATCCCACTTATGCTTACTTAGCACTCAAACAAAAAATTCAAATGGGAGGCAATCTGAACAAACTACCTTACAATGAAAGAGCACATTGGATTAATAAAGGGAAATGCGATGTTTGCCGCTTGTGTGACATCCCACTGCTTTCAGACGACTTTGGAGAACAACTTATAACAAAACAACTGACCGCATGACAATGAGAAGCAGAGCAGCCGGTTATCGAGTAGTATAAAACTGTTACCAGTCTTTGCCCCTTTTAACGTAAGGCTGGTAAACTCGAAGTTTAAACCTCCATACAGAATCGGGAACGACTTAACGTTCAGTCCTTCGTTAGTGTGAGACCTCTTCGATTGATCGAAGCTCGTTGTCACCAACTACTATGACCTCTGCTGACTTCTCCACTCTCTTTACACGATGGAGACCTCCCTCACCCCGCGCACCCACTCCGATTGAACATACTTGCTTTATTAATAGCAATTGCATACTTACATTACTAACTTCGCGAAATGATTTCTCCAAATGTCAACATACTTCTTGCCGATGACGACCAAGATGATTGTCTTTTTTTCAAAGAGGCATTGGATGAACTGCAACTAAAAACCAAACTCACTGCCGTGCATGACGGGGAACAACTCATGCTACTGCTCAACAAAAAAGCAGACAGCCAACCTGATCTCGTTTTTCTCGACCTCAACATGCCGCGCAAAAACGGATTCACCTGTTTGGAAGAAATAAAACGCAGCGAAAAATTAAAATCACTTCCCGTAATTATTTTCTCCACCTCTTATGACGAAAGCATTGCCGACCTGCTTTACAAAAACGGAGCGCAACATTATATCTGTAAACCCGCTGATTTTTCTGAACTCAAAAAAGTAATTCACCAGGCGCTCACAATTGTGTCAGAAAAAAATACTTCACAACCGCGCAAAGAAAATTTCTTACTCAATACTTTAAAAGCAATTATTCTTTGACATGAAAGCAACCTCAGCCAAAAAAATATCTCCTGAGAAAAAAGATGCCAAAGAAAATTCTTTTCCTGTAGTAGCCATTGGCGCATCAGCAGGCGGACTGGAAGCGATGATGGAGTTATTAAAACATCTTCCACCTGACACGGGCATGGCTTTCATTTATGTGCAGCACCTTAGCCCCGACCACAAGAGCATGTTGACTGAAATTTTATCCAAGAAAACAAAAATGAAAGTGCAGGAAATTGACGACATGGATAAAATACAACCCGATAATCTTTTTATCATTCCATACAATAAAGGAATTGAAGTAACAGACGGGCACATAAAATTAATTCCCCGTTCAGAAACAAGTGCAGCCATTTCCATTGACCTTCTTTTCTCCTCACTTGCACACGCGCAAAAAGAAAGAGTTATCGGCATTGTTCTATCGGGCAGCGCAAGCGATGGCACAATCGGTATTAAAGACATTAAACAAGAAGGCGGATTAACTTTTGCACAGGATGATACTGCAAAATTCCAGAGCATGCCTCACTCTGCCATTGCCACGGGCATGGTTGATTTTATTTTATCGCCAAAGGAAATTGCACATGAATTAGAGCGCCTAAGCAAGCATCCGCTGATAAAAACCATTGGAGTAAAAAATGGTGAAGAAGATTTAATTGAGAACAGCAATCCCGATTTAAAAATTATTCTTAACCAATTACACAAAGCTAAAGGTGTTGATTTCAGCGCCTATAAAATGAACACTATCAAGAGGCGCATTATCCGCAGAATGTTGTTGTATAAAATAAAAACACTAAAAGAATATGCAAAACTGCTTACGCAAAAAAATGAAGAGATTGATATTCTCTATCAGGATTTATTGATTAATGTAACCAGTTTTTTCCGCGATACCGACACACATAAATATTTAAAAGAAAATCTTTTCCCGAAGTTGCTCAAAAGAAAAAAGACGGGAGGGTCGTTGCGTATCTGGGTTCCCGCATGTGCAACAGGCGAAGAAGCTTATTCTATTGCCATGATGTTGCTCGAAATTCAGGGAAGCGCAACAACTAACACACCCGTTCAGATTTTTGCGACCGACCTTAGCGAACAGGCAATCGGTAAAGCCCGCATTGGCGTTTACACCAAGAAGGAATTGGAAACCGTGTCGCCAAAACGAATACAGCGTTTTTTTACCAAAGCCGATGGCAGCTTTCGTGTAAACAAAGCTGTGCGCGATATGGTGGTGTTTGCTCCGCACAATATTTTACGCGACCCGCCTTTTTCGCGCCTCGATTTTGTAAGTTGCTGCAACCTGTTTATTTATTTCGATAACGCAGCACAAAAAAAAGCCGTCAACACTTTTCATTATGCGTTAAATGATGATGGATTTTTAATGCTCGGCAAATCAGAAAGCATCAGTCAGTCGGCAAATCTTTTTACAAGCTCCAATAAAAAATTTAAAATATTTTCACGCAAAACAAATTCAGGCGCCCGCACATTGCCTGCACTGTCACCACGCTTTGCGCAAGATGGTGTTCCCGAAAAAAATATTCCGGTAACGGGCAAAAACAAAATTCCAAAAAACAATTTCGTTAATCATAACGGACTTGATAATGCTATTGATGCCGTGCTGCTTTCAGAATTTATGCCTGCAAGTGTTGTTATTAATCATCAAATGGAAATTGTACAGTTTCGCGGCACCACCGATTTATTTCTCACCCACCCAAAAGGCAAAGCCACTTTTAATATTTTAAAAATGGCACGACCTGAAATCGCTTTTGAATTGCGCAACGCTATTTCAAGAGTCCTTAAAACAAAACACCGCGTTCGCAAAAGCGGAATAGAAATAAAAATAAATTCTGAAGTCAGAAGTATAAGCGTAGAAATTGTTCCGCTTAAAATAGCCCCGACAATTATAGGGGCGGATGAACCCCTGCTTTTAATTCTTTTCACTGAACAGGAGCACACAGAAATTTATTCGCAAAATAATAAAGGCGGAAAAAATAATTCCCTTGCAAAGGACCGCAGGATAAGAAAATTGGAAGAAGAATTAGCAGCAGCACATGCTGATGCGCTTAGTATCTCGCAGGAGCAGGAAGCATTTACCGAAGAATTGCAAAGTGCCAGTGAAGAAGTGGTTTCAAGTAATGAAGAACTGCAAACCGTAAATGAAGAATTAGAAACTTCGAAAGAAGAAATTGAATCTGCTAACGAAGAACTCACCACCACCAACCAGGAATTACAAACGCGCAACGACCTGCTCAATGAATCGTATGAATTTTCAGAAGCAATAGTGTCCACCATGCACGAACCCATGCTTGTTTTGGGAAAAGACCTTCGGGTAATATCTGCCAACAAGGCATTCTATAAAAAATTTGGTGTTACCGAAGAAGAAACAGAAGGAGTGCTTTTATACGACTTGGGAAATAAGCAATGGAATATTCCAGCATTACGCGAACTGCTTGAAGACATCATTCCAAAAAATTCACAATTCTATAATTACGAAGTCAAACACACCTTCCTGCATTTAGGCGAAAAAATAATGTCGCTCAATGCAAGGCGCATTATTCAAAAAACACACCGCAAACATTTAATCCTTCTAATTATTGCAGATGTTACAGAAGTAAGAAATTTATTTTTGGAAAAAGAATTGAGAGAAAAGGAACTGCATAAAAAAGAACTTGAGCAGCAAAAAACACAATCGGTTTTACTGGAAGAAACCGTTAAGCAACGCACAAGTGATTTAATGCAAGCCAACGAAGAACTTGAAAAAATGAACAAAGAACTTGAATCATTTACCTATATATCAAGCCATGATTTACAAGAGCCGCTTCGCAAAATTCAAACCTTCGCAGGAAGAATATTAGAAAAAGAAAATCAAAACTTATCCGCCAACGGAAAAAAGTATTTCCGCCTTATGCAGAATGCAGCAGAACGAATGCAGCAACTCATACGCGATTTACTTGCCTTCTCCCGCCTCAACACAGCAGAACGAAAATTTGAAATCACCGACCTCCATATTATTATAGAAGAAGTAAAAAAAGAATTTAAAGAAGCCATTGCCGAAAAACACGCCACGATAGCAGTAAAAGAAAATTGCGAAGTAAAAATTATTCCCTTCCAGTTTCGTCAACTCATGCACAACCTCATTGGCAACGCACTAAAATTTTCAAATCCGAAAATTCCACCGCACATAATAATAAAGAGTGTGAATATAAAATACAGCAAAATAAATATCACAAACCTTACACCGCAAAAGGAATACTGCCACATCACCATTTCCGACAACGGTATCGGTTTTGAAAAAGAATTTTCAGAGAAAATATTTGAAGTATTTCAGCGGCTTCACGGCAAAGAAGAATACGCAGGCACAGGCATCGGACTTGCCATCGTAAAAAAAATAGTTGACAATCACAACGGCATCATCACCGCAACAGGCGAACTGAATAAAGGAGCAACCTTTGATATTTATATTCCTGCAACCTGACAACTCCGAAAGCCCACGCATTTGCAAGCACATTTTTTTGCAAACACGCAATGCAACGCTAAAAAAATAAAAGCTTGCAAGTCACCGCACCCGAGATTGCAAGGGTTCATTGCAAACTTGACACGACAACTTTCCACCAGGGTAGCGTTTTCATGAACCCTTTCGCTTGCAGATAATTAGCTCCTGATTGTTTTTGTCTGATATTTCTGTGGGTCGCAAACCAGCAGGTGCGATTACAATCTTCAGCGAATCTCCGCCCAACTGATAAGCAACGCTGACAGGCGTGGAATTGGTAAGCGTCTCCACTGGCTGAATAGTAATCAACTTCAGGTTGTCGGCGGAGTCCAACTTGAACGAATACTTCATCTCCTTTCCGGTCTCGTCTATGAAGGTAACTTTATCTTTTCTGAAGACATACACGTAAGTCACATTCTTTTTGATGCCGTTCACGCTTTCTGATTGGGCCAACCAGACTCCTTGTATGTTTGCCTGGTCGGTAGATTTTGTTGCATCTCCAGCTACGCCACATGACAAAGCACAAACAATAACCAAAATAATGAGGGAGGTCTTCATAATGTCATTAGTATTAAAACGCCGAACTATACAATAGACTGCAATTTTGCAATTTATTGTATAGTTAGATTTTTATGAAACTCAAAAGAGCAGAGCATCCAACTAAAAAATCCCACCACTTTTTTAGCAGGAGGCAGATCAGGATACTGAGCTCCCATCCGAAATCTTTTCCGAAGGCATCACAAATTTCAGATTGCCGTTTTCATCTTCCGCCATCAGGATCATGCCTTTGGATTCGATGCCTTTGATTTTTCTCGGTGCAAGATTGGCCACCACACAAACCTGCTGACCAATGATATTTTCCGGTGCATAATGTTCTGCAATTCCGGATACGATGGTGCGAACTTCATTCCCAAGATTGATTTTCAATTGAAGGAGTTTGTCTGCTTTCTTTACTTTTTCCGCAGCTTCAATAGTACCCACTCTTAATTCGAGTTTTGCAAAGTCGTCGTAAGTGATGGTGGATTTTTCAACGGTTGGTTCCGGACTTGATTGATTATCTGATGTAGTTGTAGTGACAACCACTTGTTTTGTTGCCTGCAGTTTATCAAGTTGCATTGTAATTTCTTCGTCTTCAATTTTCTTAAATAAAAGAGAGGCTTCACCCAATTGATGTCCGGGTTTCATCAATTGTTTTCCGATCGCATCATCCCACTTCACATTATCAAGCTGCAGCATCTTTAATATTTTTTCTGAAGTGGCGGGAATAAACGGCTGGCATAAAATGGCAAGAGCTGCTGTAATTTCCAATGATAGATTGAGGATGGTTTCCACGCGTTGCCTGTCGGTATTGATTACTTTCCAGGGTTCATTGTCTGCAAGATATTTATTGCCGGTGCGGGCGAGATTCATTAATTCGCTCAAGGCATCACGAAAACGATATGCTTCAATATTGTCTGCAATTTTCTGTGGAATACTTCTTAATTGTTCCAGGCAATCGTTGTCAAGTGCATTCAATTCATGTCGTGGCGGAACCTTGCTTTCGAAATAATTCCTGGTAAGAACCAATGTGCGGTTTACAAAATTTCCAAGTATCGCGACGAGTTCATTGTTGATGCGTGCCTGGTAATCTTTCCAGGAAAAATCACTGTCTTTTGCTTCGGGTAAGATGGAAGTGAGTACATAGCGCAGTTCATCCTGCTTACCAGGAAAGTCAATTAAATAATCATGCAGCCAGACTGCCCAGTTGCGTGAAGTCGAAAGTTTATCTCCTTCAAGATTCAGGAATTCATTTGCAGGTACATTATCAGGAACAATGTATTCGCCATGCGCATGCAGAATAGCTGGAAAAATGATGCAGTGAAAAACAATGTTGTCTTTGCCGATGAAGTGAATGAGTTTTGAATCAGGACTTTTCCAGTAATCTTCCCAGGAAGCAGACTTTACATTTTCCAGGTTCTTGATTTCCGGCTTCCTGTTTATAAAATATTCTTTCGTCGCGGAAATGTATCCAATCGGTGCATCAAACCAAACATACATTACTTTACCTTCCGAGTCAGGCAACGGCACTTTCACGCCCCATTCCAGATCTCTCGTCATGGCACGTGGCTGCAAGCCTTGATCGAGCCATGATTTGCACTGGCCGTACACATTTGCTTTCCAGTCTTCTTTGTGACCTTCCAAAATCCATTCACGCAACCATCCTTCATAATTTTGCAAGGGCAGGAACCAGTGTTTGGTTTCCTTTAGTATGGGTGATTTTCCACTTAGCGCAGACACAGGATTGATCAGATCTTTGGGAGAAAGAGAAGTGCCGCAGCGTTCGCATTGATCACCATAAGCTTTTTCATAACCGCAGTTCGGACAAGTGCCCTGAATGTAACGATCTGCTAAAAATGTTTTTTCCTGTTCGTCATAAAACTGCAAAGAGGTTTCTTCAATAAAATCATTCTTCTTATACAGGTTCAGAAAGAATTCCTGTGCTGTTTCGTGGTGAACAATGTTGGAAGTACGGGAATAGATATCGAAGGAAATCCCGAATTGTTCAAAGCTGGTTTTCATCAGTTGATGATATTTATCAACGAACTGTTGTGGCGTGATACCCTCTTTACGCGCACCTAATGTGATAGGAACACCATGTTCATCAGAACCGCAAACAAATATTACATCATCGTTTCTCAACCTTCTGTACCGGACATAAATATCTGAAGGAATGTAAGCACCGGCGAGATGGCCTAAATGAATACCGCCATTTGCATAAGGCAATGCAGCGGTTACTGTATATCGTTTGGGTGTGTTTTTCATGGCGGACGCAAAAATCAGCATAAATTTATACAAGTTAGCATTCCTGATGAAGATGATTATTTTTGAAAAAAATACTTAAGTGCGGTGCCAGCGTCTGAGCATGCTGATTCCCGGCCAGCGAATGTTGAGACAGGTTTCGAAAAGCTGCAGGATGATCCATTCAATTCAAAACGTTCGCTGATCTTTTCCAGACCTTGCCAGTTTGAACTTCGTGATAACTTATAAACAGAACTTATGAAAAAACCTGTAGCCTTACGACCCGGAGATAAAATTGGCATTGTATCCACTGCAAGAAAAATTTCCCTTTCGGAAATTCAATCCTGCATTAATACTTTAACTAATTGGAAACTGGAAGCAGTGATTGGGAATACCATTGGAGCTGAAGATTTTCAATTCGCAGGAGCGGATGACATTCGTACTGCTGATTTGCAAAGTATGCTGGACGATGAATCAATAAAGGCCATCCTTTTTGCAAGAGGAGGCTATGGAACGCTTCGAATTATTGATGCGATTGACTGGCGCAAATTTCTGAAGCAACCTAAATGGCTTTGTGGTTTCAGCGACATTACGGTGATACATTCACATCTGCATACTATTTACAATTTGCCTTCTGTTCATTCTATTATGGGAATTAATTTTTCCACTGCAACGGATGAATCTGTTACCTCATTACAAACTGTTTTATTTGGAAAAAGGTCCAGGTACACTTTCAGTTCCCATGATTTAAACAGGCCGGGAAAGTGCAGTGGTATTCTTTGCGGAGGGAATCTTTCCATCTTGTATGCATTGAATGGTTCCGTTTCTGATCTTGAAACAACAGGAAAAATTTTATTCATTGAAGATATTGATGAGCAGCTCTATCATGTAGACCGCATGATGATCAACCTGAAACGGAGTGGCAAACTGGAATCATTGGCTGGCTTGTTAGTCGGTCATCTTTCAGACATGAAGAATAAGGATGAAAAAAATCCATTTGGAAAATCAGCGTATGAAATCATTGCGGAGCATGTGGCAGAATACGATTATCCGGTTTGCTATGGATTTCCTTCCGGGCACGAAGCGGATAACCGAACGTTGGTAATGGGCAGAAGTTGGGAAATGGAAGCTGCGACAGAATGTGTAATAAAAATGCAGGAGGTTCCCAGCATTGTGAATTCCTGATAACAGTTTCTACTTGTTCCTGTTAAAAGAATCTGTCACTTTATAACCAATCACCTCATCGTAGCGACTGCCGAATGAGCGGAAGTAAACAAGAATCTGGTACGTGTTTTCAGTTTCATAAGAGTTTCCTTCCATCATGTCGTTGGAGGCGATGCCTGTTTCCTTATCCAGGGTTAAATATTCATACTCATAGTAGCCTTGCTTCAAATATGCTTTCCCCTGGTAGGCATGCAGCTTAGCGTCGTAATGCATCTTAAACTCATCAGATAATTTCCAATCAGTCAATTTACCCGTTATAAACAGATCCATATTTTGCAAAGGGTAATCAAATGGGAGGGAAAAAAGCACCCAGGTATAATCAGGTTCCGCATTCTGATTAAATCCTTCAATAATTCCGGGAATAAATTTTCCGTTGATATCAGAATGTACGGAGTAAGTCTCCTCTGCCCGTGATTCATCCGGAAACAAAATCACTTCAGTTTGCCGGTTATCAAAGTTTAATTCACGTACATGATCAGTGCGGTAACGAATACTGCGTGAATCGAAATAGCGAAATTCTTTTCCTGCCGGGAAAGCATTTTTAAGATCATAGGTATAATCGAGTTGATAAGGTTTCATAAAAAGCGGTTGCAGATGCGCAATCGCATTGTCCCACCGGAAATTCTGCATGAGTAAAACCCTTACGTCTGTTATTGGATTTGAAATGGTTAAGCCGTTGTAGCGGATAGTGAAATCAACTTCCTGATAACGGGTACTGAATTTTGGATCGTAGGGTGGATGAACGTTTGTAATAACTTCCGCTTTGCTGGAGAACACAACAAACCGTCGCGTGATGATAGGGCGATCGGGATCGTTATCAGCATATACTTTAAGAATGTAATTTCCTGATTTGGTGAGTTTCATGTTTTCATTTGGAAATAATACTTCATAGTGTGTGTAGGTTTGCAACGTGGTAAATGAAAATTCAAAGGTGTTGATGTCCTGTTCCCGGAAACCGTCGATGTAATCAAATTCATTCAACTCAGATTTGGTCCAGTCGAAGTTGCAATGCACAATGGTGTAATAATAATTTCTTTTGTCGCCGTTCAGGTCATCAAATTCAAGGTGCAGTTGTGATGAACCATTCAATGGAATTACCGGATCACTTAGCAGGATCGGATCCAGGTAGAGTTGCACCGTCTTTATATTGGGAACATACACCTGGTCCTGGTAAACAGTGATGTCATCCTGTGCAAATGCATGCACGCAGCACAAACTCAACAGGAAAGTTGTGATTAATGATGATTTGAAAAAAATATTTTTACGCATTGTTTCCCGTGACTGCTTTGAAAAACGGCCAGCTAAAATAATGGCAATTAACGGTTGTTGCGAATTTTAAGTCTGGTGTAGAAATATTTTCTTTCAATAAATAAATGAAAGCGGCGATGAATGCCGTGTATTTTATTGTTCGTTTTGCGCTGGTATTCAAATAAAAACCGGTTGCAGTCGGTTGCGAAATAAAAAAATATAAAGTTTCATATTACATAAAATATTTAAGGAACAATTGCCGCGATAATTTTCAAAAACATACTATCAATCATTTTATGAGTACTTTGAAGGACCGCACGAAGACTTAAGCAGTCAGTGGAGGTAACCTATGATACAGACGTACTTTAAAATTTTTACATACCTACTGGTGTTTAATCTGGTTTTCTTTTCCATAGATGTAGTGGCCCAAAATGTTTCCATTACCGGAAGAGTAATTGATAGCAAAGGCGCACCCATCTCTTATGCCACTGTAGTTTTAGAAGGCACTCAATATGGTTCTAATAGTGAAGATGATGGCACCTATTCCATTAATGAGGTGGCTCCGGGAAATTATACTTTAAAAGCTTCATATGTAGGCTTTGTTGATTTCAGGCAATCAGTTGAAGTTGCTGATGTCGCATTGATGATTAACATTAAGCTGGATGCTGATTATAAAACTTTGAATGAAGTAGTGGTGGTTGGGTATGGCACGGAAAAGCGTTCTAATATTTCCGGTGCAGTTTCCATTGTAGATGTAGAAGGACTTGCAAAGCTGCCTGTTGGAAATGTTGATCAGGCGTTGCAGGGAAAAGTTTCCGGCGTCCGTATCACACAATCAACCGGGCAACCGGGCGAAGGTGTAGCAGTAAGGATACGTGGTGTTGGCACCATCAACGATAACAATCCCCTTTTCATCATTGATGGTATTCCATCAAAAGACGGTATCAATTTTCTATCAGCGAATGATATTGAATCCATCACTGTTTTAAAAGATGCCGCGTCAGCGGCCATTTACGGGGCCCGAGCTGCAAATGGTGTGGTAGTAGTTACCACTAAGAGTGGAAAAAAGGGTGATGCAAAAGTGACCTATTCAGGATATGCAGGTTTTCAAACGCACGGTGATCTGCCTGAGATGACGAATACTGCGGAGTATGTACAACTTTTTAATGAAGCAGTGGCCAATGATAACCTCGATATTTCCAACGCTGCATTAAAGCGCAAGCCAATTCCTGAAGGTCTGGACATGGCAGATACAGATTGGCTGAATGAAATTTTTCAGAATGGAATGATTCAGAGTCATGAGCTTTCTGTTTCCGGCGGAACAGATAAAACACTTTATTATGTAGCAGCAGATTATTTTAAACAGGAAGGGATCATTTTGAATTCCTCCTACGAACGTTTTTCTACCAATGCAAAACTCAATATTGCGCTCAACAATAAATTGACCGTCGGCAATAACATCAACATTTCATATAGCAACAGGAACATTGTAGGCAGCTCAGGTGATGGATATGGAGGAAATGGGGGAAGTGTAGTTCGCTATGCCTTGTTTCGCACACCTGCCATTCCTGTATTTAATGAAGACGGCAGCTATACTGATCTTCCACAGTATCCTGAATTTTTCGGAGATGGATATAACCCGGTTGCCCTGGCTGTTTATTCAGATAATACAGAAAATCAATACAGGACTTTCGGCGATGTATTTCTGGAATACAAGATCTTGAAAGACCTCACTTTCAAGTCTGATGCGGGAATGGATTTAATTATTACGGATGCGCGTCGCTTCGACAGAAATTACGGAACAAATGGACGAATCAACAGCCCAAACAGACTTACCGTCAGCACAGCCAATAACATAAACCTCATCTGGAACAATACATTGCGTTACAATAAAGTCTTTAACACGGTGCACAATATCTCTGCTACGCTTGGTACCGAAGCCATTAGCAATAACAATACGATTCACGGAGGCACTGATCATGATTTTCCGGAGCAGCTTGACAACCTGATTTACCTGGGTAATGGAAGCGATATAAATTCTCAGACCGCTTTTTCAGCGCAACAACAATGGCGCCTTTTCTCGCTTTTCGGAAATGTAAATTATTCTTATGATGACCGATACCTGTTATCAGGCACTGTTCGGCGCGATGGTTCCTCCAGGTTTTCAGCTGACAACAGGTACGGTACCTTCTTTTCCGGATCTGCAGGATGGAACATGCACAATGAAAAGTGGCTCAAGGATAAAATGCCTTCTGTTTCAAAGTTACGGTTAAGAGCAAGCTTTGGTGAACTAGGCAATCAGGATATCGGAAATTATCCGTGGGCTTCCGTGATCGGACAAGGTTATAACTATGTGTTCGGAGCAACACCGGTCAGCAACTCCGGTTATACTGTTTCTACGCGTGGCAATGAAAATGTGAAGTGGGAATCCTCCACGCAAACTGATTTTGGAATTGACTTTGGAATACTGCAGGATAAGTTCACTTTCACGGTAGATTATTTTATAAAGATAACATCTGACATGCTGATTCCTGTGCCTTTGCCGTTGATTGGCGGAAGTGCTTCTACTCCCTATGCCAATGCGGGAAAGGTGCAAAACAAAGGATTTGAGTTTGAGCTGAATTATCAAAACAATGAAGGAAAGCTGAAGTATGAATTAAACGGAAATCTGGCAACCTTGCAAAATAAAGTGCTTGAGCTGGCTGATGGCGCTCCGATTCCCGGTGGAAGAATTGATAATGGAATTTATGCCACCCTCACAACAGTAGGTGAACCCATTGGGTCATTTTATATGTATGAAATGGAAGGCATCTTTCAAAACAATGCGGATATTTTTGGACATGCTTACCAGGGAACTTATATCCGTCCCGGTGATGTGAAATTTAAAGATCAGAACAAAGATGGTGTGATTGATGAAAATGACAGAACATTTTTAGGCAGCGCCATACCCAAATTTATTTATGGTTTCACGGCTAACCTGCAGTATGCAAATTTTGATTTCTCTGTTTTCTTCCAGGGTTCTTATGGCAATAAAATATACCTTCAGGTGAACCAGGACATTGAAGGATTCTACCGTGCATTTAACCTGACGCAAAATGTATATGACAACCACTGGACAGGAGAAGGTACCAGCGATACGGAGCCACGTGTTTCCTGGCTGGGATCAACCAATAATAAAACACCATCCAGCAGATTTTTGCAGGATGCGTCTTACCTGCGTTTGAAAAATTTGCAAATCGGTTACAATATTCCTAAACAGGCACTTGATAAAATTCATATGAAAGGAATCAGAATTTATGTGACTGGTGAAAACCTTTTGACATTTACCCAATTCAAAGGGCTTGATCCGGAAATGCATACGAGTGATAATCTTAATTCAGAAACATACGGAGGTGATTTAGCTGCAGGAATCGATTGGGGAACATACCCCAGTGCCCGCAGCTACATTGCCGGCATCAATGTTACTTTCTGATTCTTAAATAGTGCTGAGTATATTAAGCGTATATTCGGCAACAGAACGCAGTTTCATTTTTTCTCCATTTTACTGCCCGGGTCGGAGTTAAAGTGTCATCGATCAAAAAATGTAACCGGACTCGAATTTTTTTTCACGCGTTTATTACCTCCTTAATCAATGAAGAAGTGCTTTGTAAAAAGTGCGCTAATTGCTTTTGTCTTTCTATCAGTTACAGGATGCAAGAAATTTCTGACTACGGAAGTGTTAGGAGTGTACCCCGAATCTGAATTTTATACTACACAGGAACAAGCAGTATTGGCGATTAATGCTGCATATCAGTTGCTTTCTTTTCCGGCAGGCTTCCAGGGAACCAATGCACAAAACAGAATTTGGGTGTTTGGAGATGTGGCATCTGATGATGCGGCGAAGGGAGGCATTGCCGGCGATCAGGCGGATATCGGACTCATTGATGACTTCAACATTACCGCAATCAACGGCAATCTGGAAAATGAATGGGAAAGATTGTATGAAGGTATCACACGGGCCAACATCGTGCTTGATAAGATTCCTGCAATAGAAATGGATGAAGCATTGAAAGCAAGAATACTTGCGGAAGCAAAATTTCTACGCGCCTACTATTATTTCACACTGGTCAATATTTTTGGTGATGTGCCTGTTATACTTGAACCATTAGGTGCGGAAGAGTTACAAATACCGCAATCACCTGTTCAAACGATTTTTGAAACAGTAATAGAGCAGGACTTACTTGATGCTGCACCAAACCTGCCCCTCAGTTATTCAGGTGTGGATGTTGGACGCGTAACACAAGGCGCGGCCAATGCATTGCTGGCCAAAGCTTATCTATTTCAATCCAAATGGGATCTTGCTGCCACCAAAGCCGAAGAAGTAATTGGGAGTCAGCAATATCAGCTTATGTTTCAGTATGCTCAGAATTTCAGTGCTGATTACAAAAACAACATCGAATCTGTTTTTGAAGTGCAGCATTTAAATGCACAGGATCCTTTTACGGGCAATGTTTTGAACCAATGGTTTGCACCCGCGGTGGAAGGCGGTTATTTCTTTAATGCACCCACACAGGATTTTGTAGATGAGTTTGAAAAAACTACAGAAGGAATTCCTGATCCGCGATTAGATTATACAGTGGGCCGCGACAGCATGCCTTGGTACAATGGCGAAATATTTAGCAAAGACTGGTCGCCTACAGGCTATCTTACCAGGAAACATCAACAACCTTTTTCAGAAATACCTATCAACCTTAAAGGTGACGGCAGCATCAATTATATCGCCATTCGTTATGCCGATGTTTTATTATGGGATGCAGAAGCACTGAATGAATCCGGAAGGACTGCGGAAGCATTGATACCACTTAATGAAGTCAGAAAGCGGGCCCGCGAAAGTTACCTCTATGATAATCTGTTGCCAGGCTTTGGAAATATTCCGGCAGGACTTTTGCCTGACGTCGCCGCCGGAAGTAAAGAATCTGTGCGTGCGGCCATCCAACATGAACGAAGGGTAGAACTGGGTTGTGAGTTTCATCGCTATTTCGACGTTATCCGTTACGGTGAATCGTATGCAACACAAGCTTTTGCTGACAAGCCTTTTTTTAATTATCAGACCAATAAATATTTTCCCATTCCACAAAGCGAGAGAGACAGAAATCACGCTTTGTATTAACCTTCTTTTATTTTTAACAATTAAACAAATCAAAAAAACATGAGACCATCAATGAAACCTTTTAAATTAATTGCGACCACATTATTTTTCAGCATGTTACTGGCAGTCGTCTTCACTTCCTGCAAAAAGGATGATCCTGCAGTAGTTACCGACAAGACATGTCTTAATGCGAATATTACAGAAGCAGACGCTTTGTACAATTCAACTGTAGAAGGTACAAAACCCGGACAGTATGTAGTTGGATCAAAAACAGCTTTCGGAACGGTGATTGATGCGGCAAAAGGAGTTCAGGCAGATGCAAACGCAACACAGGAAGCTATTACCAATGCATGCGCACAGTTGGAGGCAGGAATTGCTACGTACCAATCGAATCTGATTACCGAAATTTCACCTGACAACCTCATCGGTTTCTGGAAATTCAATGGCAATCCGAACGATTCTTCGGGACATGGCAACAACGGAACCGTTAAAACCGGTCACGTTTATTATGGTGCAGGAACACCTTCTCTTACCACAGATCGTTTCGGTCGCGCAAATATGTGTTACCATTTTGACGGTGGCGGAAACATTGAAGTGCCTTACACTTCCGCGCTTAATCCACCACAAATGTCTATCAGCTTATGGTGTAACAAATCAGGCGTTGCAAGACTTATCAATCCTGACACTTATACGCTGACGGCTTTAAACCGCTGGAACGGCTATAAACTTCAATATCAAAGCGCTAACAAAATATTCATGACTGTGAAGGCCGTGAATGGTGTTGATACAGCATACTATGATCGTGATGATGAAGTAGCAGTTTTAGACAATGATGTTTGGTACCATGTTGTAGTAACCTTTGGTGGCGGCAATATGAATTTCTACATCAATGGCGACCTTGTTAAATCATGGACCAATACTCCCGGAAACGCTATCGGACTTGGTACACCAATAAATTTCACCATAGGACAGGATTTGCCGACAGACAAATACGAAACTGTTGACGGAGACTTCCAGGTTGCATGGGGTGGATTCTTTACCGGAAACATTGATGATGTGATGTTCTACAACATCACATTGGATGGCCCTCAGGTAACTACTATTTACAACAATCAAAAGACGTTGTAATTTTTTCCTGATACCATTATGAACCCTGCAGTAGTTTCAAACTGCAGGGTTTTTTTCTTCTCCAAATAAAAATGAAATTGATTCCGGTGTTTTTAAAATAGAAGTGCCTGATTTATTAACGGAGAACTTCCGGTTGAATAAATTCCTATGCATTGTTCCATTCGTGCCTGCTTGTTATTGCTTGTTTTTTTTTCTTTGAACGCCTGTAGTTCTCAGGAAGAAAAGAAAAAGGAATTGCTTTTCTGGTGCTCCAATAATCCACGGGAAATTGCATTTGGAACACAATGGACAACAAGCTGGAATACGCTTCATGCTGAAAGTCCGGTTCACATTCAACCTGTTCCTGAAGGAAATTCAAGTGAAGAAGTGATACTTGCCGCTGTGGTAGGTAAAACAACACCTGACATCTATGCCAATATGTGGCAGGGAAATGTAGAAATGTATGCACGTGCAGGTGCTTTGATTGCACTGGATACGCTGAACGGTTTTTGGGAATTTATGAATGAACGTTGTGACAGTGACGTGATAAAAGAAATTACCAGTTCAGACGGACATATCTACCAGGTTCCATGGAAAGTAAATCCCTTCCTTACAATTTATAACAAAGACCTGCTGCGTGAAAACGGAATTGATGAACTTCCGAGAACTTACAGCAGCTACCGCAACGCAGCTAAAGTTTATAAAAACAACAACGCAGCGAAAGGATTAACCGGACAATGGTTTGGTTATACCGAAGTAAAAGCAATCTGGTACCAGCGACTTTTTAATTTTTACCCGCTCTATCTTGCAGCTTCAAATGGGGCACCATTAATTATAAACAACAAAGCAGCATTCAATAACAGATATGCAGTGGAGGTTTTTCGTTTTCTGCAAAGCTTGTATAGTGATGGCTATTTTTCCAGAGAAAACCTTGCGGCGGCAAGTGATCCTTTTGTTGCGGAGCAGATCGTTACAAAATGGACAGGTCCCTGGGAAATTTCTTATTTAAATAGTTTGCCAGACAGACATTTCGGTTTTGATTTTTATGAACCCATCGTTCCTGACGATCATGAAGGTCCGGTTCATACCTATGCTGACCCAAAGAATATGGTAGTGTTCAATACCTGTACGCATCCGCAAATTGCATGGGACTTTATCGAGACCATGGTGGATAAGGAAGGTGATCTGCAATTACTGGAGATAACCGGACAATTGCCACGGCGAAAGAACCTGCAAACTGATCCGTACTACAGCAATTACTTCAGCAAGAATCCAATGCTGATAACTTTCGCGAAGCAGTTGCCGTATTTAAAAGGAGTTGATAATTGTGAAGTGATTGTGGAAGTCCTCGACATCATTTCACAGGAATATGAAACCTGTGTAGTGTTTGGAAAAAAAACACCGGAACAGGCCATAGCAGATGCTGAAAGGGCGGTAAATGTTTTGTTAGGAGATAATGAAATTGCCGTTAAGAATTAGTTGATGAAGCGATTGTTACGTCAAGCTTATAGTCAATGGACGCAACCATTTTTGTTTCAACATTCAGGGACCGAATAAACAATCTAAACCCTTCAAACCCTTCAAACATTTCAAACTTTCAAACCTTCAAATTTTTCCTTGCCTGATAAAGCATTACATATCGGAATCGTTGGCGCAGGCGGCTTCGCACATTTTGCTGCTGTAGCATTTTTGAATGTGCCAGGCATTAGCATTGTGGCTGTTTCAGACACTAATGAAAGTGCTGCAAATGAATTCGGAACAAAATTTAATGCATCGGTTTATGCTGATTATGCATTGTTTCTGAAAGACAGCAGGATTGAACTCATTTATATTGCAACGCCACCTTATCTGCATTTTCAGCAATCGAAACTTGCATTGATGGCTGGTAAGCATGTGATCTGCGAGAAGCCTGCAGCATTGCATGCTGAACAAGCAGAAGAACTGGCAGTTTTAGCAGCGCAGTTACAACTGCTGTATGTAGTGAACCTCATGCAACGCTACAATCCTTTATTTGAAACAGTGAAAATGATTTGTGACAAAAAAATGCTTGGAAATTTTCTCCATGGTTTTTTTGAAAACTATGCAAGCGATGAAAACCTGGGTCCAAAGCATTGGTTTTGGGACGAAGAAAAAAGTGGAGGTATATTTATAGAACATGCTGTTCATTTCTTCGATCTGTTTGAAGGTTGGTTGGATGAAGGAAAAGTAGTGAATGCAATAGCACTGCAGCGACCTGGTGTAGGTAAAAAGATAACCGATCGCGTGCAGGCCACTGTTCTTTACCAGGATGGAATCGTTAATTTTTATCATGGCTTCGATCAACCTAAAATACTGGACCGGCAGGAGATGCGGTTGCAGTTTGAGCGGGGAGAGATTACCTTGTATGGATGGATCCCGGTGAAGATCAAATTGCACGGATTGTTGCTCCATCATCACCTTGAAATTCTTCAAAACCAATTGGAAGGTGCAAAGATCGAGCAGCAGGATGCTGATTATCCGGAAGTGCAATTGACCCGTGGCAGATTTCAGGAGGTTTTGTTTGATCATCATGTTACTATTCATTATGGAAATGAAATGGAAAAGCAGGACCGTTACCGGCAAATGCTAACGGCAATGATTACGGATCAATGGAAGTGGATCGTAAATAAAAATCATGTACGTGTAATTGCTGAACGGAATGCACTACAATCATTGAAAATGGCGGAGACTGCACAACGATTGTCTAAAGAAACAAAGAACTGAACATGTCGGAAGAATCAGTCACCATCAAAAAAAGCAGGAGACAGTTTTCGGTTTCGCGAAAAAAGTTGCTTCCGTATCTGCTCGTGTCGCCTTATATACTCAACGTTATTGTCTTTGTATTCTTTCCTGTTTTCTTCTGCTTCTTCCTCACGTTCAATAAATGGAACATCATTGGCCCGATGCATTTTATCGGTATTGATAATTATGTGCGGTTATTCAATGACCGTTTATTCTGGAAAGCAATTGGCAACACTTTGAAATTTTTATTGCTGCACATTCCTTTGCAACTCATTGTTTCCCTTTTTCTCGCTTACCTGCTCAACCAACAAATCAAAGCAATTGCATTTTTCAGGGCTTCTTTCTTTATGCCGGTGATTGTTTCCGGTGTTGTAATTACCATATTGTGGCAACAATTATTGGGTTATGATTCAGGATTGATCAATAGGTTGATTACCGATATCGGGCTCCCCAAAGTTGGGTGGTTGGTGAATCCTGATGTGGCCATTTATTCCATTGCTATTATGGCTACGTGGAAGAATGTTGGATTGTATGTGATCCTTTTTCTGGTGGGATTACAAACGGTTCCGCCGCAATATTATGAAGCTGCGAAGCTGGAAGGCGCCAACCGCTGGCAGCAATTTTATCATATCACGTTGCCGATGATCAATCCGACCATTTTTATGGTGGTAATATTATCAACGATAGGAGGATTTTCACTTTTCATCGAGCCATACGTCATGACCGGTGGCGGACCCATGAATCAAACATTGTCAGCGGTTCTTTACATCTACAAGCAGGCGTTTCAATTTTATAACATGGGTTATTCTTCAACACTTGGTTTTTTCTATGCTATTATGATAATGACTGTGGTAGTGTTGCAGAAGAAATACATTGAGAGGGAAGATTAAAAAATCAGCGCATATGAATTGGAAGAATAAACAACAATCAAACGGTGATGCAAAAGAATAAATCCATTGGGACTTTTCTCCTGTATGCTGCTTTGGGAATAGCCGCTCTTACTTTTATTTATCCTTTTATCTGGATGATTGGAGCTTCCTTTTCGCCTGAGAGTGAAATCGGCAAACTGAGTTTCTTGCCCACAAAACCAACCTGGTCAAACTTCATCACTATGATGAGCAAGATTCCAATTGAACGTTCCCTGTTCAACAGTCTGCTGATTGCGGTAATTACAACAGGTATCGTGCTGGTGACAGGTTCAATGGTTGGTTATGCACTTGCTAAATTGAAATTCAAAGGTCGTCAGTTGATCTTTTACGTGATTGTATTCACCATGTCGCTGCCGTTTCAAATCACACTCATTCCGAATTATATCACAATGGTGAATCTCCGGTTGGTTGACACGTATGCTGCATTGATCATTCCGTTCGGCGTAAGCGCTTTCGCGATTTTAATGTTCAGGCAGGCCTTCCAGGGATTACCGCAGGCTTTGATTGACGCGGCAAGGCTGGATGGTTGTAATGAATTGCAGATCATCTTCCGTATCCTGTGGCCCAATATCAAACCAACATTGGTGACGGTTGCCATCCTCACTTTCATTGGTTCCTGGAATGAAGTACTGTGGCCATTGATTGTGATTCGCAATGAGCAACTAATGACCATGCCACAATTAGTAACCTTGTTCGCGGTGGGAGGTAGAGCCGACTCGCAATTGGGCGTGAAAATTTCCGCAGCGGTCTTGCTTGCATTACCTGTAATGATTGCCTTCCTGTTTTTTCAAAAACATTTCATACAAAGCATGGCCTCAACCGGCATGAAAGATTAATTAAAAAGACTTTGATCAGCTATGAAGATTACAAAGAGTCCTGTACAATTGTTTGCGTCACCAAAGGCAGTCATTCTCCAGTATTTGAGTCTGCCGGGAAGTGAGCGTATTCACCATGTGATCAATCGGCTGGAAAAGTTTTCTGAAGAGGAAGTGAATGGATTGCTTTTAAAAGTTGCGGCTGATTTTTCATCACGTCACAGAAACATTAATGAAATATTTAAGCAGCATTTCGACCGGACGGAAAAACAATTTGGAAAAAGCCTGGATCATTTTTCAGCAAATAGAAAATTGTTACTGGGTTCTTTTTTTACGAAGGAATATTCCATTCAGGCGGCTGCACTCTTCAACCCTTCTATCGTTGCTCATCCTGATCAATCGCAGTTAAGCAAAGGGCAACAACGTTTTGTGATGAGTCTGCGGGCCACCGGTGAAGGCCATATTTCTTCCATTGCTTTTAAGAGCGGTATTGTTGATGAAAATGGAAATGTAGTTCTTGATAATCCGGCTTTATTCGCCACCCGTTTGGAGAAGAATGCAGATGCGTTATACAGCAAAGCCTTTGTGTTGAAATGTGCAGGGGCATTTCCTGAATTTAAAAGCAGTGTTCTTGAAATGCTACCAGAACAATTTACTGCAGCAGTGGCGATGGAAGTATTATCCAGCATAGCAGCGAAGGATTTAGCGGTAGAAAACAGTATATCAATTATTGAAAATATACTGGATAGCAATTATGAACTGCATTCATCTGCAGCATTACCATTGAATGAAAAAGTAATTTTCCCAGGTGGGAAGGCCGAAAGCATGGGCATGGAAGATGTGCGGTTTGTGAAATTTACAGACAATGATGAAACCACCTATTATGGAACGTATACTGCTTACAACGGTCACAGGATTCAGACGCAAATGATCCAAACCAAAGACTTTGACATTTTCCAAATAAGAAAATTATATGGTGATGCAATTAGTGATAAAGGAATGGCTTTGTTTCCTGAAAAGATAAACGGCAAATACGTGATGATCTCCAGGCAAGGTGGTGAAGTAATGAACATCATGTATACTGATGACTTATACAGATGGGATGAGTACAGATTGTTGCTGGAACCTCGTTTCCACTGGGAAATAGTACAGTCAGGTAATTGCGGCTCACCTGTAAAAACAAGTGAGGGATGGTTATTGCTTACGCATGGTGTTGGTGCTTTGAGAACGTATGTAATAGGTGCAATACTTCTTGACCTGTACGATCCTTCCATTGTAATCAAGAGATTATACGAGCCATTGCTGATCGCTGATGAAGCAGAACGTGAAGGCTATGTTCCAAATGTGGTGTACACCTGTGGATTGATGTTACATGGCAGCAAGCTGATTATTCCCTATGCAGTATCTGATGCAGCAACTGCATTCGTAACAATTGAATTGAATGAATTGCTGAATGAGATGAAACCTTAAAATTCCAACTATGAACATAAAGATGCGTTACGTTTTTTATTTCCTGCTGATCAACCTCATTGCCGCAGCATGTGATAAACCCGGCGAAGGTGAGCCGCCTCCAACTGTAAATACTGCATTGGTCAATCTGAACCACCTTAATTATTTGTATACTCCCGTTACTTTTTCAACAGGCGTTAATGCTGCTGGTATTTATATTTATGCCGAAGCTCCGGACTACCATCCGGTTGAAGCTGCAGGAGAGGGGTTTACCTGCGTTGATGATGTTGCAAGAGCAGTGCAGGTTTATGTTCGAAGCGAAAAATTCGCTACAGATACAGCACTTCAAAACAAAGCCATTCATTTATTACATTTCATTTTAGAAATGCAATCCGACAATGGATACTTCTATAATTTTTTGTTTACGAGTGGACTGATTAACAAATTTGGTGCTACCAGTTCCAACGGTGAAAACTGGTGGTCGTGGAGAGCGCTTGTTGCACTTACTGAATGTGCTCCATTGATTCAAAATATTGATGTGCAGCTCTATAACGAGATGAATACTTCAATTAGCAAGCTGGTAGCACAGATAAAAGCTGACATGGTAAATCTTCCTGAAACAACAAAGCTTGTGAATGGAATTACTGTCCCTGAATGGTTGCCGTCGGGAAGTGCAACAGATCAATCGGCATTGTTGATTTTAGGCCTGATAATGTATTCGAAAACAAACGGAGATCAGGTCATCACTGATTACATAAAAAAGCTGGCGGATGGAATTGTGCTGATGCAGGCAGGAGATGCCACGCACTATCCGTATGGAAGTTTTTTAAGCTGGGAAAATACATGGCATGCTTATGCGAATGTGCAAGCGTATGCTTTGCTGAAGGCAGGTGCTTTTTTGAATGATGCACAATACACTGACAAGGCCTTGATGGAAGTAGATAATTTTTATCCCTGGATTTTGCAGAATGGTTATCAATCAACTGCTGTGCTTGCTAAAAACGGAGAAGTGTATCAGAAGCTCAGTGGTGCTGCCTATGAACAAATTGCATATGGTGTTACACCAATGGTTTTCGCAGCGGTTGAAGCATATAACATTACAGGGTTGGACAAGTATGCCGATATTGCAGGGCACCTGGCCGCATGGTTTGCCGGAGCAAATAATGAGAATGCCAACATGTATGATGTTGCAACCGGCAGGGGTTACGATGGAATTTCAGCACCGGGAAGTGTAAATTATAACTCGGGCGCAGAATCAACCATTGAAGCCTTGTTTACCATGCAACAGGTGGAAAATCATCCTGCAGTAAAAGCAGCTTTTGAAAAGTATAAGAAGTAGTCACTGATTGATTTCGGATAAGAAAATGTAAACGATGCAACAGAATCAGCATGCACATATAAAATCAGATCGCTTGATATTCAAGCCGGATGATGTTGATCTGTCTCGTTCACCGCTTCGAAACGGATTGAAAGAAAAAACATTTGTGCTGGGTGCTTTTAATCCTGGTTTGTGTCGTTTATCCAATGGGAATCTGCTGATGATGGTGAGAATTGCAGAAGCACTTACAGATCCTGTTGTAAATGACAAAGCGCATTGTATTCGTTGGGAGGCTTCAGGAAATTATACGACAGACAGTTGGCCATTGCAGGACGTTGTGCGGGTTGATCCGCGTAAGTTCAGCATTAAGGCATATGGATTTCCGGTGTATGCGTTGACTTCATTATCGTGGCTTTTGCCGGTTGAATTAAATGCCGATGGCAGCAGGGTTGAAATGATTCACTACGATAAAATTATCGCGCCTGAATTTGCAAGCCAGGAATATGGCATAGAAGATCCGAGAATTTCATTGATTGATGGGCGATATTACATGACCGTCTGCTGTGTAAGCAGTGAACGGCATTCAACAATGTTATATGCATCGGAAGATGGATTAAATTACAACTGCATGGGCGTTGTGCTCGACCATCAGAATAAAGACATGCTTTTATTTGAAGGAACTATCGGCAAAAAATATTTTGCCTTGACCCGTCCTATGGGTGAATGTTATTTTGCTTCATCGCCGGGTTCGCTGTATCATCCCGGCGCTGCCATACACATGGCCACTTCGCCGGATCTTTTGCATTGGAAACCAATGAATCAGCCATTCATCCGCGCAAGGCGCGCTTCTTTGTCTAACGAAAAAATTGGAGGAGGTACACCACCTATTCTTACCAAAGATGGCTGGTTGATCCTGTACCATGGCGTGCAACAGAGTGGTGGCGCAGTAGGAGTATATAGAACATTTTGGGCATTGATGGATCGTAATGATCCTTTAAAAGTTCTTAGGCTTGAAGACATAACACCATTGCTGGAGGCAAATGAAAACCTGACCATTGATATTCAACACCAGGCGTATTT
The DNA here is from genome assembly GCA_016717285.1 of Chitinophagaceae bacterium. Taxonomy (NCBI): domain Bacteria; kingdom Pseudomonadati; phylum Bacteroidota; class Chitinophagia; order Chitinophagales; family Chitinophagaceae; species Chitinophagaceae bacterium. The sequence continues at coordinate 1,367,587 of JADKFU010000005.1, forward strand.
ACAGCATGTTGTTTTTACAACCGGCATTGTCGCACATGGTAATGATTATATTATTGTTTCTGGTGAATTGGATCTTGCCTGTCGCATTACCCATATTTTAAAAGAATATTTTTCGCTTGAGCAGTAACTAAATCAGAGATCATGGCAGAAGTAACATTGGAGCACCTTTCAAAAATTTATCCCGGTAGTAAAAAGAATGAAGCGCCATCAAAGGCCATCGACGATATCTCATTTACAGTGAAAGACAAGGAATTCATGGTGATTGTAGGTCCTTCAGGCTGTGGCAAATCTACATTGCTGAGAATGATTGCCGGTCTTGAAGACATCAGCGAAGGAACACTTTCGATTGATGGAAAAAAAATCAATGACCTCGATCCGAGCAACCGTGACATCGCTATGGTTTTCCAAAATTATGCTTTGTATCCACACATGACTGTGTATGAAAACATGGCATTTGGTCTGAAGCTGAAAAAAATGCGGAAGGAAGAAATTAGAGAAAGAGTGATGCATACAGCAAAATTGCTGGAGATGGAAGGAGTGCTGGAGCGTAAACCAAAAACACTTTCCGGAGGGCAGCGACAACGCGTAGCTATCGGAAGAGCAATCATCAGGCGGCCGAAGGTTTTTTTGTTTGATGAACCACTCAGTAACCTGGATGCAAAACTGAGAAGCCAGATGCGGATTGAATTGCAAAAGCTGCATCATGAAATCAATGCAACAATGATTTATGTAACGCATGATCAGACAGAAGCCATGACGCTGGGCAACAGAATTGCCGTGCTGAATAAAGGAAGACTGATGCAACTGGATACGCCGATGCATTTATACAAGGAGCCCGACAACAAGTTTGTTGCAGGGTTTATAGGATCACCTACCATGAATTTTATGAGCGGCACTATTGAACAGCAGGAAGGTTTTTGTTTTATACACCAGGCAGCAAAATTTAAATTATCACTGCCTGATGTCTCTGCGTCATTAAAAAATTATACGGGCAAGCAAGTGGTGATCGGGATCAGGCCTGAACACATTCTTTTAACAGGTGCTGAAGATCAAGATCAAATGAGCGATTGTGTGCTTGAAATAACAGCGTATGAAAATATGGGCAATGAACAGTTGGTGTATCTTTCTTTAGCTGATCAGACACTTATTGCAGGGAGGCCACCCAATGAATCTGTAGCGATAGGAGAGAAAACCGGGGTAAAGTTCGGGCTGGATAAACTCGTATTCATGGATGCCGTTTCAGGAATGGTTATAAAATAGTTTTGCCCGTAGCATTCTGATATAAACTTGTTATGCTGAGCAGGCATCTGTCTTTCGGAGAAAGTATTTGTCATTCTGAGCGAAGCGAAGAATCTGCCCTTAACCTAAATTATCATCCACAGGCGGCCATTCCTCGAACAATTCTTTATTTAAAAAACGGAATTGCGGATTCATCGTCCGTATCAAATCCTCTTTCTTTTTTCTTGTCCATCCTTTGATTTCTTTCTCGCGTGCAATAGCGTTATCTACATGCTGAAAGTGCTCATAGTAAAGCAAGTAAAAGACATGGTACCTGCCGGTAAATGTTTTTGGCTTGCCTCTGTTTTCAAAATGACTAAGAATACGTTCTGCTAAATCATTGGTAACGCCGGTGTAGAGAACTGTCTTCTTGTAGTTGGTGAGGAGGTATACATAAAAATGGTAGTCTTTCATTAAATTGAATATGGATTTTATAGACGTGCAATAATTCGGATATTATAGATTCTTCGCCGCGCTCAGAATGACGAACATGAGGCACAGAATGACAAATATTTTGTGTATTATAAATTCTTCGGTGAACAAAGTAATAATTTTTTATGGTCGGGTAGATTTTTTACACTCCACAGAATGACAAACGTATGCTCAGCATGACCAATTGATTGTTGGTGTAGATTCTTCGCTACGCTCAGAATGACAAACCTGTTAATCAGATCGACAAATTCGCTATTGTGCATAGATTCTTCGTTGTGGTCAGAATGAAAACCTGTTGTTGAGAATAACAATTTTTTTATCGTATATAGATTCTTCGCTGCGCTTAGAATGACAAACATAAACTCAGGATTACAAATATTGCGAATGAAGCACCTCTTCCTTCCATCTTTTTCATAGCTTCACTTCATGAAGAATCAAATCAAAATTGCTTCTTTGAAACAACTCCCGGAGGTTGCGCAGCAGATTTTGTCGTCTTGTGCAGGCAGTAAAATTTTCGCATTTTTAGGGGAAATGGGAAGCGGCAAAACAACAATCATTGCTGCATTGTGTAATCAATTAGGAGTGCAGGAACATATTTCAAGTCCTACTTTTGCAATCGTAAATGAATACGCCGGCGCCGGAATAATTTTTCACCTTGATCTCTTTCGCCTGCAAACCATCGATGAAGCCCTTGCAATCGGAATTGAAGAGTATCTTTCGGGAAATGAATATTGTTTTGTTGAGTGGCCACAATTAATTGAACCATTGCTTCCGGTGGAAACTGTCCATATCAGCATAACGGTAACTGAAGATCAACAAAGAATTTTGACGATAACACTGCCATGAGTGATGAGAAAAAAATAAAACTGCCGGAAGAACTGAAATCCGGAATTGGTCTGGCTCCACAGGAATCGCTGCTGGAGGTACCCCGGAAACAGGATCAACTTTTTGTTGGTATCCCGAAAGAGCGTCATTTCCAGGAAAACAGGGTTGCACTTACTCCCGGTGCTGTTTCGATATTGGTTGGACATGATCACCGGATTATTGTGGAATCCAAAGCAGGTGAAGGTTCACATATTTCTGATACAGAATATTCCGAATGCGGGGCGGGGATCGCATACCATGCAAAGGAAATTTTTAATGCGCATATCATATTGAAGGTTGCTCCGCTTTCCGAGCAGGAGATTCATATGTTACATCCTAACCAGATTATTATTTCACCCATTCATCTTCCAACTGTCACAGAGCACTATCTGGAATTGTTACTTCAGAAAAAAGTGATTGCACTTGCTTACGAATACATACAGGATGAATCCGGCTCCTTTCCAATTGTTGGAAGCATGAGTGAGATTGCGGGTAGCACCGCCATTTTAATTGCCGCGGAATTATTGAGTAATCTTAATCATGGTAAAGGAATTTTATTAGGTGGCATTGCCGGTGTTCCTCCTGCAAATGTGGTGATACTTGGTGCAGGAACGGTTGGTGAAAATGCCGCGCGTACAGCCATTGCATTAGGTGCTGAAGTAAAAATATTCGACAACTCTATTTATAAATTAAAACGACTTCAACGCAATATTGGCGCAAGGGTGTTCACTTCTATTATCCGGCAGGACGTACTGGCAAAGGCTTTGGCGCGAGCCGATGTAGCGGTGGGAGCAGTGCATTCAAAATCAGGTCGTGCACCCATAATTGTTACCGAAGATATGGTGTCGCACATGCGTCCCGGCTCAGTGATTGTTGATGTAAGTATTGATCAGGGAGGTTGTTTCGAAACATCGGAAGTTACGACGCATACCAATCCGATCTTCAAGAAATTTGACATCATTCATTATTGTGTGCCCAATATTCCCTCTCGCGTTCCAAGAACTGCTTCACAAGCTATCAGTAATGTATTAACCACCATGCTGCTCGAGGCAAGTGAGTTGGGTGGGTTTGATAAGCTGATGAGCGTGCATCCTCACATCCGCAATGGAGTATATGTTTATAAAGGAACACTTACCAATCGCCATCTGAGCGAAAAGTTCAACATGAAGAGTACGGATTTGAATTTGCTTTTTGCTTCAGGAATGTAGAGAATTAGGAATTAGGAATTAATTTGGGACGTACATCATAGAATTTAGCAATAAGACTAAAGACTACTAACGACTAAGGACTAACGACTCCGGACTAAGGACTTACCACCCTGGTTCCTCATTAAATTATTTCTTCTCGTCTACGTCTTTCAGATTATCATCCGGCATCCTGTCAATCAGGTAATAATTAGGATCAATCCCTGCTTTATCCGGTTGTTGATCAACTGTAAATAGGTAAGTGTTTTTATCCGCTGCCACTTTTACTTTTTCACTGTATAACTGCTTCCCGGTTTTTTTGCCTTCTTCAGGAACTGCCAGCGCTCCGATTTCGATCCAGTCGTTGATGGGAACCTTTGTTTCTTTCCCCAGCGAATCAGCTTTGTATTTTTCGGATTGCACATTCATCGTGACTTCAAATTTACCGTCCGGCAATTTTTTATAGGATGCATCCAGGGTTCGGTTATTAAAAATGGTCATGTCGTAAAAAAGATCTTTAATAATGTATTTCAGGGAGTCAGGTGTTTCTTTTTCAAACCGCTCCACCAGTTGATAGGAATTAGGATAAGGAGGATTCCTGTAAGCGAAGGAGTCTATCATGTTTTTCAATGCGAAGTTGATGCTGTCTTCACCAATCATTTCTTTCAGATAATACATCACTACACTTCCTTTCCGGTAATGAATGTATCCCTGTTCTTCCACTTTCATTAAAGGAGTTTCTTTAATTGTTTCGGCACCACGAGAACGGAGATAACGATCCATTTCATACTTTAAAAATTTATGCATCTGTTCTTTACCGTACATATCTTCCATTACCATGAGTGCAGAATATTGTGCCATGGTTTCTGACAACAGTGTTGCGCCCTGCATGTTGGCACCAATCACCTGGTGGGCCCACCATTGATGTCCAACTTCATGCGCCACTACGTAATAAACCATATCAATGTCTTCAGGGTCTTCAAGATTTGCGATGAAGCCGATACTTTCTGAATAAGGCATGGTTCCGGGAAAGGCCTGTGCGAAAGAAGCATATCGCGGGAATTCAATGATGCGTGCCTGGTGGTGATAATAGGGTCCGAAGTTTTCAGTGTAATATTTCAGTGAATTTTTCAGTGAGCTGACCATTTTGTCTACGTTGTATTCATGACCTTTGGTATAATAAACTTCCACATCAATGTCTTTATACTTATCGCGTTTCACTTCATAACGGGCAGAAATAAAGGAGTAAAAGTTCATTGATTTATGATCCAGCTTATAGTGGAAATAATGACGGTCACCTGCTGTCCATTCTTTCAATAAAGAACCCGGAGCTACAGCAATCTGGTCTTTCGATGTGCTCATTACGGTTTCTACATTCACCCAATCAGAGCTGTTACTCAGGTAAGTGTTCATACAGGCATCGCTACAGTTGCGTACGAGAGCGGGCATGCGTTCCCGTTCAGGCAACTTGCATTTCTTGCGACGGTTTTTATCGGCTATTTCGTTACCTGACTGATAACCGATCTGTGGGAGTACATCCGCATTGTTGAAAAAGGAACCATTGGCAACGATCTGCGTAAAGCGCACATTGTTCTCAAAGCCTTTGCTTAGATAATCTGAAGTTATTTTTATGGGCAGGCTGTCACCAGGCTGTAATGGTTGTTTCAATTGATAGATCCGATACAGATGATTTTTGTCGTCAAGAACGACTGTGGCATCAGGCAAATCAATTACAATATCAAATCCATCAACCATTGAAAAATGAATGGAGTCTATTGCTTTGCCTCCGGCATTCCATGCAATTGCATCGGTCACTACGTGCAGATTGCGTGCTTCAGGATAAAGATCGATTTGATAATGAATATCCGTTATCCGCGGCTGATTAATGTTTTCATATTTCTTGTAAAGTCTTTCATATTCCGCCTGCGAAATTTCCTGTGCTCTTGGTGTGTTGTAGTGATTGAGCACTTTTGTGTTGTAAAAAACAAATCCCGCTGAAAATATCCATGTTATTAGTAACGTGAAGGTGATCCATTGGTAACTTCCCTTAAAAGAAGCTCTTGCAGCATTCCACCTGTTTTTAAAAGCCGTTTCTTTCCCTCGCATCCAGAAAGCCACTACGCACATCACAAGCAAACCCGAAAAAAGAAACCAGTACAGATTAAACCAGGCAAGGCCTTGTGTATACGGATTTAATCCATTCATATCAGAATAAGTATGGTTGGGAATACTTCCGAAAATAACCATATTGGAAACTACATCTATCGACGACCACGCAAACAGATTGGCAATTATAAATGCAATGAAAAGGAAGTATGCAATGTAACGGTTGTTAACGATCGTATGAATAAAAAGCGAAAGTGCGATCAGGAAGCAGAAGAACAGCAGATCAAGCACGAGCAATTCAATAAAATATTCACCTGGTTTATAATCATGAAATCCATACAATGTTTGCGTAACAACGCCAGTAATCAAAGCGACGAGCAGTATTACCCCGACAATTAAAATCATGGAAATCAACTTGGAAATGGGAGATATCCATTTTGCAAACGGCAATGCATCATAGATGTCGTTCACTTTTGCATCGCGTTCTTTCCATACCAATACCCCTGTGTAAAAAGTGATGATGGCAATCAGAAAGAGATACAATGTTCCGCGTATGCTGTCAATAATGGTATACGTAACCGGAAAGGATTTATTTCCATAACCAGAATCAGTTACAAAAGCCATGGAAGAAGCCATGTTGATGATGCCTGCAAGAATGATGACTATGAATGCTGTACTTTTCAAAATGCCGAAGAAATCGAGTCTTACCTGGTTGATGAATTGTTTGAATTGCTGTGAAGCGGCATTTGAAAATGAAGTTGCGGGCAATTTCTGAAACATGCCGTAGGAAGGACGAAGTTCTTTTACTGCTGGCGCTGCGCGTTTTTTTCTGCGTGATTTTTCTGTGAATGAAAATCTTGCAAAAGTAAATGTCAGTATGGCTGCCGCTGCTGCCAGCCAGATCAGCCTGTTCACAAGCATGATACCTGTTAATCCGAGTGACATTGAATTCTTATCTGCCACTGTCCAGTATTTAGTGGCAACAGAAAATGTGCGGATGCCGAATGGATCGATGAGTGTACCTAAATATTCATTCTTTAAATCTCTTACGAGTCCATTGGCAATTCCATAACCTACCAGTAAAAGAATAGTAGCTATGAATGAATAAATCGTACTTCTGGTAAGTGCTGCAATCGCAAAAATAAATGCGCCTGCGAACAGGATGTTCGGAATGATAAATACAATCAGCCCCATCAGGTGGCCATCTATAAATGTTGGACCAACACGTGCAGGATCAACCCACGGCATCAGCACCCCTAAAATATTTCCAACAGAAACACCTAAGAAAGGAATAATAGAAACGAAGACAGCACCACAAAACCGGCCCAGCAGAAAACTGATTTTTTTTAATGGTGTAGAAAAAATGATCTGATGGGTGTTAAAATTAAAATCCCGTGCTGCTGCTACATTCAGAAAGGCAGTCACCATCAGCAAGCTGATGATCGACATGACTGCGTAAAAATTTTCAACAACAAATGGAGCGTTCTTGTTTACGTTCCCAACTGAGCCTCCCACCTGCACTGAATCACTGCTCGTGGCACCAAATATCAGCAGCGCGTTGACGAATAAAAAAATGAACACCATTGGCTGCTTCAGCCAGTATCTTATTTCAAAGCGGAAAATGTTCCAGAACATATTAGCGTGTGAGGGTGAGAAAATTCAGAGATAGTTAAAAGTGCAGGACTTAATTTGCAGCGTTATTAAAAAGTAATTCAGCAACAGCCAAATCAGTTTAATCCTGCAATGCGTGAAAAGAAAACATCTTCGAGGTCCGCTTCAACGGGTGAGAATCCATCTCCGGGATCATCGGTATTGAATACATGAATCAAAGGTTTTCCACTTACCATGCGCGTTGAAATCACACGGTAACGATTCATGAACTCCTGTATCTCTGATTTTGAAATATACCTGGTCCATATTTTATTGGATAGCGAAAGCAGTGCATCATTCGGCGAACCTGAATAGAGTAAAGTTCCTTTGTCAATAATCGCCATGTTGGAACACAATTCTTTTACATCATCCACAATGTGGGTGGAAAGAATCACGATCCTGTTTTCACCGATTTCGGAAAGTAAATTATAAAACCGGTTGCGCTCTCCGGGATCCAGTCCCGCAGTGGGTTCATCCACAATAATCAGCTTCGGATCCCCAAGCAATGCTTGCGCAATACCAAACCGTTGCTTCATGCCACCTGAAAAACCACTCAATGATTTTTTGCGGTCGTCATATAAATTCACTTTTTGCAGCAGCGACTGCACCAGTTCTTTTCTGCCCACTGTCAATCCTTTCAGTACAGCGATATGAGCCAGCATATCCTGCGCGGAAACTTTGGGATAGACACCGAATTCCTGTGGAAGATATCCGAGTATTTTGCGAACCGCCATTTTATCTTTTAAAACATCAATGCCTTCCAGGTGAATACTCCCACTGTCTGCATCCTGTAGGGTTGCAATGGTGCGCATGAGCGTGGATTTACCAGCTCCATTTGGACCCAGCAATCCATACATTCCTGTTGGAATGGTAAGTGTAACATCGTTTAGGGCAATAACTCCGTTGGAATAGGTTTTCGACAAGCCTTGAATGGAAAGCTCCATGATTTGGTTTTTTTACAATGATAAAGAATGAGAGGTAAAAGAAGGTAGAAAAGTTACAGATGTTATTTTATTTAGATGAAGGCGTTCAATTTATCGATGAGCATTGTTAAAAATGATTTTTTGTAATATTAAAAGGAGGATGTCTTATCATGCACTCAATGTGTTTGTAAATTCATGTTGATTCAAACCATTAATTGATTTATTTTACGGCGACTTTTTAAATGTGGTTAATGAAGTACTTTTTACCGCTTTCATTTTTAGTGTTGGTTATCATTGACAATTGCGCTGTCGCTCAGCAGCGTCTCTTTAATATTCCTTTAAGCGCTTCGCAAAAGGTAAGCGATATTCAGGAAGACTGGAATCCGGGACTGATAAATCTAGAAAAGGAAGTTGAAGATGAATTTCAGGACGGAAAACTACTGGAAGAAAGAAAAGAGTTGCTGGAAGAAATGATCCGTAAGAAAAAACAAGCTGCAACACTTCCATCAACCATAAGAGATGTTCCGGACACTCCGTTTGTATGGCGCAATTTCCAGGGCAACCTTTACAATAATTCTGTTCCCAACGATAACGACATTGCCGTTTCAAATTCCGGTTACGTGGTTTCAGTAATGAATTCCACGATCTTCATGTATGATCTGAACACTGACACCACCATCAGTTATATTTCATTGGATGCATTTTCTGCTTCATTAGGAAATACGAATGACAAGTATGATCCAAAAGTCATTTATGACCCTCTTGAAAATAAATTTGTAGCTGTGTTTCTGGCAGGATTTACCGATGCGACTTCAAGTATAATTGTTGCATTTTCTCAAACTGATTATCCTGGCGCAAACTGGAATTTTTATGAGTTACCCGGCAATCCGCTCAATGATACATTATGGAGTGATTATCCGATTATCGCTCTCACCAATAATGAATTGTTTGTTACCGTCAATCATCTTCACAACGATGAACCGTGGCAAACAGGTTGGGTTCGCAGCGTGATCTGGCAGGTAAATAAATTCAAAGGTTACGAGGGCGCATCGCTCTCAGTGCAACTTCATGATGATGTTTCATTCAATGGAAGAAAGATCAGGAACCTTTGTCCGGTGAAAGGCGGCAGCACTTTATACGGTCCTGATATTTATTTCCTGAGTGAACGGAATCTTGATGTTGTGAATGATACTTTTTTTCTTGTACATCTTACGGATACCATTGGTGCATCTTCACAAGAGCTTACCAGCGAAGTTTTGAAGTCGGATATTTCCTACTTTATTCCTATTGATGGAAAACAATCATCAGGCGGTGATCTTGCCACTAACGATTCGCGCGTGCTCGGAGCGTTTTATGAAAATGACAGAATTCAGTTGGTAGGAAACACTACTGATACTGCGTTAGCCACAGCAGCAATATATCATGGGGTTATTAATAATGTGCAATCCGCACCTTCTTTAACATTAAAGATTTTATCCGATGATACGATTCATTATGGTTATCCAAATCTTGCCTACAATGGATTAAGTGATCAGGATAACTCTTCCATCATTGTGGTAATGAGAAGCGCGATCAATCTTTTTCCCGGCTATTCTGTTATTGCTTCTGATGGTGAAGGAAGCTATTCATCATTGAAGAATGTGAAGAATGGGCAGTCCTTTGTTTCTGTTATTCCCGGAACTGAACGATGGGGAGATTATTCAGGAGCGCAACGTCGGTATGATGATCCCGGAAAAGTGTGGGTGAATGGTTCATATGGAACCACTATCCATAAAATTTCCACCTGGATTGCAGAGATCGCATTGGATCCGCCGCCAACCGGCGTGAATGAAATATATGAAAGCAGTAAGGGCGTAAATGTATTTCCAAATCCTTTCGGAGAAAAAGTAACCATTGCATTTAAGCTGGAGCATTCAGCAAACTGTGTATTTGAATTGCTGGATATCAATGGAAGGAAGATTAAAACGCTCATGCAGGAAAGAGTGCTTGCCGGTAAAAATGAATTTGCATTTGCTACGGATCCACTGACAGCGGGAACTTATTTTCTGCTCATCTCCACGAATGGAATAGTTATTACAACACAGAAGGTGATAAAGCTTTGAAAAAGCTTAAAAGTGCTTCGCGTAATTAATTCCTGACTGATTAGAGTAACTTTCATAAAATTCAGGTGCTATGGAAAAATCTTTCTCACTTGCATGTTGCCTCCTGTTTGTTCATACCGTTTTCGCTCAAACCAATATTATCTCAACCAATGCAATGGCTGAACAGGTAATGATGGGGAATTACAATCCGGCAGATTATTTTCCACCTGTACTACTGAATGATCCGGATACAATTTCAACAGGATTAAATGATCAGATCAATGCTGATTCACTGCATGAATATCTCGAATATTTAGGGTCATTTCAAAACCGCAATTCAGGATCAGATACAATTTCGAATGTAAAAGGAATCGGCGCTGCAAGAAGATGGGTATATCATAAATTTCAACAATTCAGTGCCGGGAATTATAACCGACTCCTGCCTTCGTATCTTCAGTTTGATCTTTCAATCTGTAATGTCGGTCAGCACAGAAATGTTTTTGCCGTTCTGCCCGGACTTGATACAGCTGATCATTCCATCATCATCATTGAATCACATTTAGACAGCCGTTGTGAAATATTGTGTGATACCGCTTGCCTTGCGCAGGGCAGTGACGACAATGGAAGCGGAACAGCACTGGTGATTGAACTGGCGAGAGTGATGAGTAAATTTAGTTACAGCCGGACAATAGTATTTCTTGCAAACATTGCAGAAGAACAGGGGCTGTATGGATCAGAAGCGTTTGCCGATTATGTACAGCAGCAAAATATTCCTGTGAAGGCAGTGCTCAACAATGATATTGTGGGTGGAATATTATGTGGAGAAACTTCATCACCACCAAGCTGCTCTCCGTTTGGTGACATTGACAGTACGCAGGTGAGGCTGTTTTCTTATGGTGGTTTTAATTCGCCGCATAAAGGATTGGTGCGGTTTATCAAATTGCAATACAAGGAGCAATTGCTGGAGCTTGCATCAGTTCCTATGACTATTTCTGTAATGACGGGTGAAGACCGTACCGGAAGAGGAGGTGATCACATTCCATTCAGGGAACATGGATACACTGCCATGCGATTTACATCAGCCAACGAAAATGGTAATGCAAATGTGACGGCAGTTGGCTATGCTGATAACCAGCATACTTCCCGTGATGTGCTGGGTTATGATACAGATGGCGACAATGCTATTGATAGTTTTTTGGTTGATTTTAATTACCTCAAAAGAAATGCGCTTATTAATGGAATTGGTGCAGCGATGGCTGCCATTGGACCTAAGACACCCACATTTGGAATTGATGTTGCCGGTAATGTGATATCAGTGGAAATTAATGCAGATCAAACGTATCCGCAATACCGTGTTGGAGTGCGTTCACTGACTTATGACTGGGATTCTGTTTATACTATCAACACTTCAATTGCAAGTTTAAATCTTCCGGCACCAAATACCTATTACCTGAGTGTAGCAACAGTAGATAGCAATGGAATAGAAAGTTTATTCAGTGGAGAAATTGCAGGCACTATTACGTCCATCAGTGATCCGGATTCAAAAAAAAGCATTCAGTTATTGCCCGCTTTTCCCAATCCTTCTGATGAGGCAATCATTATTACCGTGAATGTGCTTCATCCAATACCCTATAACACCGCTGTGATCAGGATTATTGACACCAATGGAAATTTGCTGAAAGAACTTCCTTTCAAACTGAATAAGGGAATCAATGAAGTGCTCTATCATCATGGCTATAATGCACATGGAACTTATATGTATCAATTGGTGATAGATGGAATGCTGACAGAAAGCAGGAAGGTTATATTTAAAAATTGAGGATTTGTTTGGGAGTGGAGATTCTTCGCTTCGCTCAGAATGACAGGCGGAATTGCTCAGCATAAAATGCGCTTGCTTTTTACTGGATAGATTCTTCTCTTCACTCAGAATGACAGGAACTTCCTAATTCCTAATTCTTAATTCTTAATTCCTAATCTCCATTCCCCTAACTAACCCTTGTTAGCTAAAACCCTTATCCCGTATGGGTTTCAGCGAAAAAAAATAGTTTATTACATGCATTTTCGTATAACTTTGTCGCTAACGAATACGTAAGAGCGATAACATGCGTAGAAAAAAAGTTTCCATACAGGGCATAGCAGCATCTTTTCATGATGTGGCCGCGCAAAAATTTTTCGGACGCAATATCGACATCATTGAAGCCAATTCATTCCGCAGTTCCTGTGAGAAGATGGTAAATGGAGAAGCTGATTACTGTGTGATGGCGATTGAGAATTCCACGGCCGGTACTATTCTTACCAATTATCAGTTTATCACTGACTACCGGCTGCGTGTGATTGGCGAAGTCTATCTGCAGATTGAATTGCACCTGATGGGTTTGAACGGTGTTAAGATTGATGAAATAGAATTCATTCATTCACATCCGATGGCGATTCGCCAGTGCGATGAGTTCCTGCTGCGATTTCCTGGTAAGAAAGTAATGGCATTAAACGATACCGCAGAGTGTGCAAGAAATGTGCGGGACCAGCAGTTGCACAACACAGCGGTGATTGCAGGTGATGCGGCCGCAGAGCGTTATGGTATGACGATTCTTAATTCAAACATCGAAACGCATAAAAGAAATTATACAAGGTTTTTGGTTCTTTCTGATAAGAACATTAAAATTTCCGGAGCCAACAAAGCATCAATAAGTTTTCAATTGGATAATTCACCACGCAACTTAAAAAAGGTGGTGGACATATTGGGTGATTACTGGATCAATCTTACCAAGATTCAATCTGTACCGATTGTGGGGAGACCTAACGAATATACATTCCTGGTTGATCTGGAATGGACGAAATATGAAGACTATGAAACAGCGATTACCAAGGTGTTGAAGAAAACTTTTAATCTTTCAATTTTAGGAGAATACCGTAAAGGAAAATTTGTAACAGCAAAACTATGAGCACAAAAAAATTAGATCTTGACCTCATTCCAACCAGTGAATGGTTGCCCTTTGACAAAAAACCCATTCTGATAGCAGGACCGTGCAGCGCGGAGTCTGAAGACCAGATGCTGAAGACAGCAAGAGGAATTAAGCAGCACTTCGATAAGTTTGTTTTTCGTGCAGGTATCTGGAAGCCACGTACACGTCCGGGTATGTTCGAAGGCATTGGTGTAATTGGCCTCGACTGGATGAAACGCGTGAAGGAAGAAACCGGCGCAATGCTGGCAACAGAAGTTGCCAATCCGATGCACATAGAAAAAGCATTGAAGGCCGGAATTGATATTCTCTGGATTGGCGCGCGCACAACAGCGAATCCATTTTCTGTAACGGAATTGGCCAGCGCATTAAAAGGGGTGGATGTTCCGGTATTGGTGAAAAATCCTGCTTATCCTGATCTTCAATTGTGGATCGGCGCATTGGAACGCATCAACCGTGCTGGTATAAAAAAGATGGCGACGATTCACCGTGGTTTTCATAGTTATGAAGTTACGATGTACCGCAATCAGCCGCAATGGGAACTTGCATTGGAATTAAAAACCATGTGCCCTGAATTGCCTATGATCTGCGACCCAAGTCACATCTGCGGAAACACGCACCTTACTGCTTATGTCGCTCAAAAAGCAATGGACCTGCATTACGATGGTCTGATCATTGAAACTCATAATGATCCTTTGCGAGCTTTGAGTGATGCACGTCAACAGATCACTCCGGATCGTTTATTTGAAATCATCTCTAACCTCATCATCCGGACTGATGTAGTGGAAGAAAACAAATCGAAGCTGCAGGAGTTACGCGAGAAAATTAATTCCGTTGATGAAGATTTGTTACAGACACTTGCTTCGCGGATGTTGCTATCGAAAGAAATCGGTGATTGGAAACGTGATAACAATGTGATCGTTTTCCAGGTGAGTCGTTGGGAAGAAATTTTGAAGAAAGTGCTCGACCTCGGCGAAACGATGGGACTCAATCGTGAGTTTGTAAAAGCGCTCTACGTTCAGATACATGATGAATCCATCCGCACTCAGGTGGAAGTGATGAATCTGGCGAAGAAGAAGGAACAGCAGGCTGTTGGTTCGCAGGCGTAAATTGCTTGGTTGAGGCGTTAAATTGTTACATGGTTAAATGGTTGGGCAAAGCCGGAGAAGAATTGCACCAGGCAACAAATGTTGTTATACTATGTTTGCAAAGGCGCATCAATCAACGCCGTCATGGCGATCCCTCCTTATATTCATTGCAAATTGCGAAAAATGGTAACTGGCGGGAGAAACAATCTCCAAAGGTTAGAACAAAGTGGAGTATAAGGAGCGAGATCAATCGAAAAGAATTTTGTGTATTGATGAGTTAGTTGCAAATACCATCATAGCAACTCTTTCGATGTGCTGTGATAAACCGTCAAATAACTTTTCCTGCAATCTCCATTTTTGAAATCAGTTACAATTATCTTCCCAAATCATGTCTTCTAAAAAGCAGCTCCTTTCAAAAAATATCTTTCATAAAAATTTTTCTAAAGGACTTTCAGATTTTCTTTCGAAAAAAAAATACACCTCGCATTTTATATTGGTTGATGATCAGACGGTGAATCATTGTCTGCCTGTTTTATTCAACGAAGTGGAATCGCTGAAATCCGCTAACGTCATCGAAATTTTTTCGGGCGAATCATTCAAGAATATTGAAACCACGCAGCAGGTATGGGAACAGCTCACTGAACAAAATGCGGATCGAAACGCGGTGCTCATTAATTTAGGCGGTGGCATGGTATGCGACTTAGGTGGCTTTGCTGCAGCAACGTACAAGCGGGGTATTGATTTTATGCATGTTCCAACTACTGTACTGAGCCAGGTTGATGCTGCTTACGGTGGAAAGCAGGGCATTGATTTTCAGCAATTCAAAAATCAGGTGGGTGTTTTTAAAACTCCGGCAGCCACATTTGTAAATGTTGAATTCTTAAAAACACTTCCCGCAGAACAGTTGATGAATGGATTTGCTGAAGTGGTGAAGCACGGATTACTGGCAGGTGGAAAATTCTGGAAAAAAATAAATGCAATCGATGATCTTTCGATTGTTAACTGGAAAAGGATTGTGCGTGATTCATCAGGAATAAAACTGGCGGTGGTGGAAAAAGATCCGCTGGAAAAGGACTTGCGTAAAATTCTGAACTTCGGACATACGATTGGGCATGCCGTTGAATCGAATTTATTGAACAGGGGAGAAGAAGCGCTTCATGGATTTTGCATCGCCGCAGGAATGATTGGCGAATTGTTTCTTTCACAACAACTTTGCGATTTCCCGGAGAAAAAAATGGAGGAAGTGAACAAGTTTATCCGCCACCATTTCCCCGTAGTGAATATGGATCCGGTTTTTGATGATACAGTATTGAACCTGATGAAACAAGATAAAAAAAACCGCGGTGGCCGCATTCAGTTTGCATTGCTGCAAAATATAGGCGAACCGGTAATCGGAGTGGAAGCAGACGAACAATTGATCCGCCGGTCATTGGATTATATCCGTGCTATGTATAAATAATATTCATACACCGGATAGTATGGTCGGAATATAAACATGAAAGAAAAAAAATAAATGATGTTGTACAGGGTTTCGAAGAACGATAGGAATATAAAAGGCAGCATTCATTTAAGCGGTTCTAAAAGCATAAGTAACCGTGTGCTCATTATAGAAGCATTAATGGAGCAATCAATAGTGAAGAAAAATATTTCCGATTCGAATGACACCAAAGTGATGACTTCTTTGCTGAATTCATCCGGAACTGACTATGATGCTCATGATGCCGGAACCGTTTTCCGTTTCATGACTGCTTTTCTTGCATTGAAAAAAGGCAGCTGGATCTTAACGGGAAGCGAACGAATGAAGGAACGTCCTGTCGGAGATCTTGTGGACCCATTGCGGGAATTGGGTGCACAGATTGAATATCTGGGTCATGAAAATTTCCCGCCGCTAAAAATTACAGGTAGAAAAATTAAAGGCGGAACAATAAAAGTGCATTCAGGAATCAGCAGTCAGTTTGCTTCTGCTTTACTGATGATTGCTCCATGCATGCAAAATGGTTTGACGCTTGAACTGACCGGCAATATCGTTTCTCAACCTTATATTGACATGACCTTATCACTCATGGAATACTTTGGCGTGCAACATGAACGGAAAGCGAATGTTATTCAGGTTCCGTCCCAATCTTACCAACCGAAGAATATTTTTATTGAATCCGATTGGAGTGCCGCATCTTATTATTACGAGATGGCAGCTTTCAGTGATGAATTGGATCTCACTTTATCAGGATTGCTGGAAAACAGTTTCCAGGGCGATGCAAAAATTGCAGTGTTTATGGAAAACTTCGGAATAAAAACTTCTTATGCAGGTCAGCATATTAATCTCACGAAAACTGCCGGCAGTGGAAATTTTAATTTTCACCTGAATGATCAACCTGACCTTGCGCCGGCTATGTTTGTTGTGTGCGGTGGTTTATCACAACCTGCCAGCTTCACCGGATTGGAACATCTTCAATACAAGGAAAGTGACCGCGAGGATGCATTGAGAAATGAATTGAAGAAATGTGGTATCAGTATTCGTAAATCTGGTGATGCTATCACCGTAGCCGGAAAATTTATTGCTGACGATGTGATGTTCAACACCTATGAAGATCACAGGATGGCCATGTCATTCGCGCCATTGGCCATGCTATCCGGAAATGTATTGATTGACAATCCGATGGTAGTGAAAAAATCGTATCCGAAATATTGGGATGATTTGAAATTGTTAGGATTTGAAATCACGAAGGAGTAAAGACACCATGTTTAGCGTCTCAAAAATAAACGGAAACAGGGCGTTTCTACATTTTTGTACGGAACATCGCACATACAATTCCTGTTGCCACTGCGGCATTCAACGATTCCGCTTTTCCGAATTTAGGAATGGTGATTTTTTTATGAATGAATGGAACAAGTGCCTCTGAAAGGCCGCGTGCTTCATTGCCAATCACAATGAATCCTTCCTGTTTCAAATTCGTGGAAAAAATATTTTCGCCTTCTAAATGCGCAGCATATGCAGGCAAAGAAGGAAAGCGTTGAAATAACCCTGGAAGTTTCATTTCTATTACTTTCACCCTTGTAACAGATCCCATTGAAGCTTGAACCACTTTTGGATTGTAGACATCCACACATTCTTCTGAGCAAAAAATATATGGAATTCCAAACCAGTCAGCGATCCGGATAATGGTACCCATGTTTCCGGGATCACGAATATCCTCCAACACGAGGTTGATGTTGGATTTTACCATGCTATCATCAATTTCCGTTGCAATCATTTCGAGGACCAGCAATACACGTGATGGCTGTGTAAGCCCTGAGATTCGTTTCATTTCTATTTCAGAAACATCCAGCACAGTTGCTTTCTTCTTGTTCCATAGATTTTCTTTTTCATCCAGCCATTCACGCGTGGCAATGATCTTGTCTGTGCGTAAGCGCGATGTTAAAAACTCTTCCGCGATCTTTTCGCCCTCAGCAATAAAGCGGCCTTCTTCAATACGGTGCTTTTTTTGTTTTAGTGAATTCACGTATTTTTCAATCGATTTACTCAACATACATGCGACTTTTGGGGCTTAGTGTAAGATACATTCTTTTGCTGGTTTTCTTGGCTCCCTTACTTACCGGTTGCAGCAATACACAATATCTCACAGGCAGCCAGGTGTTGTTAAAAAAAAATGAAGTCACCATACAGTCGGAAATAGATTACAGGAAAATCAGAAGAAATATTGAAGAAAACATATCACTGGAAAGTAAACTTGCGACACTGGCAAAGCAACAACCCAATAGAAAAACGCTTGGACTTGTAAAACTTAATCTTACCATTTATAACCGTTATTACACAACAGATACCTCAGGGCTGTACCATTGGATCATCAATAATATCGGTGAACCGCCGGTACTTTTTGATACGACAACTTTGCCGTTTTCTGAAAATATAATGCACGACTACATGGTGAGTAAAGGTTATTTATTGTCGTCAATAAAATATGATTACAGGATCAGAAAAAAACAGGCGACACCGCATTTTTATGTTTCGCCTGGCCCGTTATATACGATCGACAGTGTTTTTTTTCCGGTGGATACTTCACACCTCATCAGTATTATTAACGCGATCAAACCTGCAACACTTTTGCAACAGGGTAATGCCTTCGACGCTGATGTAATCGGTAATGAACAAGTCCGGTTATTTCGGGAAATACAGAATCATGGTTACTATCACTTCTCGCGCGACAATATTTATTTTGAAGCAGACACTTCCAATACGAGAAATACCGCTAATGTGTACGTAAAGATCAAAGGAAATACAATTGATGAAGACATGAAGGTGCATTACATCAGCAACATTTATGTTCGTCCTGATTTTTATCCGGAACAGGATCTGCTGAGCGGTTATCACGATACAACTGCTTTCCAATCATTAATCTTTATTGATCCGGGGAATACCATTCGCATGGATGCCGTGGCAAAGGCAATTTTTATTTTAAAAGACATGCCGTATTCCAGGAAGGATTATGATTATACGCTCAGCCGTTTGTCAGATCTTGGTGTTTTTAAATTCATCAGCATCCGGTTTGAAGAAAAAGCCAATCACTTGCTTGATTGCATGATATATCTCACTCCGGCAAGAAAGCATGCTGTAACTACTGAAGTGGAGGCAAGCAATATTGAATACAATGTTGGTGCTGCAATAAAACTTACTTACAAGGATAAAAATGTGTTCAGGAGCGCTAACACGTTTGATGTGAGTTTAAATGCTGGAACACAGATTCCGGTTTTTAACAAGGACAGCCTCATTTTTAATGTATCTGGCCAATTGAATTTTTATATGCGGCGTTTCGTAGTGCCATTTAACACCGGAAATTTTTCACGCTACTTTAATCCGCGTACAAAAATTTCCCTGCAAGCCAACTATTATCAGCAGACAAAAATTTACATACTCAACAATTATTCTTTCACCTTTGGTTATGAGTGGAAAGAGAATGCTTTGAAGCGCCATGTTTTCAATCCTTTTTCTGTCAGTTATATCAACTCCACTATTCTAAGCGATGAGTTTCAGCAAAGATTGGATGATGATCCGTTTCTCCGTCAATCATTCGAAGACCAACTGATCGCAGGCCTCAACTATACTTATATTTATTCGAATCAGGGACAAAATATACGGCGTGAATTTACCTTCTTCCGTTTCTCAGGCGAAGTTGCCGGTACTTCTTTGTATTTGTTGAATACTGCTTTTAAAGGCAACAATGTTGACACCAGCGGAAGCTACGTATTGTTTGGTACCACGTATGCGAATTTCGTGCGTGCAGAAGGTGATCTGCGCCATTATTTTCAGTTTACGCAAAACCGTTCGCTTGTATTACGCGGAGCTGCCGGCATTGCAATCAATTACTGGAATTCTGATGTTATACCGTATATCAAACAATTTTACCTGGGAGGAACCGGTAGTATGCGTGCATGGAGTGTTCGTTCACTTGGCCCCGGTGCTTATAAAGACACTTCCAGTTTCTACGACAGGGCAGGAGACATCAAGCTGGAGGCAAATACGGAATATCGTTTCAATATTTTCGGTCGCTTGAATGGAGCAGTTTTTCTGGATGCAGGTAACATCTGGTTGCGCAAAACGGATCCCAATAAACCTGGCGCAAACTTCGAATTCAACCGTTTTCTGAGTGAGATCGCGTTGGGAACAGGAGTCGGTTTCCGGTTTGATTTTACTTATTTTGTTTTAAGGCTTGATGTAGCTACACCGTTGAGGGATCCCTCCAATCCTCCCGGTGAACGTTGGGTGATCGGTAACCTGACGAATGGTGAAACTAATTTCGTGAAAGACAAACTGGTCTTTAATCTGGCAATCGGATATCCATTCTGAAATTGCACAGGATAATATCATATAGCAGGAATTGATATAACTGCAACAGTTACATCAACAATAAACGCGGAATTTTTTTCAGACATGATTATTAAGGAGGTGTCCATTTTTCAAAATAGAAAAGTGAAGCGGTTTTTCTGCAAACTTTAGTTCATAACCTATTGGAATTGTCTGGCCTGATAAGTTAAATGGTCTTTGCACTGAACATGGATGAAATGTTCTGTTTTTTTAATCAGACAATGAACATAATTCGTTCATAAAAAATTAGGTTGAATTAACTAAAATCCCTATGTTGGTCAGCTAATATTTGCAACCCGCTTCCAGAGTTCTTCCGGCAGGAACCAAATAACCGGAAAATCGTTTTCTTGCGTCATTAAAACACCCAAAAGCCAAACCCCATGAATTTTTTCTACCAATCAAAATGTGTTCAATTCTTCAATACGACGGCTCACATTTTTGAGCATTCGCCTGCTGTTTTGTTTTCAGATTTCCGGAAAAAGTTATTGGTTCCGATACTTTTTTTCTTCGGACTATTTATACTTTTTTCTCCTGAAAAGGCAAGTGCTCAAAGTGAAGGGGATTTCCGTACTATACAATCGGGTAACTGGGAAGATCTGTCCACCTGGGAAGAATTTAGCGATGGCATTTGGGGTGACCCCGCGCATACGCCAGATAATAATGATGGAACTATCACAATTGTTGACGGAACGGACGTTACCAGCAGTTCGAACTTAACCATTGATCAAACAATCATTATGAATGGTGCAACACTGCAAGTGATTGCATTAACATTAACGGTCGATGATGGTGTTGGTTCTGATTTAACGATAGATGGAGACATCAGTTTTTCGAATGGCGAATTGGATGTAAACGACGGGGCTGTAGTAGATGGAAGCGCAAATGTCTTTTATAGTGGACTCGCATTAACGAACGATGGATCGATCAATACATTTTTATTTGTAATGGGCGCAAGTGCCACGCAGACTATATACGGAACAGGAAGCATTGCTACCTTTCTTCCTTCTACCTCTGCTCCCGGTGGAATTATTGTAGCAGGTCAGCAAACCATAACTGACCAGATTTCATTCAACAACGGCAAGCTGCATACAGCCGGCGCGGCTAAAATAATTATGGCAGAGGGTGCTTTAATCATAAATGCAGATGCTGACCACTATGTTGATGGCAACCTGGAGCAGGTGTATTCAAGCAGTGGTCTCCGAACATTCCCAATTGGTGATTTTGGCAGCTACAATCCGATTGATTTTAGTCCGGATTTTCTTTACACAGGTGGAATGGTCGCAAGAACAGACGCAGGTGATCATATCGATATCTCTAATTCAGGAATAAATGAAAGCAAGAGTGTTAACAGAACCTGGACATTAACATCAAATGGTCTCGGTTTTACTGGTTATACGGTTACGTTTTATTGGAATTCCGGAGAGTTGGATGGCGGAGCTGATCCTGATCACTTTGTGGTGGCAAAATATGATGCCCCGGATTGGGAATTAGTGCCGGTTATCGCGCGTACCGCTACGTCAATTACAATTGAGTGGGATGAACCAACAGCAAGTAATTTTCAGGTGGGTGAACTTTTGTGCGATCCGCCAGTAATTATCTGTGCGCCTGATATTACAGTTTGTCAGGATGCAGCTGCCGGCGCATGTGGTGTCTTATTTTTTCCGGAAGAAATTGAATCACCAGTTGTTCTTGATTTTACCGACAGGGTAACTACCTACACCAATGTTTCTATTAATGGTGGCGGAAACTCGGCAATCGTGTTGCCCGGATCTACTGTTTCTTTGAATTATAATTTTTCTGTGAGCTTTGATGTTATTAACGGATATTGTCCGGGCTGCATAGTTCAAACGTCTATAGGTATTGGTTCAACATTTAAAACACTGCAATGTGAGCCAAACATAGGAAATGGAACAACAGGTTCTTATACTTCAGGCGACTTTACTGCACCTACGGTCCCAGGCATTTATTATCTCACGAAGGAACAATCGCTTGATTATTTCTGCCAGGAATTTAAATTCAACAACGATCCCGCGAAATCAATCGGAGTGTTAATTGTTGGCCCTCCTTATCCTACAGCTACCGGCGGTTGCGGAGCAGTAACTTTTAGTAATGATGCACCCGCCTGCTTTCCTATTGGAACAACGGACGTAGAATGGACTGCGACGGATGAGTTCGGTACTACCTCAACCTGCACGCAGCAGGTTACCGTAACACCTGCAACAATTTACTATCGTGAAAGGGATGGCGATGGATATGGAGATCCCGGCTATCCTGTTTATGCCTGCTCACAACCTACAGGTTTTGTTTTAGACCATGGCGATTGTAATGATTACAATGCGTTTTTGTATCCTGGTAATGGTTGCGCTGTACCGACAGCCGCAGCATTGAACTTTGATGGAATTGATGATATCGTTTCTACTCCTGCAATAGCGTTGGATAACACCAACTTCACTATCCAGTTTTGGGCAAAACGAAATGCTATCGGAACCTTTGACATAGCTGTCAGCCAGGGCGTTGAGACCACATCAAATGGTTTGCATATTGGATTCAGAGATGATAATTATTTCACTTTCGATATGTTTAATGATAATGTAGCTGCTGGTCCTTACACGGATCTGGATTTCCATTACTGGACCTGTACTTTCGATACGGCTACGAGAACTGCAGTTATTTATCGTGATGGAGTGGAAGTTCAATCTCATGTTCTTGATGCACGCTACCAGGGCACCGGAAATCTGATTATCGGTGATGCTGCCTGGGGAGGATATCCATTTGGCGGTGTACTCGATGAATTGCGCATCTGGAATCGCGTATTATGTTCTGAAGAAATTATGGATGGCATGAATTGCGAAGCCACTTCACCTCGGGATGGTTTGGTATCAGTTTATAATTTTAACCAGGGAACTCCGGACGCTGATAATTCAGGTGTAGCAATTCTTAACGATGCGAGTGGACACTTCCATACAGCGGCGCTTCAAAACTTTACACTGAATGGTGCTACTTCGAACTGGGTTGCCCAGGGAGGAGTTGTTTCAGGTACTACCTGCACGCCTTCTTCTGCAATGCTATACTATGCAGATGAAGACGGCGATACTTATGGAGATGAAGGGAATGCAACAATTGCCTTTGGCCCCTGTTCGCCTCCTCCGGGATATGTTTTAAATGCTTCAGATTGTGATGACAATAATCCCGAAGTTTATGCTAATTGCAATGTTTGCAATTTGGTGATGACGGATGCTTCCTGGAAATCGCTTCCCGAATCTCCCGGTCCTGATCCCGGATGGGAGCAACCGGGTTTTGATGATTCAGGTTGGAACAACGCTGCTGTCTCCGGGCCCGAACCCAACCTGACACGGTTTAATCCACCACCCTCCAGAATATGGGATGCTCTGCATACTCCGGCCATCAGCAAGACTTATCTAAGAAAAACATTTACACTCAGTGGTGCCGAGCAGATCTTCCTTGATTATTCTGTAGATGATGACGCAATAATGTATATCAATGGTACCTTGGTGGTGAGTGATGATAATGATTGTGGTGCTGCTACGTACACCAACTTTGATATCACTTCGTATCTGAATTTAAATGGATCCAATACAATTGCTTTAGAGGTAAGTGATTGTCAGGGCGATTGGTATTTCTCCGCACAACTGTTTAATGGATATCATCCGGACAATGATCTCGATGGATTTGGATCAAATGAAGCGGTGGATATCTGTCCGCCAATGCCGGCCGGTTATGTAACAAACAATTCCGATTGCGATGATTTTAATTCTAACCTTGGTCTTCCAGGCATCTGGTATTATGATACTGACGATGATGGATATGGTGATCTGAATAATTCAACCCTGTCATGCTTTGGTGGTGGTGGCGGAGAAGGCGGCGGTTTGGTAACCGATACCACCGATTGCGATGATACTGACTTTTATGTTCATCCCGGAGCTTCTGAAAATTGTAACGGAGTGGATGATAATTGCAATGGAACAATTGATGATATTGGTGAAAGTTTTGTTGGTATTCAAAATAATAGCAACGGGGCAACGATTTATTATTTCGATCCTCTTACATTCGAAGACCTTTCTTCCCTTACGCTCACTTTACCAGGCTTTACTGTAAAAGGCGGATTGGCAATTGATAAAAATCCTGTCAACGGAATTATTTATGCAATACTTAATGTATTTATTTCCGGAAATACGTATAGAAAACTGGTAACAGTAGATATGGAATCAGGTGTTTGCGCGCTTGTTGGAAACCTTGATGACTATCTTTTTTCCAGCTTTACCTTTACGCCATCGGGAAAATTATATGGTGTAACCGGAGAAAGTGGTGTGAACCCGACAACACTGTTTGAAATCAATACGGATGATGGAACCACTACGCTTTTAACGCAGCTCGGAAATGGAGCAGACGGTGAAGTAATTGCTTTTAATAAAGACGATGGATTTATTTATCACTGGTCCGATGGTGTTTTTGAAAAAATTAACACGGTAACATTGGAAATAACTGATATCCCCGAATCAGGTTACAATTATTTTGAAATTATGGGAGCTGTTTATAGAGGTAACGGAATTTTCCTTATTGCCGATTATCAAAGAAACTTTATTGAAGAAACCACAACCGGAAGTGCTACACAGCTAATCAATCATGGCATCAATAAGTTGCGTGGTTTTGTGCAGGTGCCGATTCCCGGTACCCAATGGTTTGCTGATGCTGATGGTGATTCGTATGGTAATGCGAATGAAGACAGTCTTTCGTGCACGCAACCAGTAGGATATGTAGCTGATAATGCTGACTGCGATGACAGCGATCCTTCCATCAATCCCGGTTTGCCTGAGGTCTTCGGCAATCTTATAGATGAAAATTGTAACGGAACACTGGATGAAGCAACAGGTGATTTTCGAACCGTTCAATCCGGCGACTGGAACGATGTATCAAACTGGATGACTTATGACGGAGTTGCCTGGGTTACGCCTATCGAGCCACCGAATTCTGATGCTAATGCCATTATCATTAAGAACGGCCATACAATCACAGTAACCAATACAATCTTCGTTGATCAGCTTGTGATTGAAGCGGGAGCATCGCTTGATGTGTCTGGTGTTGATATGTTTGTTGAAGACGGATCTTTGGTAGATATGCAATGCTATGGATCACTTCACCTGGAGAATGCCGGGCTGAATGTTGATGGAGAAGCCAGGTTTGAAGATGGTGCCTTGTTGTTTTGCAATACAAACTCTGCTCTGAATGGCCCTGGTACTTTTAATATTAATTCAGGTTGTGATTTCACGATACAGGGTGTGGGCAATTCCGTGAACTTTGGTAATGGAGTCATCATTAACAACAGAACGATTTGCAATTGGAACGGGGGTGATATTTCTTTCAACGGAAATACGTGCTACTTCAATAACATGGATAGATTCAATATTAATGATGTCGCTTCCATATTGGTTGCAAGTGGCACGCATCAATTTGTTAATATTTATTCCAGTGAAGGCGGAGGTGGTCGCGTTGTATTGAATGTGGAAGGTCAGGTTACTATTGAATGTGGGTTCAGAAATGACGGAACGGTGAATGTGATTTCCGGAGTACTTTCAGTAACTGACAATGTAAATGAAAACACGGGTACATTAACCATAGAGCCAGCATCAGTATTTAATGCTCCGAATGGTTACAAACAAGCAGGAAACCTCCTCAACAATGGATCAATAACAGGTTTCATGAGCATGCAAAGTGATGGAGGTGAGCAACAGATAAGCGGAATCGGAACGATCGAGAATCTTACCATTGATAATACTGCCGGTATACTCCTGGATGGCGATCTTACTATAACTACTTCATTGGACTTAATCACTGGTATTGTCAACACAGGAAGTCAGAAGTTAATAATAGGGCAGGGTGCATCCATCACCAATGGAAGCACTAACAGTTATATAAATGGTAACCTTCAACGTTATATCGATGCACCCGGGCTGATCGAATATCCTGTTGGCAGGGTTAATTACGCACCTGTTAAATTGGATCCAAGCTTCACCTCCGGAGGGTATGTAACAGTGAGTACCGATGCAGGAGATCATATAAATGTGTCCTCATCTGGCATTAATGCAAGCAAAAGCGTCAACAGGATATGGACAATAACCAATCAGGGCTTAACTTTTACTGAATGTGATGTGTACTTCTATTGGGAAGGAGATGATGTGGATCAGGATGCGGACTACAACAATTTCATTGTTGCAAAATATGATGCGCCCGACTGGATTTTACCGGTGATTACAGATATTCAACCATTTTCAATTGGTGTTTTGGATGTTACTTCTTTCAGTGAATTTCAGATTGGTGAACCATTGATATGTAACATGTCCGTTTCCACATCAGCAGGTGATACACTGATTCTTTGTACGGAGAGCGGACAAACGAGTGGCAATGTAAATCTGATCATCACTAACGGAACACCGCCATATAGTTATTCTGGTGATGACACTTTAAATCTTGTAGCAGGTAACTATCATTATGTGGTGACCGATAACAATGGATGCACTGCATCTGCAGATTTGAATGTGCAGTTGACTCATTGTATTATCCCTTACTATTTACCTCCTGTTAATGATACCATCAGTAGTCTGATAGGACCGGAATTAACGCAGTTGTACAGCTTCCCGGATTCTATATATGATACCACTTCTACCAATAATATTTTTACAATAAACTATGCCAATTTTGAAGTGCTGATAGAAGTGATATCAACTATTGATCAATACGATGCATTACTTGCACTCTTGCAAACTCCTGCCTACGGAATGAACAGTTTCATCGACAACGGTGATTCAACATTGATCATTACAGGATTTTTCCCGATAGAGAATTTGTATAAGCTCAACTTCCTGATCGATGAAATAAATTATGTAAGACCCTATTACAAACCGATTGCTTCATCGTTCACAACAACAGGTCTTGCAACTTCTCAAGGTGATAAAGCAATGGCCGGCGACAAGGCTAAGGAAGCATGGAAGGTTTCCGGTGAAGGTGTTAAGATAGGAGTGATGTCAGATAGCTATAACACCAAATTTGGATCACCTGCCAATACAGATGTGATCAACGGAGATTTACCCGGTACCGGTAATCCCAATTATACAAAACCTGTAAAACTGCTGGCTGAATATCCTTACGGAGCCGGAACGGATGAAGGTCGCGCGATGCTGCAGATTGTTCATGATGTGGCACCCAATGCAGAACTTTATTTCA
The DNA here is from genome assembly GCA_016717285.1 of Chitinophagaceae bacterium. Lineage (NCBI taxonomy): Bacteria > Pseudomonadati > Bacteroidota > Chitinophagia > Chitinophagales > Chitinophagaceae > Chitinophagaceae bacterium. The sequence continues at coordinate 1,395,252 of JADKFU010000005.1, forward strand.
GGTCAGGATTTATAAGCGCAGGTAATTTTGCGGAAGGCATAAAAGAATTGCGCGATTCAGGTTGCAAGGTGATTGTAGATGATATCACTTATATCACTGAGCCCTTCTTTAGTGATGGTCTTGTTGCGCAAGCTGTAACAGATGTTGCTAAATCAGGAACACTCTACTTTACATCAGCAGGAAACTTTGGAATTAAATCTTATGAAGGATACTTCAGTGCGATCACCGCACCGGCAGGATATGTTGGTGTAGCGCATGATTTCGGAGGCGGAGATTATTTCCAACAGTTGACAATGCCTGCCGGCACTTATACAATAGCCTTACAGTGGGACGATGATTTTTACTCAATTGGCGATACAACAGGCGCATTGAATGATCTGGATATTTATCTGGTTGATCAGTTTGGTAACCGGTTATTCGGTTTCAACCGCGATAATATCGGAGGCGATCCATTGGAAGTACTTCCATTTGTTGTGAAGGCAACAGTTGATGCAAATATCATTGTTACCCGTAAAGCAGGTTCCGGTAACGTGAGATTCAAATACATTATATTCAGAGGAGAAGGAATCATCGACGAATGGAATCAGGGAACGGGTACCATTATCAGCCAAGCAAATATTGATAGTTCAATTACTGTGGGAGCCGTTCTTTATAAAAACACTCCTGCCTATGGAATTGATCCGCCAACAATTGCTTCTTTTTCATCACACGGAGGAACCTTGGTTAACAATCAAAACAGAATGAAGCCGGATATTACTGCACCTAATGGAGTGAATACCACTGTGGATTTTGGTGTTGAATTTAATATTGATAATCCTCCTGATCTACTGCCCAATTTCTTCGGAACCTCTGCCGCGGCACCGCATGCCGCTGCTGTGGCAGCTTTGCTGATTGAAGCGAAGAAAAAATATTACTTCGATGAATCGTTCAGTCTTCAGCAAATGAAATCGTTGCTGCAATCTACAGCCATTGATATGGATGTAACCGGTTATGACGAGAGTACCGGATATGGATTTATTCAGGCTGATCGTGCACTGCAATCATTCTCTAATTCATTTCCGCTTATTCAGAATTATTATCTGCAGGATTCTACAAAGGTTCCGGGCGATGATCCTGTATCTATTGTTATTAACGGAGAATACTTTTCAGATAGCGCTTCGGTTATTTTTCAATATGATACCATTCAGGCTGTAGTGTCAAATGGAACACAGCTTATCGCTGAAATTCCGGCGTTCCTGGGTAATCCTCCGCTTGAAATTTACAATCCACCTATGGCACCCAGCGGTTTGGATGGCGGAGCGAGTGATCCTGTTTACTTAAAGAGCCTTCCTCCTCAAAATGTCAAAGTGACGGTGAATGATGCAATCAAAAAATTTGGCGAACGGATTCCTGACTATTCCATTAATGTTATCATTAATGAGGTGCCTTTGGCTGAAACAGGACTTTCTCTGGATGATTTAGGCTTAACTGACATCACATATTCATCGTCGGCAAACAGCATGAGCAATATAGGATTGTATTACAGGAGAGCTACATCGGCTGTCACTGATTTATCAAATCCACAATCGCTGGCTTTATCTGAATTCTACAATTACAAGTTTACAGATGGCGTACTGTCGATTGAGAGACTGCCATTGACAGTTACGCCGCGTGATACTACCATCACTTACGGATCAGCTATTAATGGTCAGCAAATGAAATTTAATTACGATTATGACGCATCTGGTATTGAACCCGCCGAGCAATCTTCATTTTTCAATACCTTGGTTGCTGAACATCAATTAAACATGTCGAAGTCGGTGGTATTGATTGATGCAAGTCAAGCTTCGAATGGTGAAACCATTACTCCGGAAGATTTTCTTAATATAAGTTTTATGGCAAGTGGTAAAGCCATGGTGAATGGCAAAGCCATGGTGAATGGTAAGGCCATGGTGAATGGAATTGTTTATGACACTACTTACTATGTACCTGTTTCACTTGAATCTGTTTATGATTATCAGGTTGATTCTGCCATTACAACATTGCACAATGGTAAAGCAATGGTGAACGGAAAAGCGATGGTGAATGGAAAAGGCAATGGTGAATGGAAAGGCGATGGTGAATGGAGAGGCTAGTGTTAACAGCAGTTCATTCAATGATGAAACGAATGAAAATACCATAGTCATCGTTGACTCTTTGGATGTATATGGAGCAGATAGCGATTCTATAAATGCTTTCAGTTCTGTTAACATGATCACTGGATTTACGGTCGGTACCTGGCTCATTGCTCCCGGCGTATTGGTATCAGAAAACTTAGATATTAACTATGGCTTGGGAAACCTGACTATCGTACCTGAAATACTCACAGTGAAAGCAAATGATGCATTGGCGGGATGTGGGGGCGTTCAACCTGTTTATACTACCACCAATTCGATTTATCAAATTCAGGATGCAGACTCTAATGTTATAGAGAGTGGTCCTGTCTTTACAATACTAGATCAATCTGGCGCAGATGCGGGTAACGGAAATCTTAATCCGGGAATTTATCAGATTGTGCCTTCAGGTATTATTCAAAAACAGGAACCTGCAAACTATGTTGTCTATTATGAAAATGGAACATTAACTGTTGGTAATGTTGTTTCCAGCTCCTACAATGCAGCGGCATGCGACAGCTACACATTACCTTGGGGTCAATCAGTAAGTGTAAGTGGAGCTTATAGTCATACTTATACAAATTCAATCGGTTGTGACAGTGTGGTCACCGCAAATGTTACAATTAGCAACAGTCCCGGCGCAAATGTTACCCCTGCCGGTACTATTATGGAGTGTCAGGGTATTCCGGTTGTACTGTCCGCTAATACGGGTGCCGGACTTACTTATCAATGGTATAAAGGACCCACTCAAATCTCAGGTGCCACTAATAGTATTTATGTGGTGCCCAATGCTAAAAACTATAGTGTTGTTGTTAATGGCAGTAATGGATGCACCAGTACTTCTAATATTGTTAGTGTTACACGTCTTTCCACTCCGAATGCGAATATCATTGTCGTGAATCCTGATAACAATCCGGATCTATGTATTAACGGTAAGGTGAAACTGCGCGGAAATGGATCATCGTCGGTGTCGCTTGGCTATCAATGGAGATTAAATGGTACAGACATTCTTGGGGCAACCAATAGGGACTATGTTGCATTGGTGGAAGGTAACTACCGCGTTACGGTTACTAATCTTAGTACTGGTTGCTTCAGGCTTTCATCTGCTGTTTCAGTAATTAATAGTTGCAGAGAAGCTGCTTTAACTGAGATACAACCGCCATTGCTTACTATGTATCCCAATCCTACAGATGGAAACTTCATGCTTCACCTCAACCTTTATGATCAGTCTGCAGGAGACGCAGTGGTGCAGGTCTACAATGTATTGGGCCAGGTGGTACTTGACGAAAATGTTCCGGTAATGGATGGTGAGCTATTAAAAGAAATTCACTTACAGGAAGGAGTTGCAAGAGCTGTATACTTTGTAAGTGTCATTTTCAATGGAGAAGTTTACAAAGGGCAAATAATATATCAGCATTAACTGTGGTCTGGAATTGATTTAAAAAAAAACTCCTCCTTCTCAGGGGGATTTTTTTTAAGCTGATGTGAAATAGCTGATGAATCGGAAATAATGCAGTAGCAATCCTGTAATAAAAATGCACATTGAAGTAAATGATATCAGGCAATTTAAAAAAATGAAAGTTGGTTAAAACAACTTGCATGATTGTTGAAAATTAAAATTACTTTTCAGAGATTTCTTTATCTACCCGAAGCAACATGTTGAATTAAAATGGATTGATTTAATTTAGTAAAAAACAAGTGGGTTATAAAATGTTAAAAATTGCCGGCACGTTGAATCTGTTTTTCCTTTTGTTTTTTGTTGCTGCTTATTCAGCTGCATATGGTGCGGAAAGAGACAGTCTGATTAAGTTAATCAATGCGGCAAAAGATGATTCAAATAAAGTAAAATTACTCAACACACTTAGCAAGAGCTTGTTTGATGCCAATCCTGACAGCTCTGTCACTATAGCTTTAGCCTCCAAAAAGCTGGCAGAAGAAATCAATTACAAAACTGGCTTGGGACTGGCTTTAAAAAATATGGGGATCGGGTATTATTTGCAGGGAAAGTATGTGGAAGCAATTAATACTTGGCAACTGGCTTTGGAAGTGTATGATGCAGCAGATGATAAAAAAGGCGTCGCTAATATGCTCAGTAACCAAGGGGCTGTTTACTTCAATCAGGGAGACGACGCAAAAGCACTCGAGCTGCATTTAGAATCATTGAAAATGTCAGAGGGTATTGGAGATACATTGAGAATTCTGACATCACTCTAGCAATATTGGCGTGATTTACCTAAATAAGCCTGCTACGTACAATAAGGCACTTGAATATTTTCTGCGATCTTATGATTTAAGCCTTGCCATCAAAGATGAATATTCAATTGGGTCAACAACAGCTAATCTTGGTGAACTATATTATAAGATGAACGAAGATTCGATTGCCCTTCTATATTTGAACCAGTCAGTAAAAGCTTATGCAGGCACTGAAGATCTGCCCTATTCTTTAAACTATATTGGAAGAGTTTATACAAGACAAAAAGAGTATGCTAAAGCATTAAAAAATCACGAAGAGGCTTTTGAGATATCAAAAAAGCTTGACACCCGTCTGGATATGACTCAGTCACTGGTTGGACTTGCGCAGGCTTATTATGCCAAAGGCGATAACAATTCGGCCATCAATGCATATAAACAATCACTGGATGTTGGTATACCTTTAAATGCAGTTACAGAGATAAAGGATGCCTATGAAGGTTTGTCTCTTGCTTATGCAAAAAATTCTGATTACTCGAATGCATTTCATTACCAGAATCTTCTGCTGGCAATAAAGGATACCATCTATAATATTAATACCGATAAAAAATTGGGAACACTGCAGTTTACGTTTGATCTTGAAAAGAAGGAATCACAAATAAACCTGCTCACTAAGGATAAAGAAATTCAGGATCAGGAAATTAAAAGACAGGTTTTGGTTCGCAACGGTTTCATTGGTGGTTTTGCGGTAGTGCTTTTATTTGCTGGTGTTTTTTTTATGCAACGGAACAGAATTTCCAATGAAAGAAAACGAAGCGAACGTTTATTGTTAAATATTCTGCCTGAAGAAACTGCCGAGGAACTAAAGGCAACAGGCACTGCCAAGACCAAGAGTTTTGATTCAGTCAGCGTGTTATTCACTGACTTCAAAAATTTTACATTGGCAAGTGAAAAACTTACCCCTGAAGAACTGGTAGCAGAAATTAATTATTGCTACAGCGAGTTTGATCGTATTGTAAGTAATCATGGAATTGAAAAAATAAAGACAATAGGTGATTCTTATATGTGTGCCGGTGGATTACCTGTACCTAATAAGAGCCATCCGTTTGATGTGGTATCAGCAGGCTTGGAGATGGTGCAGTTTATCGAAAAGAATAAACAGGAGCGGATGGAAAAAGGGGAGCCTTATTTTGAATTGCGATTGGGAATTCACACCGGACCGGTAGTGGCTGGAATCGTGGGAATTAAAAAATTTGCTTACGATATCTGGGGCGATACAGTGAATACTGCTTCAAGAATGGAAAGCAGCGGCGGAATCGGGAAAGTGAATATCAGCGGCACCACCTATGAATTAGTAAAGGATAAATTCACCTGCATCCATCGTGGTAAAATCGAAGCGAAAAATAAAGGGGTGATTGATATGTATTTTGTCGAGGGCTGATATTTGTTGCTCACTTTCTGTAATAAGTACATATAAACGAAAGGTTAGGATGCAGTTTGCTGTTGGGTAAGTGTTACTCCACAAAATTCATCAAATTCAATAAAATTCAGAATCAGGAATTTGCAAAGGGTAATATTTTCTTAGAAAGAAAAAGGTGCGGAAAAAAAATGAAAAGCATTTTTTAAGGAAAAATTTTACAGCATTCTCTTTTTTATAGAAATGAGTTATCGTTGTATTTTCAGCACATTGGCACATCAATTCATTGGCACATCCAACTGTCAATCCACCTTCTCACCTCCAACATAAGTTTCCAACACCTTAACCGAAAAAAGATCTTCTTCCGGTATCTTCAAAATATCTTTTTCCAATACAACGAAGTCTGCAAATTTTCCCGGCTCCAGACTTCCTTTTTCGTCTTCTTCAAAGTTAGCAGCAGCAGCCCAGATGGTCATGGCTTTCAGGGCTTCATCGCGTGACAGTACATTCTTCATTTCAAATCCTTCCGCAGGAAATCCCTTTTGATCTTTGCGTGTCACCGCTGCATAAAAACCATACAACGGGTTGATATCTTCTACCGGAAAATCACTGCCGTCAGCAATCCATCCGTTTTGTATGAGCAGATCTTTGTAAGCATAAGCACCACGGATACGGAATACTCCCAGGCGATCCATCGCCCAATACATATCGCTGGTTGCATGGGTAGGTTGCACGGAAGGAATAATGGTATATCGCTGAAACAATTCAAAATCATCCGGTGCTATAACCTGGCAATGTTCAATGCGCCAGCGTTTGTCATTTGGACCTCCCAACGTTTTCCCGTAAATGTGCAGCATCATGCGGTTTGCGGAATCACCAATTGCATGCGTACACATCTGGAATCCATGATCATAACACAATTTCGCCTGTTCTTCAAAGTAGGTCGCAGAACTCAATTGCAATCCTGTGCTGTTGGGTTTGTCGGTATAAGGATTTAGTAGCAAAGCACCCCTTGATCCTAATGCGCCGTCTGCATAAAATTTAAATGCCCGCACATTTAAACGATCGGTTTTATACGGACCAGCTTTGAAATAATAGTTCTTGTTTTCATTATTGTCTGTAAGCATTGCATACACCCGGATTTTCAACTGACCTTTTCGTTGCATGCTGTCGATGATGTCAACCACATTTTTTTCCAGACCCGCGTCATCTACTGTTGTTAATCCGACTTTAAAGCAATTCGATTGTGCCTGTAACAGGGCTGCTTCAATAGCTTCCTGCGAATGAGGTGGAATCATTTTACTCACCGAGTCCATTGCATTATCGAGTAATATTCCGGTCAGCAATCCGCCAGCTAAAATTATTTCGCCACCACTGATTTTTGTTTTTTCAGTTATGTGCGCAAGATCGAGCGCGCTTTGATTTACAATGCAGGCATGTCCGTCTACGCGCTGTAAAAAAACAGGCTGATCAGGAAATAGCACATCCAATTGTTTTTTATCTGGAAATGATTTGTCCTGCCAGTCGTTCTGATCCCAACCTCGACCAATGATCCAACCTTTTTTTCTGGCTGCAGCAAATTTTTGTACGGTGTCAATCACTGCTTGCCACGATGTGGTACCGTTAAGTGAGGCTTCTGAAAGTGTTATTCCATAATAATAAAAATGACAGTGTGAATCAATAAAACCCGGATACACAGTTTTCTTTTGCAGGTCAATTTTTTCTTTGGCATCATATATTTTATCCAGATCATCTTTTTTTCCAATCGCTTTAATTTTTCCATTCAGTATAACCATGGCATCAGCGATCATACTGTCTTTGCCAAGCGTATAAATAGTTGCATTAAAAATTAGTGTGTCACACATTTCTTTATGTTCACAGGAAAGGAAAACTAAAGCGATCAATAACGCGGCAAAAACTTTTTTCATGGTTAAAATTGAGAAGGGAAATTACAATTAATACCTGCATTGGAACAATCAGTTGATAGGAATATCCGGCGCAATTTCATTTTCAGAAAAGTACTTTGATAGAAAAATATTTCCACATTGCAATTCACTTGGAATGACTGAAATGTTTTTCTTCAATCGGCAGATGCTTATGGATTTATAAAATTGTTACGCCAGTAAACCGGAAGTGCTATTAGATGAACAGCTTAGTAACGCTGTTTTAGTTTCGTCTGCTTTCGTTCATTTCACAGGATTAACCACTTTATTCTTAATTGGAGGCAACTGCATCAGGTAAGCGAAAATGGACCTGGCTTCTCTGTCGGTTAATTGTGGCAACGGAACCATCGGATAACTTAATTGAGTACCATCCGGTTTTTGACCGTAACGAATGCATTTTACAAACTGTTCTTCCGTCCATTTGCCAATGCCGGTTTCTAGGTCAGGTGTAAGATTAGCTGACTGCATATTTTGTCCCTCTAGATTTACACCTACCATGTTTCCGCCACCCATAAATCCTTTGCTCTTTTCAGGCTCCGCTACATTCATGGTTTTGAAATCTGCTGAATGACAGGGGTAACAGTCAAGCATGCCGGTAACAATATATTTTCCTAACGCAACTGCGTTAGTTGTGTCTGGTCCTGAAATCGGAGATGTTGGATATGGCAAAGGTTTGAACGCAATAACAGATAAAAATTTAGTGAGAAAAGAAGGGGTCGATTGTGTATCGGGCACCGCCGCAGGTGCAACCCAGGGATCATTAGACCTTAAGAATACAATGATGCTTTTTATATCGTAGTCACTCATGTTTGGTAATTTGGGCATGTAAGGTGGAGCATAACGTCCATTTCGCAGAATGCCTGTTCTCAGTAACCATAATATTTGTCCGTCTGTCCAGTTTCCAATACCATAATCTTTATCCTGCGTGATGTTTTGTGAATAGAGCGTGCCAAATTGAGCAGTAGCAGCATCAGTCAAATTCCTTCCTGTAAATCGGTCTGTAGCCGCGCTGTAATGACAATCCTGGCACAACATAGATGCCAGCCGTTTTCCATTTTCCTGCATCGCAGAATCAGGAGGAACGGTGATTCCCGGATCTTCTGCTTTATAATGCGGAATACCTCTGAAATCAATGTACAAGGCAAAAGCAATCAAAATGATCACAACCATTCCGAGGATAATGCCGATGATTTTTAATGCTCTCATGTTGCGTAGGTTTTAGTTGAAAGTGAACCGGATTAATTGCAAAATATAATTAAATACCAATAAGTAAAAAGCTATTACATTTTTTTTATTCACGGTTGTATTTTCAACTATAAAGTGGATAAGCTAATTTCTCAGATAAATAATTGGATAGGTTATTCTGTCAGCAAATAGGTGGAACCTAATGGGAATCAGATAAGCAATAGTGACAAGGTTACTGAATTTGCTTTATTTAGGAAGTTGGTTTGATTTTATCAGGCACGCGGGAATTTGAATCATCTTACAGCAACTTTCAGGTTGCGAATATTTCAAGAAATGGAAAACATCACTGAAAAGGAAGAAGAGAAAAAACGGATTACTGTAAGTATGCTGATTCCGCTTTACTTTGTTAGTGTTTTGTGGCTTGTCTATTTTACGGAGTATGCCACCGGCCTCGATTTTTCATGGCTGGGTATATTACCACGAACTTTCGGTGGATTAGGCGGAATTATTTTCACTCCCTTTCTTCATGGTAGTTTCGGACACCTGCTGTCGAATAGCGTTCCTTTATTGGTACTTGGGTTTGGACTCATTTATTTCTACCGGAGTATTGCTTATAAAGTTTTTCTCTGGATCTGGTTTATTGATGGTTTTGGAGTTTGGATATTAGGCCGGGAATCTTATCACATCGGCGCAAGCGGGTTGGTATATGGAATGGCAGCGTTTCTCATTTTCAGCGGTATCCTGCGCAGTAACCGGCGTCTGCTGGCATTATCGATGGCCGTTGTCTTTGTGTATGGATCTCTGATCTGGGGAATGCTTCCCTATATTCCTGATGTTTCGTGGGAAGCTCACCTTTTTGGTTTTCTTGCAGGAGTATATTTTTCTGTCCATTACTTGCGTGATGGACCAGCTAATGATCCGTTGCCTGAGTGGATGTCTGAAACCGATGATGAAAAAGAAAGGTTGCAGGAGTATTCCGGGAATGAATTGCGTCCGGAGGAGAAGTTCAGCACCGATGAGGAGTCTGCAAAGCCATCCGATGAAATTAAAATTCGCTATATCTACCGGTCAAAAGAGGATGAAAAGGAAAGTGTTGATTAACATTCTATGATAATAGAAATCAATCCTTTTCAAAAGAACCTAAAATCTAAAGCTGCATTTCAAAAAGGAATCGTTATAATTTGATCATCGCATATTGACTGCATTGTACAGTTATTCAAAATTCAAAATTCCTAATTCCTAAATCTCAATTCTTAATTCCCATTTCCTTTTCCTGAACCAAAAAGAATCTTACTTTTGGGCGCCTTGGAATACATTGTATTCGATCAGGTTAATCATCATCCAATCTATCAACTGCTGTCTCAATGAGTTCGTTTGTCTGGCTGATTCCTTTTTTTCCATTGTTGGGATTCCTGATTAACGGATTGGGCTTTGGTAAAATTCCCAAAAACACCGCTGCTATTATTGGATGCGGTTCAGTACTGGGTTCATTTATAATTGTTTGTTCCCTTTTCATACAATCACTATCGGTACCTGTTAATCAGCACATTGATTTGTATTCCTGGATCAGTGCCGGCAATTATTTGGTTTCATTTGCTTTCCTCATCGATCCGCTTTCTATCATCATGATGATGATTGTAACAGGAGTGGGATTTCTGATACATGTATATTCTATTGGCTACATGAGGGAGGATGAAGGATTCGGTAAATTCTTTGCCTATCTCAATCTGTTCCTGTTCTTCATGTTGTTGCTGGTAATGGGGGCTAATTATGTAATGATGTTTATAGGTTGGGAAGGAGTGGGGCTGTGTTCTTATTTACTGATTGGCTTCTGGTGGAAAAACCGGGAATATAGTGCCGCCGCCAATAAAGCATTTATCATGAACCGCATTGGTGACCTTGGTTTTATTCTCGGCATCTTTCTGTTATTTGTTGCATTTGGTTCAAGTGATTTTGATAAAATTTTTCCTGCCGCTTCAGCATATGCAACAAATGATTCGCTCATAGTGGCCATCACCTTGCTGCTTTTTATTGGTGCCATAGGAAAAAGTGCACAGATACCATTATTTACCTGGTTGCCCGATGCCATGGCCGGTCCCACGCCGGTAAGCGCGCTTATTCATGCGGCAACGATGGTTACCGCAGGTATTTATATGGTTGCACGTTCAAACATTCTGTATTCGATTGCCCCTGTTTCGCTTGCCGTTGTTGCAGTAGTCGGTACGATCACAGCGCTAATGGCTGCATTAATTGCATTGACACAAAGTGATATCAAAAAAGTGCTTGCCTATTCAACAGTCAGCCAGTTGGGCTATATGTTCGCCGCATTAGGATCATCTGCTTATGACACAGCCGTTTTTCATGTTATGACGCATGCATTTTTTAAAGCGCTGCTTTTTCTTGGCGCAGGTAGTGTGATTCATGCCATGAGTGGTGAGCAAAATATCCGCCGCATGGGTGGCTTGAAAAAAGCGTTACCCATCACATCAGCAACATTTCTGATTGGAACACTTGCCATCTCAGGCATTCCTCCGTTTGCCGGGTTCTTTTCAAAAGATGCGATCTTAACAGCCTCTTACTCTAATTCATTACCGCTGTTTATTATTCTTTCCATCACTTCTGTGCTTACAGCAGCTTATATGTTCAGATTGTACTTCACTGTTTTTTGGGGTGAATTCAGGGGAACACATCATCAACAGGAACACCTCCACGAATCTCCACGAAGTATTACCCTTCCATTAACTATACTCGCAGTGCTTGCAGCACTTGGAGGGTTTTTAGGAATGCCGGAAATCTTCACTGAACACAATTGGATTCATGAATATCTCTCACCGGTTTTCAATCAGAATACACGAATCATGGCACATCCGGATACGGCAATGATTGAATGGCTGCTGGTTGCTTTTTCAATTATTGTTTTACTCTTGGTAATGTGGATGGCTTATCAGCGATATGCAGTTAAGAAAGTAGCTGCGGTTGTCAATGAAGATAAGCTTCCATTTTTCTATAAACTTTCTTACCATAAATTTTATGTTGATGAATTGTACGAAAGTATTGTAGTTAAACCACTTGGTATCATCGGAGACTTTTTTACAAATACAATTGAAAAAAATATAATTGACGGCACTGTAAATGGCATGGGAAATTTCACCATCTACCTGGGATCTCAGTTTAGAAAAATTCAAACGGGTAATATCGGATTTTATGTTTTTGCAATGGTGGCCGGTATTATCTTAATGCTGCTTTTTGGTTTAGCTAAACTCAATGTATTCTGATGATAGCAGCGGCACTTCTTATTCTTCCTTTGGTTTTTACAATTTTCACTTTACTGTTGCCGGCAAATAACAGCAGGAATATCGCATTAATAGGTTCTTTGCTGAGTTTTGCTCTTTCTGCTTTCGCCTGGGTGCAGTTTTCATCAGGCAATTTGGCGCAGCTATCACTTGATGTTCCCTGGATTTCTTCCTTAGGTATTCACTTCAACATTGGCATCGACGGTATTTCATTGATTTTAGTATTACTCACCGGCCTGTTGTATCCATTTATTGTTGCTGCCACTTTACAGACAGATATAAAAAGTCCGAAAGCTTTTTTTGCATTGATGCTTGCAATGCAACTGGGACTGATGGGTGTTTTTATTGCAAAGGACGCCTTCCTTTTTTATGTGTTTTATGAACTCACATTAATTCCTGTCTATTTTATATGTGCCATTTGGGGTGGAGAAAAAAGCATTCCCATCACTTTAAAGTTTTTCATTTATACACTTGCAGGAAGTCTTTTTATGCTGATTGCCATCATTTATTTATACTTTAAAACACCCGGCAATCATACTTTTGATATTCAATCTTTTTATCACCTCGGCCTTTCCGCAACCGAACAAACATGGATTTTCTGGGCATTTTTTCTCGCTTTTGCTATCAAGATTCCCATCTTTCCCTTTCATACCTGGCAGCCGGACACTTATACAGTTGCTCCTGCAGCGGGTAGCATGTTACTTGCCGGCATTATGTTGAAAATGGGAATTTATGGTTTGATCAGACTGGTATTACCGATCGTTCCGCAAGGTGTGGCAGCTTGGGGTAATGGCGCTTTGATACTATGTATCATTGGCATCGTATACGCTTCGTTGATTGCATGGCGGCAACAGGATTTGAAACGATTGCTTGCTTATTCTTCAATAGCCCACGTTGGATTGATTGCGGCTGGTGTTTTTGCTGTCAACATTTCGGGATTGCAGGGCGCAATGATTCAGATGTTTAATCACGGCGTGAATGTAGTCGCCATGTTTTTTATGATCGACCTTATTGAAAGAAGATACGGTACTCGCTGGATGGATGAGTTGGGAGGAGTTGCTGGTCAAATGAAAAAATTTGGTGTCATCTTCATGATTGTTTTATTGGGAAGTGTTGGATTGCCACTGACCAATGGATTTATCGGTGAGTTTTTATTGCTGATGGGAATCTATCAGCACAATGCATGGATGGCCGCATTTGCAGGGCTTACATTAATACTGGGTGCCGCTTATATGTTCAGGTTGTATCGACATGTTTTTTTAGGAGAGGTGAAGGATCACAAAATAATCGCGGTTGATACACTTACGTGGGAAAATTTTATTCTGATTCCGCTTTGTGCGCTTATCTTGATTATTGGTGTTTATCCTGCTATTCTTTTAAACATAACCGAACCGGCTGTGCAACAATTGCTTCAGATTTTTAATGCTCCTAACGTAATCACCAGCGGCTTATGAATGTCTTGATAACACTTTCTATAGCCGGAATAATTACCATGATTGGCAGCACATTCAAAGACCGCTCATGGATTCTGACAGTAACGTTATCAGCATTGGCAATCTCCTGTTATCTGGCTGGAGCCGGCTGGAACAGTAATGTCGTTTTTTTTGATGCTATGCGGATGGATAACTTCGCCATAGCTTTCACCATCGTTTGTCTGCTGGCTGCATTTATACTTTCGATTATCTATCACCAACTGAATTATGCAAAGGATGCTCATTATGCGGAAGTATATGCCATCATTCTTTTTTCACTGGCCGGTGCAGTGGTTATGGTTTCATTTACCAGTTTACTAATGTTGTTTCTTGGAATTGAAATATTATCGCTGAGTTTATACATATTGGCCGGGTTGAGAAAAAAAGATTTACTGTCCAATGAAGCATCTCTCAAATATTTTCTGATGGGTGCTTTCTCGACCGGATTTTTATTGTTTGGAATTGCGATGTTGTATGGAGCAACAGGTTCATTTATGGTAATCGATATTGCCTATTATCTCGGCTTACATCAGTCAGCTCCTGAGCCTTTTGTAGTAGCAGGTATTATCATGCTGATGATTGGTTTGTTATTCAAAGTAGCAGCTGCTCCGTTTCATTTCTGGACGCCGGATGTGTATCAGGGCTCACCAACTATTGTAACCGGTTACATGGCAACGGTTGGTAAAGTCGCTGCCTTTGCGGCATTCCTTCGGTTATTTCAGTGGGGCTTTGCTCCGGCTTTAGTTTCTTATCAGTTTTTAATTGCGGCTGTTGCAATCGTTACACTGTTCGTGGGAAATATCATAGCGCTGTATCAGAAAAGTGTAAAACGAATGCTGGCTTATTCCAGTATTTCACATGCCGGCTACATGCTGCTTGCATTAATGGTAACCAATGAGATTTCCAATGGAGCAGTATTATTTTATGCAATTGCGTATACGCTTGCATCGGTGGTTGCCTTCACAGTGGTTGCTGTTCTGCAGGAAAAAAATGCTGGTGATGATACCGATGCCTTTAATGGTTTATCGAAAAGAAATCCTATGCTTGCCATCACCTTCGCAATAGCGATGATTTCGTTGGCAGGCATTCCACCAACCGCAGGCTTCTTTGCAAAATTTTATATTTTCTCTGCAGCCATCAAAGATGGTTGGGTATGGATGGTTGCAATTGCTGTCATTAATTCATTCATCAGTATTTACTATTACTTCCGTCCGGTTATTGCATCGTTCATGAAAAAGGGAAGCGATGAAACTATCAATATCAGCTTTGTCATGCAATTGCTGCTTGTTTTATTGGCTGTGCTCACGCTGCTTGTCGGAATGCTGCCTGACTGGCTTACCGGTATTTTGTAACCTTCTTTTACCTTCAGGTTTTATTTAATAGGAAATGCGTTACAACTGCACCATAATTTTTTTTTAATAATTGAATCAGATGTTGAAGCGGTAGTAACAAATCAATACGTAGTATGAATGCAGTGAAATTGTCTGTCGTGCAGAATAATTTTTTGGTCTTGAAATAATTCCTATTTTGCCCTTCCACTAAAGTTTTGCAGGATTACATGAATGGAATTGTGTAGTTCCTTATTTTGGTGTGGCTTTATAAATGATCCAACATACGCTTCTAAAACTTGCATCAAAAAGATTATGGCCAATAAATTATTTGTTACAAAATCAATAGCTAAGCTGCTTGAACAGGCAGATGGATCTTCCAATAAACTGAAGCGTACATTAGGTATGTGGCACCTCGTGTTGCTTGGAATTGGTGCAATCATTGGTGCCGGCCTTTTTGTGAGAACCGCCGCTGCTGCCTCTGAACACGCCGGCGCTGCTGTAACACTTTCTTATGTACTTGCCGCAGTCGGATGTCTTTTCGCTGGACTTTGCTATGCGGAATTTGCATCCAGCATTCCAATTGCCGGAAGTGCATATACTTATTCTTATGCTACACTCGGCGAATTCATTGCCTGGGTTATTGGTTGGGAATTGATTCTTGAATATGGATTAGGAGCTGCTACCGTAGCCATTGCATGGTCGGAATACCTGAATAAACTGCTTGCTCATTTCAATATGACGATACCATTTGAATGGTGCCATTCCCCCTTGGAAGTAAGCCTTGACGGCTCCATGCATGGCATTATCAATCTGCCGGCAATACTGATACTTGGTCTTCTTTCCATGCTGCTCATCAGGGGCACCCAGCACTCTGCAACAATTAATGCTTTTATCGTAGTGATTAAGGTGGCCATTGTTTTATTATTTATTCTCTTCGGATGGTCCTTCATCAACCCGCAAAATCACATTCCATTTATTCCACCTGCCGGAACATACATCGATAAAGCCGGGGCTTCACATAATTTTGGTGGCTTCATGGGAATTCTGGCGGGAGCAGGCACTGTCTTTTTTGCTTTTATTGGTTTTGATGCGGTCTCTACAGCGGCACAGGAATCAAAAAATCCGAAACGTGACATGCCGATTGGTATCCTGCTTTCTTTAGGTATCTGCACATTTCTATACATTTTGTTTTCTTACGTTCTCACCGGTGTAGCATCTTATGAAGATTTCCGCAATGCGGGAAAAGAAGCTTCAGTAACCTATGCTATTCAAACATACATGCATGGTTATGGTTGGCTTGCAACTTTTATCACCGTCGCAATTCTGGCAGGATTTTCATCTGTAATACTGGTTATGTTGCTCGGACAATCAAGGGTTTTCTACTCAATGTCACGCGATGGATTGGTTCCAAAAATATTTTCAGATATTCATCCGAAGTTCCATACGCCATGGAAATCTAACATGATTTTCTTTCTGTTCACCGGACTTTTTGCAGCATTTCTTCCAGGCTCACTCACGGGTGATCTTACAAGTATCGGTACGCTGTCAGCCTTTTTATTGGTGAGTGCGGGAATTCTTGTGATTCGGAAAACACAACCGGATTTACCTCGCAGCTTTAAAACCCCATTTGTTCCCCTGGTTCCGATACTGGGTATTGTAACCTGCGGAGCTATGATGTTTGGTCTGGACAGATATACTTGGATTGGATTTCTGTGTTGGACCGGAATTGGTTTGATGGTGTACTTCCTTTACAGTCGTTATCACAGTATAGCGCAAAAGGATGCATTAAAATCATGATGGCTTAAGTCATTGTTTCGTAAAGCGTTGATAAGAAATCAATTAAAATTAATTTTAAGTTTGGTTCAGTAAAAGGAAAGTTTATTTTTGCAATCGCACTTTTAACACTTCATTAAAACTTCTAACCCAAAAATCTCTTCCAATGATTAAAAAAGGTAGTTCTTCCGGTCTTTTTCCTGTTTTGGTGATCATTACATGTTTGGTCATTGCTGTGGTTATTTACCAGTTTATTTTAGGTAATCCATCCAATTTTGTAGACGCAGAACGTGAAACGCCTAAGGCCGGAAACATTCAGGGCATCATGTTCAAAGGAGGATTTCTGGTGCCTGTAATTCTCACTATGCTTTTGATGGTTGTTGTATTTACCATTGAAAGATTATTGACGCTGTCAAAAGCAAATGGGTCTGGCAATCTTTCAAATTTTGTGAGAAAAGTGCAATTCAATCTTGCAAATGATAATATTGCTGATGCTGTAAAGGAGTGCGATCGTCAGAAAGGTTCAGTAGCCAATGTGATTAAGAGTGGCTTGAAAATGTATAGTGAAATGGAGAACGACCGCGATCTAAGTAAAGAGCAAAAATTGTTGGCTATTCAAAAGGAAATTGAAGAAGCTACCTCACTTGAATTGCCTATGCTTCAGAAAAATCTTCCCTTCATTGCAACCATTGCACCACTTGGAACATTGGGTGGTTTGATTGGAACTGTATTAGGTATGATCAGGGCCTTCGCAGCAATGGGACAATCAGGCGCTGCCGATTCCGTAGCACTTTCTGTAGGTATTTCTGAAGCCCTTGTTAACACAGCTACCGGTATTATCACTTCAGCACTGGCAATTATTGCATACAATTATTTCTCCAACAGAATCGATTCACTTACCTATCTCATTGATGAAGCAGGTTACAGCATTACGAACACATTTGCATCACGTCACAAATAACTAAGTAAGTACGATGTCAAAAGTAAAAATGCCAAAAACAAGTGTCTCTATCGACATGACGCCGATGGTTGACATGGCTTTTCTGCTGGTAACCTTTTTCATTCTCACTACCCAGTTTCGTCCTGATGAACCCGTTTCGGTGAGCACTCCAACGTCTACATCTACTGCTACTATTCCGGAAAAGGGAGTGGTAACAATTACTGTAGCAAATGATGGACGTATCTTTTTTGATCTTGATAACCAAAATAGCCGTAAGTCGCTGATTCAGAAAATGGCAGAGACCTATGGAATAACATTTACCGTAGATCAGCAAAATGCTTTTGCAACCGGATCAAGTATTGGAATACCAATGGGATCTATGCAGGGCTATCTCAACTTATCAGCTGAAGACAGGAAAAAGGTTCAGCAACCCGGAATACCTGTCGATTCAACAATGAACCTGTCAAATGAGTTAGGAGTTTGGTTGATTAACGCACGAATCGCCGGCAGTAATCCGGTAATTCTGATTAAAGGAGATGCTCAGTCTAATTATTCCGCAGTAGAAAACGTTATAAAGACTTTGCAAAACAGAAAAGTATTGCGTTTTGGGTTGATCACATCCGATGAAGCAATGCCAACAACCACAGCACAGTTAAAATAAAAAAAAATGGCTGAATTAGGCGAAAGTGGCGACGTCCATAAAGGCAAAGGGAAAAAGAGAGGTGGCGTTAGAGCTAAGAAAATTTCTACCAGGATTGATATGACTCCGATGGTGGATCTGGGCTTTTTGCTGGTAACATTTTTTATTCTTACCACTACCATGCAAAAGCCAAAAGCAATGCAGGTGGTGATGCCGGATAAAGCTGACACAACCAAGCATGAAGAAGAATCCAAGATTCGCGAATCTGAAGCAATGACCTTGCTGCTTGGCGAAAACGATAAAATCTTTTATTACTTCGGAAACCAGGATCCTGTGGTGGAAGTAACAAATTTTAAAGGCATTCGAAAACTGCTGATTGATAGCTATAATTCAGTTTTGAGTTTGCAACGGCAGAATGGCTGGAAGACAAATGGTGTGTATGTTTTGATTAAACCCACCAAAAATTCAAAGTATACAAACCTTGTGGACATACTCGATGAAATGAAAATTGCAGAGATCAAATCTTTTGCAATTGTGGATGTTACTCCGGAAGAATTGGAAATGATTCCAAAATAATTTTGTGGAAAGCTGACACGTTTTGCATCTTACTGATGAAAAACCTAAAAACATGGATGCACAGAAAATCTTAACCGCGGATCTAAATGATCTTGTTTTTGAAGGAAGGAATAAAAGTTACGGCGCCTATGATCTCAGGAAGCGGTACGGCAAACACATTATTATGGCGTTGCTTATTTCTACCGGAATTTATCTTGTTGCTTTCATAGCACCTTACCTGATTACTTTGCTTACACCTGAAGCAAAAGTAGAACCCAGGAAAGAAATTAAATACACGGAACTTTCTGAACCGCCTCCTATTGATAAGAATACACCACCGCCTCCACCTCCTGATTTACCACCACCACCGCCCAAAACCATTAAATTCACCCCACCTGTAATTAAGCCGGATGAAGAAGTGAAGGACGAAGATATTCCACCACCGGTAGAAGAGTTGCAGCAGGCAGAAATTTCTACTGCAACTGAAGTGGATCCCAATGCAACTTATGATTTCAGCGCGCAGGAAACACAGGTGGTGGAAGAGAAGAAGCCGGAGATATTTATGTATGTAGAACAAATGCCTGAATTTCCCGGAGGCCAAACGGAGCTGATTAAATATTTGCAAAAGAATCTCCGTTATCCTGCCGCTGCCCGTGAAAATGGAATTGAGGGCAAAGTGGTCTTGCAATTTGTTGTGGACGAAGGCGGAAGGATTTCTGACTTGCAGGTAGTCCGTGATATCGGCGGCGGTTGTGCGGAAGAAGCAGAGCGGGTTGTCAGGAATATGCCGCCCTGGAAGCCGGGAAAACAAAATGGAAATGCTGTTAAGGTATATTTCAAGCTGCCGGTTACCTTTAAGTTAGGTACAGAATAATTCTAAATCACCAAGGTTTTTTGAAACCGGTTTTAATTGCCTTCCACCTGTTCATGATCATCTTCTACATGGGGGTGGGAGGCAGTTTAATATTCAGTGATGTTTTTCCTGATTTCTCCGGCACTGCCAGAAATATTTTAGGCGCCGTGCTGATTGTTTTCTCTCTCTATCGTTGCATCTTACTCTATAAAAAAATGAATTCATGAGGATGGCTGGCATTTGGTTTCGCAGGCGCCTCGTGTTGTCAATCACATTGATAGTTGCAATCTCGGGTTCAATTGCCTGCAAGAATAAGCATGAAAAACCCTCATCACAATCCGATAATCCATCTTCCGGGCATATTGAAATAGTTGCGGATGAATCATTCGCACCTCTTTTGCAGGACGAGATAACTAACTTCTCTCAAATTTATAAGGATACAAAAATCGATGTGAGGTTTCTTCCTGAATTAAAGATGACTACTGAGTTTTTTGGTCACGAAAACGTACGCCTGATGGTCATTGCGCGGCGTTTGTATGAGGATGAAAAGTTGTATTTTGAAAAGATGGGATTACCGCCACGTGAAACCAAAATTGCCATTGATGCAGTCGCATTTATTATCCATCCTTCTAATGTGGACACACAACTTACCTACGAACAGGTACAAGGCATCATGAGCGGAAAGATTAATTCATGGAAGGAAATCAATGCTAAATCACCATTAAGTAAAATTTCTCTTGTTTTTGATAATCAGCAATCAAGTACCATTCGGTTTCTCAATGATAAATTGATGGAGGGGCAGCCACTTACAAAGCAGGCATTTGCAGTGAAATCAAACCCTGAAGTGATAAATTATGTGGAAAATAATCCATCATCGATTGGGGTGGTTGGTGTTGGCTGGCTGAGCAAAATGGATAACTCCATGATCGGGAAGTTTCCGGCAGAAATCAGAGTAGTCGCAATTTCAGCAAAAGCAAAACCGGATACGTATTATTTGCCTGAAAAACGATTCCTTTATTCGCTGCAATATCCTTTTCTTCGTGAACTGTTTATCATCAGTCAGGAAAAGCATTCAGGGCTGGGCACAGGGTTTGCAACATACGTTGCTTCTGATGAAGGTCAGCGCATTGTACAACGTTCCGGATTGCTTCCGATAGACAAGGCGGTAAGGATCATTGAGTTAAAAGATAAATTTTAGTTTTTTTTAAGTTTAAAATCAATCAGTAAAATGAAAATCAGGGTAACGGTTGCAGTTTTGTTGTTGTATGTTTTTACTACTTCAGCGCAAACCACGGAAGATGGCATCAAAGCAATTGATTATGAAAATTATGGCACCGCAAAACGGATATTTAATCAACTCATTCGCCAAAATCCGCTTGATGCAAGAAACTATTATTACCTGGGCCAGGCACATAACTGGCTGGGCCAGCTTGATTCTGCGAGGATAGCGTATAGTGCAGGAGCTGCTGCTGATCCAAAAAGTATTTACAATTTTGTCGGATTAGGCCGAAGCTTTCTTGATCAGAATAATACATTGAAAGCAAAAGAAAATTTTGATCGCGCACAAAGTCTCACTTCATCAAAGGATATTTTGCAATACGTGCTCCTGGCAGATGCCTATTCGAGCGGATTACATCCAAACTATCAGGAAGCTGTTAACCTGCTGAATAAGGCCATTACCATTAGCAATAAATCTGCAGATGTTTATTGGCAACTAGGTTTGGCGCATGAAGGAATGGGCAAGGGTGGAGAGGCTGTTTCTGCATATGAAAGGGCTGCAGAATTAAATCCTACGATGGCTAAAGCATACATACGAACAGGCGTAATCTGGCGATTGGCAAGAAACTATAACCAATCACTTGCTTCGTTTCAGAAAGGACTACAGGCAGATCAGAATTTTCCGCCCGCATACCGGGAAATGGCAGAGTTGTATTTCTATACCGGTCAGTTTGATAAAGCAAAGGAAGACTACGCAAAATATCTTGATCTGGCAGATAAGAATGACTACACTCAATTCCGATATGCACAGTATTTGTTTCTGACCAAGGACTATCAGGGGTCATTAGCAATTCTTGATGCGCTGAGATCGAGGATCGATATTCCTGTTATGTACCGCCTTTCGGCATATTCAAACTATGAATCAGGAAATTATGATAAGGGACTGGAGCAGATAAGAACTTTTTTTGTGAAAGCTGATACTGCTAAAGTGCTTCCGTCTGACTATGAATATTACGCGAAGTTGCTATCAAAAACCGGTCAGGATTCTTTAGCAATATTGAACTACCTGCAAGCCATTGAGCTGGACAGCACCAAGTTTCCCTTCTATAATGATATCGGTGCGATTTATTTTCTGGAAAAAAAATACCTCGATGCGGCAAATGCTTATCAGAAAAAAGTAACAGCCTCAAAGAGGGATGCCACGCTGCAGGATTATTTTAACGTAGGTAAGTCAGCTTACTTTGCCAAGGAATTCCAAATGGCTGATACCGCTTTCGCCACGATGTCTGAAATAAATAAACAATGGCCCATCAGCTATTTCTGGCGTGCGCGTGTGATGACTAATCTGGATAATCCAGATTCTGCAAAGGGTTTAGCGGCTCCTTATTATTTACAGGTAATTGAAAGAGCAATTACAGATACTGTGAAATTTAAAAAGGAATTGATGGAGTCCTATAAATACCTCGGTGATATTAATGCATTAAAAGAGAATTATGGAGTTTCGTTATATTATTATAATAAATATATGGCCCTTGATCCTTCAAACCAGGAGGTGCCGAAAACTGTGGAGTCTGTGAAAGCCCTTTATAAAAATGGTTCTGCATCAGTTCTCCCACTCTCAAAAGATGATCATGGATTTTATGTGATTCCCACTACGCTTAATAATGCATCGATCAGCTTTGTATTTGATCCGGCTCTTTCAGGAATTGCCGTAACCAGCGAGGCTGCCGGCCAGTATTTTGGAAGCAGTAGTAATAAGAATGTGCTGGTGCCGGACCAAATAAAAATCGCGGGTCGTACAGTGAAAAATCCTAAAATATTGGTGGATGCGAATCTAATCGCTTCTGCGGTAATCGGTCCGGATGCTTTAAGTCAATTTAATATCATTTTTGACTATTCTTCCGGCTCATTGATTTTGCGTTAAAAGACATTTCGCAAAAAAAGTCCCGTTAGCAAACAAGTAGCGGGACTTTTTTTACTTGAGATTCAAGCCTGATTTAATTTTAAAAATGGGATTCATTCAGGATTTAACTCTTTCCACATATTCTCCTGTACGGGTGTCTATTTTTACTTTGGTTCCGGTTTCAACAAAAAGAGGAACATGAATTTCTGCTCCGGTTTCAACGGTTGCCCGCTTCAACGGATTATTGGCGGTATCACCTTTTACACCGGGTTCTGAATACGTGATTTCCAGTACTACAAAAGGAGGCAATTCACAGGAGAGAGGTTTGTCTGTTTCGGAATGAAAAGAAATTTCAACTTCCTGACCTTCCTTGATAAATTCATGTCCGGTAACCATTTCCTGATCTAAGGTTACTTGCTCAAAAGTATTCTGGTCCATGAAGTTGTATCCACTGTCATCTTTATAAAGAAATTGATATTTCTTGCGCTCTACTCGAACAGGATTAATGGTTTCTCCTGAATTCCAGGTTTGATCAACAACTTTTCCGCTGGTAACACTCTTCAACTTTGTACGGATAAATGCACCGCCCTTTCCGGGTTTCACGTGTTGAAAGTCAACAATAGTGTACAAATCGTTTTTATATTCAATCGTTAATCCTTTTTTTATGTCTTGTGTTGTGGCCATTTCGTGGGTAGCGGGTAGTAGTAGTAGTGAGTGTTAAGTAGAGTAGTGATTTGCTGTGTATAATTATCAATTCAGTTTCCTCAGTCTTTAGTCTTTAGTATTTCGTATTTCTTCCATCTGCTTATAGTATGACGTTAAATAATCACTTCTTATTTGGAATCATAAGCCCATTTCAAATAGACCGCTCCCCACGTAAAACCACCTCCGAACGCAGCGAGTACGAGATTATCACCTTTATGAAGTTTTTTTTCCCATTCCCAAAGGCAAAGTGGTATAGTACCATTTGTGGTATTGCCATATTTCTGAATGTTGATCATAACTTTGCTTTCCGGCAATCCCATTTTTAAAGCAGTAGCATCTATAATTCTTTTATTAGCCTGATGTGGCACAAGCCATGAAATATCATCTGGCGTCAATCCGTTTTTGGTCATTATCTCATAACCGACATCCGCCATTCTTGAGACTGCAAATTTGTAAACTGCCTGTCCTTCCTGGTAAACGTAATGTAAACGTTGATCAACTGTTTCTTTGGAAGCGGGCATGGCTGAACCTCCTGCCTTTTGATGAAGATGCGCACGTCCAGATCCATCGGAATACATGATGCAATCAAGTATGCCCAGCCCAGAGTTGTTCGGTTCCAATAAAACAGCTCCGCTACCATCTCCAAATATCACGCACGTTGTACGATCACTGTAATCAATAATTGACGACATCTTGTCGGCGCCTACAACTATTGCGCGTCTAATAGCACCGGATTCAATCATTCGCGATGCGGTAGTCAATGCATATAAAAACCCTGAGCACGCCGCCTGCAGATCAAATCCCCATGCATGTTTTAATCCAACAACGTCACAAATAATATTTGCCGTAGCGGGAAATTGCATATCGGGTGTGGTGGTTGCACATATCAGCAATTCAATACTATCAGGATTCGTATTGGTTTTTTTCAGAAGCCCCTGCACGGCGGCAGAAGCCATCACTGACGTACCTTTACCTTCTCCCTTCAAAATCCTTCGTTCTTTTATTCCTGTTCTGCTGGTAATCCACTCATCCGTAGTATTCACCATTTTGGAGAGTTCTTCATTGTTCAGCACATAATCAGGAACGTAACCCTGAACTCCGGTAATGGCAGCAGTGATTTTTGCCATGATGTGAAATTTTAGTGAGGTATTTGTTGCAATCTTATACCGGATAAGCAAGCCATATTTTCAATCTTCCACCTGATGATTATTGATGAAAGACTCTTTAAAAATTTCCACAATCCGGCTCTCAATCATTTCTTTCGTCAATAGAATCATGTTATGAAATGCTGTAGCATTCGAAATGCCATGCGCTACTACAACGGGAGCGTTAGCACCAAGAATGGCGCTTCCACCATAATTTTCATAATTAAACCGGTCCCAGTAAGCATCCCTGATTCCTTGTTTTTTAATCATATCGTAAATGGATTCACCAAACTTCAACACAATATTACCGGTAAAACCATCTGTTACTATAACATCGGCGATATCTCCAAATATATCACGGCCCTCTACATTGCCTATAAAATTAATCTTATCACAGTCCTGAAAAAGCGGGTATGCAGCCTGCACCAGCAAATTTCCCTTGCCTGCTTCTTCTCCAATACTGAGCAATGCCACTTTTGGGTCTGCCACTTTATAAAGATGCTTGGCATACAGCGCTCCCATGATGCCGAATTGAAGCAGCATTTCAGGTTTACAATCAGCATTCGCACCCACATCGAGCAGAAATCCCAATCGCTCATCGCTATGGGGGAGTAATGTTGAAATAGCAGGGCGAATGACACCCTCAATTGTTTTTACAGAATACATTGCACCTACTAACATCGCTCCGGTGTTACCTGCACTCGCAAATGCGTCGATTTTCCCTTCTTTCAGGTACTGAAATCCAACCGCGATACTTGAATTTGGTTTTTGTGTCAGCGCCCTTGTAGGAGACTCAGCCATGCCGATTACTTCCGGCGTATGGACGATGGTGAGCATTTCAGAGGAACCACCTTCCTGTGAAATAATACCCTTCAGCACAGGCTCATCACCAAAAAGTACCAGTTCAACACTGCTTCCAAGTTCTGTACCCGCACGTAAAGCACCTTTGATACATTCGAGTGGCGCGTAATCACCTCCCATTGCATCTATTCCTATTTTCATCTGCTGTAGCTGAGCTTTATTATCAATGGTCAACCTGTCCAATTATTACCCTTTGCCTGGCAACAACTAGTTGACGAATCGGACTACCGATAAATCCTTTATTCACCTTTGGAAAGAATCTTTTTTCCTTTGTAGAAGAGCTCGCCTTCATAATAGTGGGCGCGGTGACGTGGATGGTGCGCACCCGTAGTTGGATCAACGCTGATGGTAGGAAGTTCAGCCTTATCGTGGGTTCTGCGTTTGTCTCTGCGTGTACTCGAATGGCGTCGTTTCGGATTTGGCATGTTTAGTTGAATTTAATTTTTGATAAATTATCCCACCGTGGGTCCTTAACAGGGTGCTTTTTTACTTTTTGTGGGATGAGTCTTTTAAGTATGTCCTGGTTACAGGGTTTTTCATCTTTTAAATTGTCGCAATTTACTCTGTTCAATGGGATGCTGAGGTTGATAAATTCGTAGATCAACTGCGAAACATCCAGGTGCGATTCCGACCGGCTGATGTAAACAATATCCGCCATTGAATCGTCTTTTTCAGCATCGGAATGATGATCGAACTTCACTACGATGTTGTAATCTTCATCTATCGGAAACTTCAGCAATGCTGAGCACCGGTCGCACGGTAGATTTACCCAACCACTAATCATGAATTTTAACAGGAAAAACGAAAGCTCCTTATCAAATTCAAGGTTCACCTCTAGCTTCCCTTCCTTTACAAGCGAATCTTCAAAAAGCGAAAAAAAATCAGCTCCTATCGGGAAGTTAAATGTGTTAATTCCTTCCTTTAACCCTACAAAAGCGATCTCATATTGCCTGAGCGGATCCATCTATTTCCTCCTTATTTTAAAAGATGGACGGCAAAAGTAAGTAATTGAGGTGGAATATAATAATGAAGTCCAATGAGACCTTTTCAGGCTTTTAATCATGTCCGGTATGATAAATATCATGCGTCTGTTTAACCCAATGTGGAAATCGAACCGCCGTTTTCCTTAAAAGAATCTTTATACTTGCGCTGAAATTGAAGTTGTGCTGCTAAAAGGAAAAAATATCTTCTCTCCCTATCGTGTAGAACGCTTGCCTGATATTTATTCTCCGCTTTTAAAAAGACAGGTGGTAGTAGATGTCTTTATTCCTCCATCCTACTATTCATCACGAAGAAGGTATCCCATTCTGGTTTTAAATGATGGGCAGGACAGTGATGCGGTCAGATTAAGAAGTACGCTTACCCGATTAACCCGTGCCAATGAAATACGGGATATAATAGTGTTGGGAATTCATGCCGGCGACAGGATGCAGGAATATGGAATTGCCGCGCAGGCAGATTACCGGAAAAGAGGTAGCAAAGCGGCTCTGTACACCACTTTTCTTATTGAAGAATTATTGCCACTGATTGCAGGTTCATTCAAGGTAGATCCACTTCATACTGACAATGCTATTGCAGGATATTCACTAGGAGGGCTTTCGGCTTTTGATATTGGTTGGAATCATCCTGATATTTTTAAAAAGATCGGCGCTTTTTCAGGATCTTTCTGGTGGAGGAGTAAGTCCTATTCGGGTGGTTACCTTGATGACCGTGATCGAATTGCACATGCACAAGTTGCTGAAGGGGAATTCAAGCCTGATTTGAAATTCTGGTTTGAGGCCGGAACACTGGATGAACGGGCTGACCGAAACAATAATGGAATCATTGATTCAATAGATGATACTATTGATTTAATCGTAGAACTTACCAATAAAGGCTATCGGCCATTCAAGGATATTGACTATGTGGAAATCAAAGGAGGGCACCATAATCAGAAAACCTGGGCTAAGGCAATGCCTCAATTTCTTAAATGGGCTTTTGGTACCGAAGGACAGATTTGAACTTGCCTGCAAACCCTGGATTTTTAATTCCAATGCAATTTTTAATGCAGTTCTTTCTTGAGTTCCACTTTTTTTAATGGATTCGAAGTAAGCTCTTTATTCAGATCTCTTTTTCGAAGTATATCGAGGGCGAGATATACTGATTCACGAAAAGAATCTTCCATCGCAATATTTTTTCCAGCTATGTCGAAACCCGTTCCATGATCAGGGGAGGTTCTTACAAAAGGAAGTCCTGCGGTAAAATTTACACCGCTCTCAAAACAAAGGGTTTTAAACGGTACCAATCCCTGATCGTGGTACATAGCGAGAACCGCATCAAACTTTGTGTGGTTGCCGGAGCCGAAGAATCCGTCAGCAGGGTAGGGTCCCATAGCAAATATATTTTTGCTTTTAGCTTCAGCAATCGCAGGTTTTATTTCACTTAGCTCTTCATTGCCAATTAATCCTTCATCACCGGCATGTGGATTTAAACCCAGCACAGCAATTTTCGGTTTATCTATTCCAAAATCAGTGACAAGCGAATGCTTGAGTATCTCGAGCTTTTTTACAATTGCATCCTTCTTAATATGTTGTGAAACTTCTGAAACAGGTATATGTTCACTCACCAATCCAACACGTAAGTTACCGCTGCACAATAGCATAAGGTGATCTGTTACGCCTGCTTGTTCTGCCAGGTAACTGGTCTGTCCATTAAATGGAAAAGCCTCACTGTGAATATTCTTCTTATTTACCGGAGCGGTTACCAATGCATCAATTCTTCCCGCTTTCAAATCATTAACCGCAGCCTGCAGGGAAAGCAATGCGTATTTACCACCTGTCTCATTATTTTGCCCCGGTTGAATGGGCGGATCTTCTTCCCAGCAATTAATGATATTAAAAGTGTTCCATTGAATCTTGTCAATAGTCCGGGATTGTGCAAAATTGAACTGACCGAGATTAAGAACCTTTCTGTGAAAGGAAACAGCTTTGGAAGAGCCATATAAAATAGGGGTACAACGTTCCATCATTCTGGCATCGAGGAAAGTCTTAATTATTACTTCAAGTCCAATACCATTCATATCGCCCTGACTGATGCCAATCAGGTACCGCTTACCTTCACTCATGTGTAGCTCGTTTTTGAAGAAAATTAAAGAGTAATCTTAAGCCGAATGCAGAACCGTTTTTCCCTTTATAACCCATTGACGCGTTGAAATAAGCGACACCAGCTATATCCAAATGTATCCATGGATAATCAGTGAATCTTTCAAGAAATTTGCCTGCGGTGATGGCACCTGCCAGTGCACCACCTACATTTTTGATATCAGCAATATCACTCTTGAGCATTTCACCATATTCTTCCCAGAGAGGAAATTCAATCAGTCTTTCATAAACTTCCAGGCCAGAGGATTCCATTTGTAACTTAACATCATCCGCAGCTGTACCCATATATACAATTGCGTGGTCGCCCACTGCGCGATGGGCAGCGCCTGTAAGTGTGGCCGCATCTATAACAAGCTCCGGTTTATATTGTCTTGCAAAACTGAGTGCATCACCCAGAATCATTCTGCCTTCAGCGTCTGAATTGAGCATTTCCACTGTCATTCCATTGTGCATGGTGATTACATCGCCGGGCGCAAATGCATTAAAACCGGGGCGGTTATCTGTAGCAGGAATCAATCCGATAATGTGCAATGGTAATTTTGATTTTGCTGCACAATACATGGTGCCCAGCATCGTGGCAGCGCCAGCCATATCACACTTCATATAATCCATCGAATTCCCGGTAGGCTTTAAACTCAATCCGCCGGTATCGTAAACAACTCCTTTTCCAATCAGCACAATGGGCTTTTTGTTGACAGCATTCTTTGGCTTGTATTCCATGATGGTAAAAGTTGGCGGATCAACACTGCCAAGATTTACCGCCAGCAATCCTCCCATTTTTAAGGCAACAATTTTTGCCTTATTAAATATTTCCGTCTTGAAGCCTGCGGATTTTCCGGTTTTTTCAATGGCGTTTGCAAGATCGGTGGCATTCAGATAATTCACCGGCATATTAACAAGGTCACGAACAAGGTAAATTCCTTCAATTATGGTCTGCAGCATTTCTGTGTCAGATTTGGAAATGCTGTTGTCATATATATTGATCTTTGAAAGCGCATTTTTTTCTTTGTCAGCTTCCTTCTTGTATTCAAGAAATTGATAGTTGCCCATCGACATTCCCTCCGCAAATGGAAGTGCCGCTTTCCGGATTTCAGAAATGGTTACTATTGTGACCTCGCTTAATTTATGTTTATTAATTGTTCCAAGTAATTTATGACCGGCTTTTCGAAGTGCTTCAGCAGTTTGAGCCGGAGATGATTTCTCTTCAGCAACAATTATCATATAAACATTGGAAGCAGTTGGTATAATAATCTGCTTAATATCTTTTTTTAGTTGGCTTTTTATGAGGTCAATGTCATCTTCGAGGTAGGTTACCTTTTTCCAATCGGTGTTTTTATCAGCAATAAAAATAAGGTGGTTATTTCTGCCAACTTTATTAATCAGGGAAATTTGCATCTGTTGATTTTAATAATGAAATATGCAAGAGTTGGCAAAACTAAACAAAATTGACGTTGCTTTACCTCACTTAAAAGTGAAAACGGTTAATGGTATACGCTAAAAAATCATTGGGTCAGCATTTTCTGAAAGATGAGGACGTAGCCCGGAACATTGTACATACCTTTTTAGATCATGGTTCACAAGAGGTAGTACTGGAAGTAGGCCCGGGGCAAGGTGTGCTTACCAAATATCTGTATGCTGTAAATGATATCAACTATCTAGGAGTTGAACTTGATCAGCGCATGATACCGGTGCTGAGTAAGCAATTTCCATTGTGGCAGGCAAAATTTATCAATGAAGATATTCTCACGTTTGATTTGACAAAAGCCGGAAGTAATCAGATAAATATCATTGGAAATTTTCCATACAATATATCTTCACAGATATTATTCAGGGTCTTCGAAAATAAAGAAAGGGTGCAGCAGGTGTTGGGAATGTTTCAGAAGGAAGTGGCAAAAAGAATTGTTGCTGACAGCGGTAATAAAGAATATGGAATACTAAGTGTGCTGATGCAGGCATTTTATTCTGTGAGTTATCTTTTTGATGTTGCACCAAATTGTTTCACACCACCACCCAAAGTAACTTCAGGCGTTATCAGGCTGATTAAAAAGGATCATGCGCCAGCTATTTATAATGAAGAACAATTCCGAAAACTTGTTAAATCCGGTTTCGGACAAAGAAGAAAAACCTTGCGGAACAGTTTGCAACATATGATCAGCCATGTTCCATTTACTAAAGATCCTGTTTTTGATAAGCGGGCAGAACAGCTATCCGTAGCAGACTGGATTGTATTAGCTAACCGTATTGCAACGATAAAGTGATTTTTTTCATCTCTAAGAAACTTGTGGATAAACAATCATTTAATTGGTAAATGATTAAAAAGCCTGTTGCTGTGGTGTCAACAAAAAAAATACTGGTTACAGAATCGTCGGATGAATCATTGATGGCAGGTCTTACTTCGCTTGGCTATCTGTGCACTTACCTTCCTGGCATTTCAGAATCTGAAGTACAACAGCAGATTCATGAATATGAAGGGTTGATTGTTGCTACACGTATTATTGTAAATAAGCAGTTACTCGAGTCCGCATCAAATTTAAAATTTGTGGCAAGAGCAGGTTCGGGGATGGAAAATATTGACATCGAAACAGCCCGCGCACTGAATATTACCTGCATTAATTCACCTGAGGGAAACGCGAATTCAGTAGGAGAGCACGCGATGGCGTTTCTTTTGGCATTTTATCATAACTTAATAAGGTCGAATGATGAAGTGCAACAATTAAAGTGGCTGGTCGAAGAAAACCGTGTTCAGGAACTTGAAGGCAGAACGATAGGGATTATTGGATATGGTAATACAGGAAAAGCTTTTGCAAGAAAGTTGCACCCATTCAGCATGCGAGTGCTTGCATACGATAAGTACCTTAAAAATTATGCAGATAAATTTGCAGAAGAAGCAAGTATGGAACAGCTTTTTGAAGAAGCAGAAATTGTCAGCTTGCATATACCACTTACACAAGAATCGCTTTGGCTTGTTGATCGCCATTTTCTGCAACAATTCAGGAAGAAGATTTTTTTTATCAACACATCACGCGGCAGGTTGGTGTTACATGAAGCGCTGTTGAATCAAATTAAAGAAAGCAAAATGATGGGTGCTGCACTTGATGTATATGACAACGAAAAGTTTGAAACACACACTACAGAAGAGCGACGCGTTCTAAGGGAATTACTCAATACAGGAAAAGTGATTATCACTCCGCACATCGCCGGAAAAAGTTATGAAGCGAAAAAGAAAATTGCTGATGTGTTACTTAAAAAAATTGCCTCTCTTGGTTAATGTCAAACATGTGTCACAAATAGTAATGATGAATACTTCGTTAAGAATTCGTTATACTTTTATTCCGGATTTTGATTTTAAAACTATATTTGTCGAATTGACACTGAGAACCAAACTTTTAATTTGAATCTTACGGCATGAAAAAAATCTACGCGTTCGTCGTATTGACTTTACTTTATAGCACCACTATTTTTGCTCAAACGGGTGAACTACAGGGGAAAGTCTTTGATCAGGTAACAAAAGAAGGAATTCCGTTTGCCAACATCGTTCTGGAATTAAACGGATCGCAAAAGGCTTTTGGAGAAACGGATGACAATGGTCGTTATACGATTAAACCTGTGAATCCGGGTACGTATGATATAAAGGTGTCTTACCTTGGCTATCGTCCGAAAGTATTTACAGGGGTGATCGTTAATTCTGATAAGATCACCTTTCAGGATATACCAATGGAATCAAGTGTTGAAACGCTTCCTGATATCGTGGTTTCAACACAAAAACTGGTAGAGCCTGATAAAACAACAACGGGAAGTACCATTACCAAAGATGAGATTGCCAATATCGCAACGCGTGATACCCGTAATTATGCATCCCTCACTGCCGGCGTATTTCAACGGGATGATGAAGATGCTCTTAATATTGGTGGTGCACGTGATTACTCTACCAAATATTATATTGACGGAATTGCAGTAAGAAGTGGCGGATCCGTTAATCTTCCCGCAAGTGCTATTGAACAACTTACAGTTTTGACTGGTGGTATTCCTGCACGTTATGGCGATGCAACAGGTGGTATCATCAACATTACAACACGCGGCCCTTCACAGTCATATTCCGGAGGGGTGGAAGTAGTAACTTCTGAATTGCTTGATGGTTACGGATACAACCTCCTCAATTTTAATTTGTCAGGACCATTATTTACTAAGAATAAGGGGACTGATTCATCTAACACCAAAATCGGATTTTTCATTACGGGTGAATATGAACACAATAAAGATTCCGATCCTTCAGCGGTGGGAATGTATAAAGTTAAGGATGATGTGCTTGCTGATCTGCAGGCGAATCCCTTGACACCCTCACCCACTGCCAGCGGATTTGTTCCTTCCTCTTCATTTCTGACTTCAGATGATATTGAATCGATTAAGTATAAACAGAATGTTGCTGATAATAATTACCGGTTTTCAGGTAAGCTGGATTTTCAGTTGAGTAAACTTGTGACGCTTACTGTTGGCGGCGACTTCAATCTTTCGGACTATTACAGTTTTACCTATACACGTTCACTGGTTAACGCACAGGAAGGAAATACCTTTATAAAAGATAATACTTATAGAGGATATGTAAGGTTTACCCAACGTTTTGCGTCAGGTGGTTATGGAGAGAATAAGTCAGCTTCCATTTTTCAAAATGCGTATTACTCTATTCAGGCTGATTACAGCAAGTTCACCAGAAAGTATGAAGATAAGACGCTTGGATTTGATGCATTTTCGTATGGTTACGTGGGAAAATTTGAAACGTTGCGTCAGCCCATTTATACATTAGGCACAGATTCCGTTTCAGGACTTTACGGATCATTGCTGGCTGGCTACGAGGATACGCTGGTGAATTTTACACCGGGAACGCAGCAACCCTTATTGAGTAATTACACTTCTCAGTACTATGATCTTGTAGGTGATAATCCTGATGGCAATTATAACAGCTTAACCGATATATTAAATGGTGGTGGCTTACTTAATGGAATATTACCGACCAGTACCCTTACGATCTATTCCATGTTCCTAAATACAGGTTATCCCATTGGTGGTTATGGTACCAGAGATCAGGATCAATTACGGCTTTCGCTGAATGCTTCTGTTGATATTGTAAATGTGAAAAAAGGAGATAATGGCCGTCATGCATTAGAATTTGGTTTTGAATATGAACAACGGGTAGACAGAAATTATTCTGTTTCACCACTTGGATTGTGGGGTTTGGCCCGTCAGTTAACCAATCAGCATATTGCCACTCTTGATACTAAAAACCCGTTGCCTGTTTATGATGACTTCGGCGTTTTCCTTGATACTGTTAATTACAACAGGTTATTTGTTGGTGATGATCAGTCCTTTTTTGACAAATCATTGAGAGAAGCACTTGGATTAGATGTATCAGGTCTTGATTATATTGATATCGATGCATTGGATCCGAGTCAGCTTAATCTTGGAATGTTCAGTCCTGATGAATTGTTGAATAACGGAAATTACCTCGTGTACACTACAGGCTATGATTACCTTGGAAACAAGCTGACCAGTAACCCCAGTGTCGATGATTTCTTTAATCAGAAAGATGAAAATGGAAATTACGCACGCCTTTCTCCTGCTTTCAGACCCATTTATTCTTCAGCATACCTGCAGGACAAGTTCAACTTCCGCGATCTTATTTTTAATGTCGGTATCAGGGTTGACAGGTTTGATGCCAATCAGCAAGTGCTGAAAGATAAGTATTCTCTATATCCGATACGCTCTGCTGCTGAAGTTACCGAATTCGGAAATCATCCGGCTTCCATTGGCGACGATTATGCAGTGTACGTTAATGATCTCGCGAATCCTTCACAAATTGTTGGTTACCGCGATGGTGATACCTGGTATAATGCTGATGGTACACAAATAAATGATCCTGGTGTTATTGCCAAGGCTTCAACTACAGGTGGAATTACCCCTTATCTTGTGAGTACCGACGTTGATAATTTAGTACTTACTTCAGAGTCCTTCGAAGATTATACTCCGCAATTCACGGTAATGCCACGTATCGCTTTTTCTTTCCCTATATCAGATGAGGCATTGTTTTTTGCGCATTATGATGTTTTATCTCAAAGGCCTCAGGGAGCTACGGCTCAAACGCCTTCCGGCAATGCACTTATTGCCAATGCTTTTCAGTACTATTATCTCTCTCAGTTGAATACCGACAATGTGATGGCTAACCCTGCGCTGAAACCTGAAAGAACTATTGATTATCAGGTTGGTTTCAAGCAGGCCCTGGGAGCTATTTCAGCAATCACCATTTCAGGTACCTATCGGGAATTAAAGGATATGATTCAGGTTCAAAAGGTTGGGTTCGCCTATCCGGTTGAATACAGAACTTTCGGAAATACGGATTTTGGAACTGTTAAATCATTGCAGGTAACGTACGAATTGAGAAGGATAAAAAATATCAAGCTTGATGCAAATTATACTTTACAGTTTGCTGATGGTACAGGATCAGATATTACTTCGGGACTTAATCTTGTTGGGTCAGGCCAACCAAACCTTCGTTCACTCATTCCATTCAGCTATGATCAACGACATGCGTTTACAGCATCAGTGGATTACAGATATGGTGAAGGAAGAAGTTACAATGGACCTGTAGTTGGGAAAAACAGTACTGCATTGCTTGCGAATACAGGCCTTAACTTTATTTTCCGTGCAGGTTCAGGAACACCTTATACTCGTCAGTCAACACCTACACCTGATGCGGTGTTTGGTGTGCAAACAAGCTCATCAATTACGGGTAGTGTGAATGGTTCACGATTACCCTGGTCAATAAAACTGGATGCCAAGATTGATAAAGACTTCAAAATCGGCAATGATGACAAGGCTTATTACTTCAATGTTTACCTGCTCGTTCAGAATTTGTTGAATACAGCGAATATTGTTTCGGTATACTCCTACACCGGCAATCCGGATGATGATGGTTATATTGATTCTGCAACAGGCCAGCAGGCGCTTCAAACGCAACTCGATCCGGAAAGTTATGAATACCTGTATGGATTGAAAATTAATAACCCAAATAATTACAGTCAGCCACGAAGGATTCACTTAGGGCTTCAATTCAATTTCTAACGCAGTTACTTAAGATATAAACCATGATACCGATGAAAAAACTATGGATACTGGCCATGACAGTGCTGTTTATTAGCAGTGTTGTTTCAGCCCGCGAAATAGCAGGTCTGAATCCCGGCAAACTGGGATTCTCACAAAAGCTCGCGGCAGATTGCGTGCCCGCATCATCTGCTGTCGATCTCAATATCAATAACATAAGAGCCCGCCTGCAAAATGGTGGCGATATGTGGTGGGATCTGAATAACGATGCAAAATATGAAGTTCCTAAAAGCCTGGAGGGTGCTCCGGAAAATGCAAGTTCCTTATTTGCAGGGGCAATATGGATTGGCGGAATTGATGAAACCGGCCAATTGAAAGTGGCTGCGCAAACCTATCGTCAGACGGGAAATGATTTCTTTCCCGGTCCTTTGGATGAACTCGCTTCTATTGATGCCACAACATGTAAAGCATGGGACAAGCATTTCCAGTGTTATGCTGAAGAAATTGATTCCCTGATCTCGATGTATGAAACATACGGTAGCAATATTCCCTTCAATCTTATTCCTCAGAATCTTATTGATTGGCCGGGCTATGGAAATCCGAACAATGCGCTGGTTGGCAACAGAAATATGGCGCCTTTCCAGGATGTTGATGCAAACGGTTATTATGATCCAACAGGTGGTGATTATCCAATTATTGATGATGCCCCTATATGTGGAAAAGACAAAGTGACTTATGCAGATCAAATGATCTGGTGGGTTTACAATGATAAAGGAAATATCCATTCTGAAACAGGTGCAACTGCTATTGGTATGGAAGTGCAGGCACTCGCATTTGCATTTAAAACCAACGATGAAGTGAACGATATGACTTTCTATAAATATCGTTTGCTCAATAAGGCCACATCACCGATTGACAGTGTGTTTATGGGTCAGTGGATTGATCCCGATTTGGGATGTGCATTTGATGATTATATCGCTTGTGACCTGGAAACAGGGATGGGTATTGTTTACAACAGCAGTTCTGTTGATGGAGGATCCCAATGTGTTCTGGATTACGGTGATCAACCACCATTCCTGGGAATAGATTACTTCCAGGGACCTTTGGATGAAGATGGAATTGAGTTGGGACTTTCTTCTTTTCTTTATTATAACAATGACTTCACTCAGTTAGGCAATCCTGAAAATGCAAGTGATTACTACGGTTATCTTTCCGGTACCTGGAAAGATGGAACACCTTTTACAGATGGTGGAGATGCTTATGGAGGTTCTGTTCCTACCAAGTATGTATTTCCCGGTGATCCTTCTGATGCTACAGGTTGGTCAGAATGTACAGAGAATAATCAGTCTGCTGATCGGCGGATTATTCAATCTTCCGGACCGTTCCGCCTTGAGCCCGGTGCGAAAAATGATATTGTCGTGGGCATTGTTTGGGTGCAGCCTCCGATAGGTACTTACCCTTGTCCTTCTTTTAAATTGCTGAAACAGGCAGATGAAAAAGCACAGGCATTATTTGACGCATGTTTCCGTCTAACCGATGGTCCTCCGGCACCGGATGTCTCCATCACAGAACTGGATAAGGAGTTAATTCTGGCACTGAGCGGAACGAAGTCAATAGAGACTTTCAAGGAAGTTGATTCAAGAATTACAGCACTTGGAACAGCTGATACGTTTTTCACTTTTCAGGGATACCAGATATATCAACTGGTAGATGGCAATGTGAGTGCACAGGATTATGATGATCCGGCAAAATCAAGGTTGATCTTTCAATGCGATGTGAAGGATGGTATTTCCAAGATTGTTAATGTAGTTTACGATCCAAGCCTTGATGTTGGAAATCCTGATAATGCAAACGTTCCTACATTAAAGGTTGATGGAGCAGACATTGGAATTCAACATACTTTTCAAATTCTGAACGATGCATTTGCTACCGGGGATAAACGGTTGATTAATCATAAGACCTACTATTTCAGTATGGTTTCGTATGCTCACAATTATTACCAGGTTGCGGATACTGTTTTTGACGATGAGGGAAATGTGGTAAACATTTCAACCAAAGAACAGTTGCAACCTTACCTTGCCGGCCGGAAAAACATTAAGATTTACTCTGCTATACCACACATTACCACACCGGAAGGAAGTGGGCTGGTATTGAATTCATCGTATGGCGATGGACCGGAACTGAAACGACAGGAAGGAACAGGTAATGGCATTTTTGTTACCGATATCACTTCAGAAAGTGTTACTGAAATTTTGAACAGTTCTACTAATCAAACATATCATCAGGTTTATGTAGGAGCCTCCGGACCTGTTAACGTAAAAGTTATTAATCCTAAAGTTGTACCATCTGCTGATTTTCAGCTTTCGTTGGTTGATACAGCAGGAACAACCGGAATCCTGAATGGAACCTCCACCAAATGGACATTGACTAACCTTTCAACAGGAGAGGTGGTGCCGAGTGATTTTACAATTGATGCTGAAAATGAACAGGTAATTTCTGATTGGGGACTTTCTGTATTTGTAAGGACGGCAAGAAACCCCGGAGGTCCGGTAGCGACACAACTGGAAAATAACAACGGATTACTTTCAGCCACTATTAGTTATGAAGATCCGCAGGCGACCTGGCTTGGTGGACTACCTGACCAGGAAGGCGATGGTGTAGGTAATTGGATTCGTTCCGGAACTTATGCACCTGATGCAAGTCCGTTTGGTGATTATCTTGGCCGCGATGATGGTGAATTTTATGAAAAGATGATCAATCGCACATGGACAGCTTACGGAGTTGCTACGGATGAAAAAACTATAGGACCGGCTTGGACCGATGCATCACACTACTCCACCTTGAATCAATTGGATAGTCTTGTAAGTGTTGACATTGTTTTCACAAACGATAAATCGAAATGGTCACAATGTGTGGTGGTGGAATTGGAAACAGATGAACAACTTAGTCAGGGTGATGCCGCTAAATTCGATATTCGCGACGCACCCTCAAAAGATAAGGATGGAAACGAGATTGCAACTGATAAGGGCAGGTCATGGTTCCCGGGATATGCCATCAATCCGGAAACCGGAGAACGTCTCAATATTTTCTTTGGTGAAGATTCCTGGCTTTCTGGCCAGAATGGAAGAGATATGATCTGGAATCCCACATCTGATATTACTTCTCCGACCTTCAATGAAGTTTGGGTAGGCGGGAAACATTACATCTATGTTACGCGTGAGAAGTATGACAGTTGTAAATCTTTCCAGCAATATCTGCAGTCAGGTACAAGTCTTGACAAGCGCAACGTGTATAAAAAAGTTTGTTGGGTTTCAATGCCTTTATTGAATATCGGGTATCAATTCAAGAGTTTGGCAGATGGGCTGATTCCTACAACTACCACTCTTAAATTCAGGGTGAGCAAACCTTATAAAGTGTACTTTACTGACGATGTACAGAATAATGGTATGCCGAGGTACACTTTCAATACTAATAATATTGCAGCGAAAACAGGTGATTTGCCAACGGCGATAAATGCGCTTGATACGATCAGCATTGTTCCGAATCCATACTATGCATATTCCACTTACGAGGTGAGCCAGATTGATAACAGGGTTAAAATAACGAACCTGCCGCAGAAATGTACAATCACCATTTTCGCTCTGGATGGAACAAGAATACGGCAGATAAATCGCGATGATGCTTCTGTAACTTCATACGACTGGGACCTGAAGAACGATG
This sequence comes from Chitinophagaceae bacterium, assembly GCA_016717285.1. Classification (NCBI taxonomy): domain Bacteria; kingdom Pseudomonadati; phylum Bacteroidota; class Chitinophagia; order Chitinophagales; family Chitinophagaceae; species Chitinophagaceae bacterium. The sequence goes on from JADKFU010000005.1 coordinate 1,434,760, forward strand.
CGCAAATTCCAATAGCAAGCGGGGTGTACATTATTCATATAAATGCTCCGGGCATAGGTGAAAAAACACTGAAATGGTTTGGTGTATTGCGCCCAACTGACCTTGATTCGTACTAATAACTTTTAAACGGGAAGAAATGATTAAATCTCTAAAGTTTGTTTTGATTTTGCTGCTGGTATCTTTTGGTGCATTTGCCGGCAATAAAGATCGCCAGGGTGAAGCCGGTGCCTCAGAATTACTGATCAATCCGTGGGCAAGAAGTTCAGGATGGGACGGACTCAATACTGCATGTATTCATGGCATTGAAGCCATTAACATGAATGTTGCGGGACTTGCATTTACCAGAAAGACAGAATTGGTGTTTGCGCATACCAATTGGCTGGGAGGAACGGGCATATCTTTCAATGCACTGGGCTTTGCACAAACACTTGGCAAAGGAGGCGGTGTATTGGGATTGAGTATCATGACGATTGATTTTGGAGATATTCCGATCACTACCACTGCTTCACCGGAAGGAGGTCTTGGCACCTTCAGCCCGCAGTTTTTTAATGGAGCACTTGCTTATTCTAAAGTGTTTTCAAATAGTATTTATGGTGGATTTGCGGTGCGTGTAATTTCTGAATCACTCGCAGATGTAAATGCCATTGGTGTTGCCTTTGATGCAGGAATACAGTATGTAACCGGTCCTGAGGCGGACCCAACAAAAGTGAAATTTGGTATCGCTTTAAGAAATGTTGGAGCTCCTATGAGATATGGTGGAGACGGCCTTTCCTTCAGAGGCCAGTCACCGGAAGGAGATTATGAAATGACTGTCGAACAACGGGCACAAGGATATGAATTACCATCCTTATTGAATATCGGTGGTTCCTATGATTTCAAGTTTGGTGATTCCGGAAAACCCAATCACAGACTTACTGTGGCAGCTAACTTCACATCGCATTCATTTACCCAGGATCAGTTCGGTGGAGGTTTGGAATATGCATTTAAGGAAATGATCATGGTTCGTGGTGGTTATAACTATCAGGGTGGCCTTACAGATCCTGATAATAGAGTAACGGCTCTTACAGGTTTTGCAGGAGGCGTTACCTTTGAAGTGCCATTAAAACAAAATGGTGCTACACTTGGCATTGATTATTCCTACAGAACCAGCAGCCCATTTGATGGTACCCATTCAATCGGTATCAGAATGAATTTGTAAGTTTGCCCTTCTAATAAAAAAACAGAAACGCTTCTTGGCAAAGGAAGCGTTTCTTTTTTCTTTAACCATCACAACAACTCGAAGAAAATGGCTGAAACTACCTATCTAACTGCCGAAGGATTGGAAAAACTTAAAAAGGAGTTAATCCATATGCGGACCAAGGGACGAGCTGAAATTGCAAAGCAAATTCAGGAGGCTCGCGAAAAGGGAGACCTTTCGGAAAATGCAGAATATGATGCTGCGAAGGATGCACAAGGAATGCTGGAGATGAAAATTTCAAAACTGGAAGAAGCACTTTCTAACGCCAGGATCATGGATACATCAAAGTTGGACACTTCAAAAGTGATGGTGCTTTCAAAAGTAAAGGTGAAAAACCTGCAGACAAAGCAAATCAGTTTGTATATGTTGGTTTCGGAGAAGGAAGCGGATTTCAAAACCGGTAAAATCTCAGTTTCTTCACCAATCGGAAAGGGGTTTTTAGGAAAGTCGGTGGGAGAGGTGACAGAGATCGAAGTGCCTTCCGGCAAATTGAAATTTCAGATCATGGAAATTTCTCTCTGAAAATTTAATAACCCATGGCCAGCATTTTCACCCGGATTATCAATCATGAGATACCAGCTTTCATTGTTGCGGAAAATGATGAATACATCGCTTTTCTAGATGTATTTCCATTGGTTATAGGCCACGTATTGGTAGTGCCGAAAAAAGAAACAGATTATATTTTTGATATTGATGATGATCAGCTATCAGGACTCATGCTATTTGCAAAAAAGGTGGCAGTTGCAGTGCAAAAATCAGTTCCGTGTAAACGTATTGGCGTTGCAGTAATCGGATTGGAAGTGCCGCATGCGCATATACATCTTGTTCCACTTCAGCATATTGATGATTTAAATTTCAGCAAACCCAAGCTGAAAATAGCTGCGGATAAATTAGAGGAAACGGCAACTATTATCCGTTCAAATGTGGCAATTTGACCGGAGTTATTGCTGCGAATGCAGTGCTACCACATTTCCTTCTGAATCTGCAAAGAACGCCATGTATCCTATTTCGGGCGAAATTTGTGTTTTAGGCATAACTACCTTTCCTCCTGCAGCTTCCACCTTGCTCAGGGCATCAGCAAGATCAGGATTCCCATTCAGGTAAATTTTGGCACCATCACCGCTTGGTGTATGCATGTCGCTTTTTACCAAGGCTCCCGATGCTTTTCCGTTGCCCGGTTCATTAGGAAATGAGCACATTTCCATTCCCATCATGTTATCCGTTTGCATCTCTATTCCAAAGATTGTTTCATAGAATTTTTTTGCGCGCGGCATGTCTGCAACTGATAGCTCAAACCAGTTAAGACTGTTTTCTTTTGAAGTCATGTGTATTATTTTATCTGATAAAAATTAGCTGATTGCCGTTGACGATTTGCTTTTGGAAAATCCAGGTTGAATGTAAACGTTATGTCTGAATGCAATTTTTGTTATTCATGCTTTAGTATTTTGCCTGACACAACCTCTTTCCCCGCTGAAACACTGTATGCATAGATTCCATCCTGCAACCCTGAAAGATGAATGATCGTTGTTCCATCAGGTATCAATCGGTCAGCAGATTTTTCTCCCCATAAAGTATACAACTTAAATATGCCACCGGAAGGTAAACCAGTAAGACGTATCAGGATATCGTTGGTTGTTTGTTGCATTACACTGATGTTTGAATGCTCTTCAAAAGAAAATGCTGTGGTTGCCAGGAGTGATTTCTCAACAGCAGCGAGTGCATCAATAATTCCAAATCCAAAAGTATTATTTGGAATCGAAGTAGACTGATCACTCCCACATCCGTCAAATGTTGTGGCGGGTTGTGCCGTTTCCTGTAATATATTTTCTATTTCATCCACTTCACCTGCAAGTGCAGGATTCGCCGAAATCATCAACGCAACCGTGCCAGCTACATGAGGACCTGCCATACTTGTTCCGCTGAAAAATGCATACTGATTTCCGGGAATACACGACAGCACATCCACACCGGGTGCAGCCACGTTGGGTTTTGTTAGAAAAATATTATTAACCTGAGTATTGCCTCTGCTGCTGAATGGTGCAGCATTAAATAAGAAATCAACAGCACCGATTGTGAAACTGCTTTCAAATACTGCAGGTGGAAACATAATAGTGTTGCAATACGGACCATCATTTCCTGCGGATGCAACCACTACAATTCCGGAAGCTTTCACATTGTTCACGACATCTTCCATCAAAGAAAAATTAGTCGGGTCGCAACCTTCTTCTACTGAACAATACCATGAATTATTAATTACATGCGGAGCTTTGGTGGGGTCAGGATTTTCATTCGCAAGATCCGTGGGAGCAACAAACCATTCAAAACTTTCCAGATAGCCGGACAAGTTGCCCCATCCGCGTTCCATGTTGCGCTCACCAATCCACTTTGCTTTTGGCGCGACACCAATTTTTAAATCACCATCTTCACCCACCATCGTGCCCATAGTATGCGTACCATGACCATAATCATCACAGGGTGCAGATAGATCAATACCACAGGGATTGCTGCCGTAATTATTTACATTAACTGCATGAATAGCATCGTGCCAGTTATAATTGTGATCAACTGAAGTGCCGTTCCAACCGCGGTATTGATTTTTGATGGCGGGATGCTCCCAATCATAACCGGTATCCTCTCCACCAACTACGGCCCCTTCGCCCTTGTAGCCAAGCGCCCAGACAGCAGGAGCGTGAATGCTGTCAATTCCCCATGGAATAATGACATCGCGTGTATCATTTGCATTTGCTGCAACCGGCTTTCCTGCCGACATAGATGAATTGGCGAGTATTTTTTGAACATCGGTTCGTGTTGCAAGCTTTAATGCCAGTTCAGCATCGCCTTTTACAAGTATTGCATTTACAATCCAGTAAGAGTGGTAATCAACCTGATTAAGGTCCAGTTGTTTTCGCAATTCATTTTGAGAACTACCTGCAAAAGAGGAGAGTTTTTCATAGATGAATTTTGCCTTGGCTTCTTTGCCATGAATATCTTTGACAGCACTAACGTCGGCCTGTTGATCCATGACGACTATAAATTGAAAATGTTCGTCAGTCAGCAATTGCGGCGCGAGTGATGTACTGATTTTAGCTGCAGGACTGACCATTGTTTGGGCATGCAACGGATAATAAAGGCAAATGCCACTGATCAGTAGAAAATTTAATAATTGATTTTTTATCATGCGCACAAAAGTAACAAAGAGTGGTTAAGCAGAAAAAAATAAACGGACCAGAATCAGATAAAGTCAATGAATGTTATTGTTGAATAAAATAATTGCGCTGGAGTATTCAGATTTCGGATAGTCAACTCTGAGTTCATGTTTTGCGTTCCGGTGATTTTAGATTGATAAAGAATAATACACAATAGTTTAAAAGCATTGTTTTAGGAAAACGGTTGTCATTTCCGACCTATTTGTTGATAAAGGACTTTTGACTGCTTTCTGTTTTTTTGCTGCGATTGTGGTAATGAATAAAATGTTTAGATTTACTCGGCAAAATGGAGCATCTGTTTCCGGAATTGTTGCATTGAAATTTTAAACCTGCCTATGCTGAAAAAAATTACACTTCTATTAGCACCGGTTTTCATTTTGCTGTTAAATAATGGTTTGGCACAGCAAACGATTCCACTGTATTTCGAAGATTTCAATAGCGGTGCTGCTGCATTTACTTTAAACAGTGCGTCCGGATTGGGAAGCAACTCTGGTTCTAATCAATGGATCATCAACAATTCCTTCAACGGGAACGGACTTTATCCGGATACGCCTGATGAAACGCAAACTGTCAGCGGGACGATTACGGGTGCACCTTTCAGTAACTATTTGCATATCAATGATGCTAACAATATAGCCACTGCTGCAAATGGTAATTATGATCCGGCAACTGCATCGGATCGCATGGCAGTAATGAGCACCAGCTTTTGTACGCTTAGTTTAACGGATGTAACCTTTACCTTTTTTTATTTGTGTGAAGGAAATGCCAATGACTATGGGCAGCTTTACTATAGTTTGGATGGAGGATCATCGTGGATACAAACCGGACAGCCACAATACAACAACACCTCGCTTTGGAAATATGAAGTGGTAACTGATCCGGCTTTTAATAACCAGGTTGATATCCGGTTTGCTTTCAGATGGGTGAATAATTCCGGTGCTGTTCAATCCGTATCTTTTTGTGTAGATGATATTAAAGCGGTAGGAACTTACGATGACGTTAATAATCCTGTCACCATTAACATCACCAGCGTAAGTCCGAATCCGGTTTGTCAGGGAGGTGTACTCATTATCTTTTTTGAATTGTCAGAACCAATGTGCGATGGCACCTATGAAGTGGAGATGTCTAATGCTACCGGAAACTTTTCCAGTGCGTCCGTGCTTGGCGTATTTAATGTTTTTGCTGGCCAAACCAGTGGAGGTGTTGGCGTTTATATTCCGTCTACTGCTCCACCGGGCGGTTGTTATGAAGTGCGAATCAATCGTGTTTCACCGCCTCCGGAAATTACGGGTACTGCAAGCATCTGCTTCGAGATACAAGACTGTCCGAATGTGATTACAACATTGCAGCCAGCCGTAACATATGGACCTGATACCCTTTGTACACACAGTGTGATTGATGTGCCATTTTATTCGACAGGTGTATTTAATGCAAGTAATAATTACATCGCTGAATTATCTGATGCCAGTGGAAGTTTTGCCGCACCACAGTTATTGGGTTCTTCGCCTGATCCCAATACTTATGATCCGGCATTGGGTTCTCCTCCCGGAAGCGTTTCAGGCTTGGTTCCTCCCACAGCGCCCGGTTGCAATTATTACGTTCGTGTACGATCAACTAATCCTGTTGCAGTAGGTTCTATTTGGGGACCCTTCTGTATTCATAACTGCGACGTTACTACGAATAATATGGAGGATATTTCGGTTTGCATCACCGACAATGTTGGAGTTGATACTGTGTTGAACATTGATATTAACACATGGCTGCCGGGAGCCGTTTACGGACCAACCAATCAATTCCAGGTACAAATTCTCAGTTCATCTACCTATGCAATATTGAACACTGCAACATTGGGTTCTGTAAATGCAACATCAAGCACTACACTTACCCTTTCTATTCCGGGTTTACTTAGTTTGGTTCCTATACTTGGCCCTCCGGGATACGGATTATACTACATGAGAATTGTAGCTACAGATGTTATTCCCAGCAGTCAGAATTATGGTTCATTAGTCCATCTGCAGATTGGTTACGAGGATACCATTCCTCCTATACTTACTGCGGATGATACATTGATCTGTGCCGGTGATTATCTCACATTGCTTTTTTCACCCTATCATTTTGGATCGCAGTACGAGTGGCATTCTCCCAATTTAAATAATGGTACGCCATTTTTCTGGCCAGGCGCGGGAATCATAATCGGCTTCCCAAATAATTTTCCGCCGGGAACCTATTGGTTTACTGTTCGTGAGTACAATAATGGGTGTTATGGTCCTTGGGCGGACACTGTTTATGTCACATTAATTACAACTCCTGCAACGGGCATAGTCGGACCTCCAAGTGTTTGTGAAGGCGATACAATTAATTATCACGTTACATTTTATTCTGGAACTTATTATGACTGGGCAACTACGTGGGGAGAAATTATTGATACATCCAACAGCGAGATTACCGTCGTTTTTGATTCTTCAGGTGTAGTAAAAGTTTCTGTGTTTGCATTGAATGAATGTGGAGAGTCGAATGGAACCAAGACGATAACTGTTCATCCGTTGCCTGAAATAACAGCGCCTCCTGATACCTCTGTTTGCCCGGGTGCTTTGGTATTTTTAAATGCAACCAGTTCTGTCACCAACGTAAACTGGTCGATAAGTGGTGGAAGCGGAAGCACTACTAATCCGACTACTGTAATTGCGGCGGACACCAATGCTGTCTATGTCGTTACAGCCATCACTAGTTTTAACTGTGATAAAACGGATACAACTTTGGTGAATGTTTTTCCACCTGTATTGGCTGATGCTATCGGTATTGATATCACTTGCAATACTGCGGATGATGGTTTTGCATTTGCTATAGCCGATAGTGGGCTTTCACCTTATTCATACCAATGGAATTCAACTCCTGTTCAAACCACAGATACTGCAACCGGTCTTCCACCGGGTACTTATACCGTGATCATTACTGATGCAAACGGTTGTGTTGACAGTACTTTTGTAACTATTAATGAACCTCCTGCCATTGCTGTGGAAATGAGTTCGACTCCTGAAACATTTTACCAGGCGCATGACGGCACTGCAACAGCAACTCCATATGGAGGAACAGAGCCTTACAGTTATGCGTGGAGCGATGATGCCATGCAGGATTCATCAACTGCCATAGCGCTTAGTTCGGGTTGGTATGTAGTAGAAATTACTGACTCCAACGGATGCAAAACAATAGACTCCGTGTTTGTAGATTCTGCACCCAACACATTGGGCATTCCGAATGCTTTTACTCCGAATGGCGACGGACTTAATGATCAGTTCCTGGTGTATAACACGAACATCGTCACCTTTAGTTGTAAAGTATTTAACCGATGGGGACAAATGTTGTTTTTCACAAATGATGTTACTGAAGGCTGGAAAGGGGACTATAAAGGAGTACCTGAAGAGATGGGTACTTATGTTTACCTGATCAGCGCCACCTACCTCGACGGAAATTCTGAAACAAGAAAGGGAAATGTAACGCTGATTCGATGAGCATGTAAAAGGATTCGCATCTTTAATTGTATCTCAACTGATGCCTTCAATTATAAACCGAAAGTGAATTCAATTAAATTAAAAGGACGCCTCTTATAAGGCGTCCTTTTAATTTTAATTGATTTATAATGTTATTGCTTCATCACTTTTGCAAACCGCACTTCCTCTTTCATTGTAAGTTTTAACACATACATTCCCGGAGCAATTCCTGATAAGGAATTTTCAATAAGCGGATCATTGCCTGAAACAAATTGTTTCCACTGTTTCACCAATGCACCTGACGAAGTGTACAAATCAAATTGTAGTTGCTGCGATTCGGGAAGATCAACATATACATGCAATTGATCGCTTACAGGATTTGGATACACGATCACTTCTGTTTGTAATGGATCAATCTGTGGTGCACTGCTGACGAGAGAACTGTCGAGAATAATATTTTCATCTCCGGGTTCATATGGAAGCCATGTGAAAAAGGCAAGCATCATTTCATCTGTTGTATGTTCTCCTGCTTCTACATCCTGCGGTGGGTTGCTCGGATTATCCGGATTATTTACAGTATTGTCGTAACTGGCTTCTGCCTGCAAAATGGAATTATTGGTAATGTGCACCGGCTTTTGATAGTTGTAAAATCCCTGCCAGTGAAAACTCCAGTTGGGAATATTGATAAATCTTGTGGTGTCTGCATTTGCATCGAGCGCCCATACTTTAAATGATTTCCCGATCTTATGCATGTGCGGGAAAATAGAGACCACTGAAATGTCGCCATACTCCCAATTAAATGATTCATGAAATGTGTTGACGGTATTAGCAGGAATGAATAAAGGGCCATCATCGAGGTAATCGAAATGATTCAAAATCGCATCGACATGCACTTCACGAATGACAGGTTGTATAGGCGTGAACTTTAAATTCACGGTAGTAAGATCAGTAAGGCCCTGACTTCCTGGCGCATAATGTAATTCAATTCCGAAATCAGCGCCTGCGGGAATCAAAATTCCCATGTTGGATGGAAGTGTGAAGATGCCGCTTCCGGGAGCCCAGGCACCAATTATGTAGGATGCATTATTGATCGGTCCTACACCATAACTTTCATAACCGGGTTCAGGATCATCCTGGTCCTGGTTCCAGGAAAAATTAGTTGGATCATAAAAAATGACGATGTGGTGCACAATGGAACCATTTCCCGGCAGGTATTCAACCTGATTCAGATAAACGTCTTCCGTGAAATTAGAATGAATCACAAAAGTGCGGTACGCATCTTCATTTACCGGAACAGTGTAAGAAGGTGTTTGCAATCCGAGATCAATCGAAGGTAATTGCGAACCGGTTTGAAATACTGGTGGAGGAGGAGCAGTGGCCAGATCACCTGATGGTACACCGTTAGCCACCCAACTGCTGATGGTATTGATATCCGTTTCAGAAAGAAATCTTTCGTCTTTAAAATGGGTGTAGCTCGGATCAGCTTTCCACGGTGGCATCAATTTCGATTCCACCTGAGCCTGTATGCCAAAGCCGTTGGTAACTGCATCATCATAGCTCATCAATGTAAATGGACCAATGCCACCTTCGCGGTGACAAGTGCTGCAGTTATTGTAGATGATAGAGGCGACATCATCAGACCAGGTAGGCGTTTGTGCATTACTGTTGAAAGTGACAACAGGCAAAAGGATAATGAATAGAAAACATTTCTTCATGTTGTGTAGATTTTGAGTGTAGCGGAAAGGGTGATGAAAGGTTACAATTGAAGACCGGCAATAAGTATTTGGAAATACAACGGAAACTCCCCGAAAGGTTACAGGATAACTAAGAATTTATTTTTGTGAAGAATGCAGATGGAATGTTGATGCCTTAGAAATAGGAGAGACTGAATCAGCTATTTCATGATGGATAGCTTCAGAAAATGTTTTGACTTCCCGCTTTCTACGGAAAGAATATATAATCCGGCGCTAAGATAGGAGCAATCGATACTGATGTCTTTTTCCCGTGAATTAAAAAAGTGCTTCGGGTAAACAAGCAATCCATTAAGGTCATAGATACCAATAGCGAAAGGAATATTTGATTTCTGCAGGATGCTGAATTGTCCCGATGTTGGATTTGGGTAAACTGTCAACTCATCTGTATTTGGAACACTTTCTATTCCTATACAGAAATAAACCATTATTGTATCCTCCGCGTAACCTGTGCAACCTGTTGAATCCTGATAAGAATACGTAACAACAGTCGTTCCGCCATTTGCATCATAAGGATAAAAAATATTGGAGGCAACACCATCTCCTGAATATGTTCCACCTTCAGGAATTCCGCCGGTTAGTAAGAAAGGCGGATGATATATGCAAATGGTATCCAATGGCATATCGTATGTTACTTCAATACCAGGAATAATTTCAAAAGTATCTGTAATGTATTGAGCACATCCAAACGTATCAGCAGGTAAAATATATTTGATTACATGAGTGCCCACTGCTAAATCGGAAATTGCAACTTCATTTGAATAGTTAAAGTAAGAATCAACATAATAAATACCACCCGGAGGAGTGGCTGCCGGTAAAGGTTGATTGGGTTCTGACTGGCAATAGTCGGAGAATGGTTCGATGGTCATATTGATAAGTGGTACAGAATGCAGAAAAAAATTCAGGGTGTCATTTTTTGTGCATAACGAAGCATGAATGATGCAGGAATACAATCCGGTATCAAGCGCGTAGTAGTAACTTGAATTTGCTCCGGTAATTTCAGTTCCGTTAAAAAGCCACTGATATGCATAACTGCCACTATAACCATCTATATGCAGGATTCCGTAAGAGCCCGGACATTTTAAACTGTCGCTGGCTGAAATAATCAATGGTCCGTAAAAGTCAACATTCACTTTTTTTGAAAGGCTATATGTGCATCCTGATGCATTATCAATTGAAGTAACAGTATAGGTTGTTGTGGCTGATGGGAAGGCAAGTGCCACTGCTCCTGTATCAACATTAAGGCTTTCTGATGGAAGCCACTTATAAGAGATGGGATTGCCCTGAACTGTCAACATTACAGAATCACCATTGCAAATAAATGGATTTAAAAAGGGATTCAGGGTAAACTTTGCAGTGTCATTTATATAAACTTTTACCTGGCCTGTATCACTACATCCAAGATTATCATATCCTGTAGCAATAAATATATAACCGTATTGAGGAAAGATTTGAATTACTGAATCAAACCAACTGGTGATGTTTTGAGTATTTGCACCCCAAAAATAACTTTCCCCGCCATGCACTGTTAATTCCAGTGAGTCTCCGTAACAAGTTTCGTGATTGCCGGTAATATACACGTTGGGTTTTGGTTGTATGGAAACATGAGCTGTTTTGGTAACTGTATCCTTTCCAAAAATATTGGAAACAATTAACGTAACAGCATAAGTACCTGCAGAATCAAAGTAAATTTTTGGGTCAAAGAAACTCAGGTCGCTTGTGCTTGACGCTGTTACAGGATCAACCGACCATTTATAAAAATTCACCGGAGAGGAAGTTCGATTAATGATTTTAACTGAACTCATTCCTTCACAAACGGTAGTATCGTTAAAAATAAAATCTGCTTTTGGTTTATCAAGCATTGCTTTTCGAGGCCAGGTGTAACCGGCAAAATTGTAAACGCTACCTCCGGCTACCATAAAAGAATCATAAGAAACAACACAATTAACAGTACCATCGAAGTAAGGTTGCAAGGCCACCCAGCCGGTGTCCTGAAGCGTAAGCAATGCCTTGTAGTTATTTAATGAAGCGATAAGCTGATCATTGTGAGAAATGGATGAGGTTACAGAATAGTCAAGAGTGCCAATGTGAGTAGAGTCGAGTTCAATCCAATTTATTCCATCGCCGCTTTTCATGAAATGAGAATTGTACAGGCTGATGAAAAGTGAATCATGAAAATGTGTGAAGCTGACTATTGATCCTTCAAGGTAAGCCGGAACACTCCATGCACTGCCATTCCAGATGGCAAAATTAGCGTTCTCAATCATGCTGCCTTTCCCTCCGGCAAAAAGCTGCCCTTTGAATTTAGTTACATCATACACTTCCTCATTGAATAAATTTCCAACTGTGGGCCAAATGCAATTGCCTGCATTTAATTTAACATGACCGCTTCCTCCACAGAGATAAAGCGTGTCTTCAGAAGAGAAAATTTTTTGTTCTTGAAGAAAAGTAGCATCGGAACACTTAGACCATGAAATGCCATTCCATTTTCCGAGACTCCCAAGGTAGGTTCCCAGGTTGTAGCTATTATAATTCATTAATGCGTATAACGTGGTATCGATAAGCGCAAATGATTTCACGGAAGAACTGACTCCATCATTCAGATCATGCCATGAACTACCATCCCATCTCGCGATATTATTTACCATTTTTTCTCCAGCAACCCTGAAATCGCCTCCCGCATACAACCAATTGTTGAGTGAGTCGTATATAAGTGTACTTACTTCACCGTCAGGGCTGCTGAACATAGAGACACTGTCCCACTGCGCACCATTCCATTTACTCAATCCAATTGCATATTTTCCATTAATTGTTGTCATGGCTCCACCTACAAATAAACCCATATCACAGGATTGCAAATGTGATATTTCATCTACGTAGGAATCATAATTACCGCTTGCGTCACCGGTTAAAATCCATGTACCGTTTTCATTGAGGCGGTAAATATTGCCTGATGACTGGGCAACAAACAAAGTATCGTGGTGGATAGCAAACATTCCGCCGGGCGTACCGAAAATACTTAATGAAATAAGCTGATGGTTTTTTAAGAATTTCAAAGTACCTGCGTCATCGACTAATAAAGTATCATGATAAGAAATTATCGGGTAGTGCTGATTGCCATTTGCTCCATTGTATTCAGCAATCCAAGATGCGCCATTCCATCTTCCAATACTCATGCTATCGAAATCAGCACTTACCATTAATTGATCATTGCGGATAGTGAAATCTATAGGATCATAATTTGTAAAGACAGACCAATCACCCAAGCCTGCTGACGCGTTTTCCAATTTGTTCCCGTCCCAGGTAAAAATCGTCCTCTTATCAGTACCGGTGACTTCCTGATAAGAGGCAATAAACAATTTGTTTTCAAAAGCAAAAAGTCTGACTACTTTAAAACCCGGCATAAATGGTATGGATGACCAGTGTGATCCATCCCAGGCAGCGAAGCTGCCAAAGCAATTAGTTTTTCCAGCCATGTTAAATGATCCGGATACATACAATATCCCATTTAGAAAAGCCATCTGCTCTACAATGGCCTGGTAAGTACCATTAAATACACCACCTCCGACAGGAGTCCAATTTGTTCCATTAAAACAAGCAATGCTATTCATCTCCTGGCCATCTGCAAATTTGAACATGCCACCTACATACAGCAGGTCATTAGTAGAATCATAAGCAGAACAAATTACCCTACCGGGATTACCAATACCAATTCCAAGCGATTCCCAAGCTTGAGATTGTGCCTGGAATTGCATTAATAAAAGAATAAGAACAGGTGCGAGTCGCATCGTTATAGAAAATATTTATTTCTAAAGATATGGAATAAACAAAAACGATAATGATGTTAATCAATATGTGTTAACATATCCCTCGTCATTCCATCCAAATTAAACTCAGGTTTCCACCCCCAATCTTTTCTTGCCACTGAATCATCAATACTTTCAGGCCAACTCTCCGCAATTTTCTGCCTGAAGTCAGGAGCATAATCAATTTTAAATTCAGGTCGTACTTTTTGAATGGAAGCAGTTTGCTCTTCCGGAGTGAATGAAATCGCTGAAATATTATAAGAGGAGCGGACCTTTACTTTTTCTGCCGGTGCTTCCATGAGTTCAATGGTGCCGCGAATAGCATCGGGCATATACATCATTGGTAAGCGGGTTTTTTCTGCAAGAAAACAGGTATAATGATTATTTTTTTTCGCTTCAAAATAAATATCAATGGCATAATCTGTCGTGCCACCGCCGCCCGGTGTTTTATAGCTGATCAATCCCGGATAACGTACGCTTCTAACATCCAGATTTCTTTTCTGAAAAAAATAATCGCACCATCTTTCTCCGGCCTGCTTGCTGATGCCATAGATGGTGTTGGGTTCCATCACTGTCCACTGAGGTGTATTTTGCCTTGGAGTAGTTGGACCAAAAACTGCGATCGTACTCGGCCAGAATAGTTTTTTCACACCTAAATCAACACAAGCATCAAGCACTTGTCTCAATCCTTTCATGTTAACACGCCAGGCCAGTTCAGGATTTTTTTCACCGGTAGCAGAAAGAATAGCTGCGAGGTGATAGATCTGCGTTACCTGGTGCGTTTTTACTGTTTCATATAATTTTGATTTGTTCAAAACATCTAATCGTAAAAACAAACCGGAGTCTTTCACTTCTGCACTTGGTTCTTTGAGATCTGCAGCGATCACATTTTTATAAATTTTTCGCAGTGCCATGGTCAGTTCGGAACCTATCTGACCGCAGGCACCGATCACGAGTATTGTATCATCATTGTTCATAAGAAATGGTATGGTAGCGGGCAAATGTAAATATTTTGGCCATCAGCAATAGTACTTCTCCTTAACAGTTTTTGGCTATTTTTACCCACTTCATTATTTCCATCCCATGAAAGAGAAAAGAAAAGAAAAAGCAGAAGCTGAAAAAATCACAAGTGATAAAAAAGTTGTTGTTGCCAATCAAAGTTCCGGTATCATTAAACTGGTGATTCCGCATGTTGTTGCCGTAATGGTTTTTGTGTTTGTAAACCTCTTGTTCTTTTCGCCTATGGTGTTAGACAATAAGATGATTCAGCAGAGTGATATTATTCATTTCAAAGGTGTATCGAAGGAACTAACGGATTACTATCAGCAAAATGGCAAAACCACATTGTGGACCAATTCACAATTCGGTGGTATGCCAACCTTTCAAATGGGCGCAAAGTATGAAGGCAACCTTCTTCAATATATTGAAAAGGTAGCTGCACTTGGATTCCCGCATCCTTCCCAGTTGTTGTTGTTTGCGTTTCTTGGTTTTTATATTTTACTGATTCTAATGGGAGTCAGTCCATGGTTAGCTATTGGTGGCGCATTGGCTTATGGTTTGGGTTCTTATAATATGATTTTGCTGGAAGCGGGACACACTTCGAAGTTACATGCCATCGGCATTTTGCCATTAGGAGTTGCGGGTATTATGATGTTGCGCCAGGGCAGATTTTACTGGGGCGCCGTAGTAACGGCCGTTGCATTATCCCTGGAGATCTACGCCAATCATTTGCAGATTACGTATTACCTTATGATGCTGATGTTAGTGTATGGCGTAGTGGAGTTAATCGCAGCCATTCGTAAAAAGGATTTCAGGAATTTATGGCTTGCAGGCGGACTTGCTGTTGTATGCGCTTTGTTCGCAGTGCTATCTAATCTTTCTATCCTTTGGTCAACCTATGAATATCTGCCATCTACCATTCGCGGCCCTTCAGAGTTAACAACTAACAAGGAATCATCAGGAGGATTAGATAAAGATTATGCAATGGGATGGAGTTATGGAAAGATGGAATCATTTACGCTTTTGATTCCCGATTTCAGTGGCGGTTCATCTAATTCAAAACTTGGAGCAGATTCAAAACTCGGAGAATTACTCAGGCAATACCAGGCTCCTCCTGCACAAGTTACCAGCTATCTTAACAATGCTCCAACTTATTGGGGCGATCAGCCATTTACATCAGGTCCTGTATATGTTGGTGCAATCATTTGCCTTTTATTTTTATTGGGAATGCTGGTGGTGAAGGAGCAATGGAAATGGTGGATTTTATCAGCTTCAATTCTTGCTTTATTGCTGGCCTGGGGAAAGAACTTCGAATGGTTTTCCGATTTGTTCTTCTATTATTTTCCGGGGTATAATAAATTCCGTGTTGTATCAATGATCCTGGTGCTGATTGGATTTACATTTCCATTTATGGGATTCATGACACTTTCAAAAATGCTGAATGGTGAATTTGATAAGGCTTTCTTTATTTCGAGATTGAAAATCAGCGTATATGTGACGGGAGGATTGTGTCTCTTGTTTGCCGTTGCGGGCCCCGCACTGTTTAATTTCAGCGGGACAAATGATGCACAATTGCAAAAGGAAGTGCTGAGTGCAATTATTGAAGATCGTAAATCATTGTTGCGTTCCGATTCCATCAGATCACTGGTTTTTATTTTGTTGAGTGCCGGTTTGATCTGGGCTTATATGCAAGACCGGGTGAAGAGAAATGTGCTGACAGCGGGAATCGTGCTGCTCGTGTTTTTTGATTTGTTTACCGTTGGCAAACGTTACCTCGACAGTGGTGACTTCATTTCTAAAAATGAATACAATAGTTATTTTGCCCCGACAGAGGTCGATGACTTAATTCAAAAAGAAACCTCAAAGGATTTCAGGGTCTTTAACCTTGCCAGCGCGCCGACTTCAGATTCACGCACTTCTTATTTTCATAAATCATTAGGAGGATACAGTGCAGTGAAGCTGCGCAGATACCAGGAAATTATTGAAAACCAGTTGACTAAAAATGACACCACAAAGAAATCCGGATTTCCTTTTAACAAAGAAGTGGTGGACATGCTGAATACAAAGTACATCGTTTTTAAATCGGGAGAAAAAGACCAGGTATTGCCCAATACCGCCGCACTTGATAATGCGTGGTTTGTGAATAAGGTAAAGATGGTTGACAATGCCGATGAGGAAATGGCATCTTTGAATGATTTTAATCCTGCAGAGACTGTAATTGTTGACAAGAGATTTTCGAATCAATTAACAGGGTTTACACCTGCGTTTGATTCTACGGCGCAAATTAACTTAAAGACTTACGAACCGAATTTTCTCGTGTACAACTCCAATTCAAAAACTGATCAGGTGGCTGTGTTTTCTGAAATTTATTATCAACCCGGATGGGACGCATTTATAGATGGCAAACCTGTTGATCATTTTCGCTGCAATTATATTTTGAGAGGAATGAAAATTCCTTCAGGCCAACACACAATAGAATTTAAGTTTGAGCCCGCCTCTTATTATACCGGCGAAAAAATTGCAATGGCAGGATCAGGACTTATTTTGCTGTTTCTTTTCGGTTTGATTGGAAAAGAATTCATGAATAAAAGAAAAACGGGACAGGTTTAATAAACTGGAAGTTCATTCAATAGAAAAATTATTCACTGATTAATCTTGCAATGAGGAACGCTGCTGCTGCTGCCAGCGCACCAATTCCTGCCGTACTCAATGCACCTTTCCAAACCGGTTGACCGGTAACACGCGCCTTAAAATATCCGAAGATGAGCAATGCCATAAGGGTAATGCCTGCTGAGATCGGCAATCCTTCCTCAGGATGTGACGTAATAAAATAGGCACTCAATGGAATAAATCCGCCGGCAACATAAGAAGCTGCAATATTGAAAGCGCTTTTGCTTGCACGATTGCTCTGGGGTTTTGTCAACCCGAGTTCGAACTTCATCATAAAATCAACCCATTTATCTTTTTTGTTTGCAAGTTCATCAGCCACAAGTGCCTGTGTAGATGCAGAAATCCCATATTCTGACAGCAGTTCCCTGATCTCTTGTTTCTCTCTTTCGGGAACAAGCTCCACCTCTTCATATTCACGTTGCAATTCGGATACGTAATGATCGGATTCTGTTTTGCCTGCTAAATATCCACCAAGCCCCATCGCGATTGATCCGGCAATAATTTCAGCAATGCCTGCTGTGATTACGATAGTATTGGAATCAACTGCTCCGCTCAAACCGGCAGCCAATGCAAAAGGAACGGTGAGTCCATCTGCCATGCCAATCACAATGTCTCTTACCACATCCGAACTTTCAAAATGTTTTTCTTCATGCATATCGCCGGTATTGAATCCTCAAAAGAAGTGTTTTTTTTCTACTCCCGCGATCATGTTTTTAATTTCGTAGTTGCAACGCTTTTTTTCTTTATTTTTCACGAACTAAAATGCAATTCCAATGAACTATCGTGCAAACAACGGACTTCGAAAGAGAATACGCTTCCTGTTGTGGCTTACTATTTTAGGATTGATTGGTAGTGGGTTGTCTGCTTTTCCATTGCAAACTGAATTGAATTTCGTACTGCAGTTCAGGTCGCAATTGCCTGCAGATCTTGTTGCATGGTTTGACAAAGTAAATCTTGCCATCAGTGAAACAAGTGTAAATTATCCACTGGTATTATACGGCTATGACTGGTTGGGTTTCGCCCACGTGCTTATTGCGCTTGCATTTATTGGTCCGTTGATGGATCCTGTAAAAAATCAATGGGTAGTTATCTGGGGTATGATAGCATCAGCACTTACCATTGTTATGGCTTTGGTTGCCGAACCGTTTCGTGGAATTCCATTTTTCTGGTCGATGGTAGATGCATCTATAGGAGCGGGCGCCTTTCTGATTTTATGGATTTGCAACAGGTGGATTAATCAACTGAAGTAGAGATGCCAACATGGCGTCTCTACGTTGGATTACCGCATCATAATTTCATACATCCTCTTCAAAATATTTCTTCTGTGTTCTGAATACGGTGCCATTGAATATCCCGATCAACTGATTGCTTTGATTGGTAACCATAACCTGGTAAATGGCGGTTCTTCCTCCCAGATAAACCTCTTTAGCTTCAATGGTAAATTCATCATGCAACTGGCCGGCATTCGGATAAGAAATGGAAACATCCAAAGCAACAGCAATCCTGTTATGCGAATTGCTCGCATAAGCAAATGCCGTATCAGCAATACCAAACACGATACCTCCGTGCACGGTGCCCACACCGTTTAAGAATTCCTGCCTCACTTTCATTTTCATCAGGCAATAACCTGCAGAAATTTTTTCAATAGATGGATTCAGCCATTTACCATACGTATCCTGTTCCAGCATTTTGTTTACGACACGCGAAGCAAGCAATGGATCAGCAGGGTGCGACATTTGTTGGTTGTATTTTATTTTGTTTACGGACTAAAAAGTATTTCAACCAAATTATGCAAGAAGCTGAAAAACAAAACATAAAAAACTGGTTGCCTGCTAACGGATAATCTCTATTTTTTTCACTACCGTTCGGTCATCACATTTCAACCGGACAAAATAAATTCCCGCAGCTTCATTGTTAAAGTTAAAGGAAATGGGATTGTTATCTTTTGATACCTTTTCATAAACAACCTGGCCTAATAAATTTGCTACCTGGATAATCGATGTATTATTTCCTGCCGTATTGTATGAAACAGTGAAATTTCCATCATTGGGATTTGGGAAAACCTTGATATTGATTTGTTCATTCACAGCAATATCTTCCTTACAAGAAACACTTACGGAAGTGGCAGCAGATGATTTACTGCAAGAGGTGCTGTTCTTTACAGTTACCTTATAAGCACCAGGTTGCGTAACCTGATAAGTACTGTTTGTAGCCCCATTGATATTCGCTGTTCCTTTTTTCCATTGATAGGTGAGACCTGTTCCGGTATTGGCACTTAGTAGTATAGATTGACCTTCACATATAGTTACCGCTTCTGACGGAGTGATGGCTGCTGCAGGTTTTGAAACAGAATTTACTGTCAAGGTATTGGAATTGACAGAACCAAAATCGTCTGTAACCTTACAAAAATAACTTCCATCGGTTGCAGCACTATAATTTATTTCCGTAGCGCCACTGATTAGATTCCCATTCTTAAACCATTGATAAAAATTACCCGAAGGAAAAGCTGATAACATTATACTTCCGGGTTTACAAATGGTAAGCGGTCCGGATGCAATGATGGTATAATGAATTTGATTGGTCTTAACGGTGAAACTGCAGGTGGAAATTTTTCCATTCACATCAGTAGCTGTATAAGTTACAGTGCTGATTCCATTCGGAAAAATTGCCCCGGGAGCGTAGTTGCTGGTGAATGAAGCAATGCCGCAGTTGTCTGATGCAACTGGTGGTATCCACGTTGCACTGTGATTTCGGGAAATGATGTTTGCAGGACAACCTGTGATAACCGGTGTTTGATTGTCAGTTACAGTTACTGTTTGAGCACATTGTTTTGCATTTGAGTTTACATCTATTGCCGACCAGGTAACAACTGTATTACCTACCGGAAAAGCCGAAGGTGCATTATTAGTGACATTGGCGATTCCGCAATTATCACTCACAGAAGGTGTGCCGAGCACTACACCACTGGCAGAACAAAGGCCTGTAGCTGCGTTTACATTAACGGTAGCCGGACAAGTAATTACAGGTAGCTGATTGTCGCTCACAATTACTGTCTGCACACATTGGTTCGTATTTCCGTTTACATCCGTCACCGTCCAGGTAACTGCAGTATTTCCGACAGGAAAACTTGATGGAGCATTATTAGTAAAACCCGCGACTCCACAATTATCGCTTACTACTGGTGATCCTAAACTTACACCATTGGCCGAACACTGACCAGGCGATGCATTTGCATTTACAGTTGCCGGACAGGTAATTGATGGTGGTTGATTGTCGATAACTGTTACATTAAAGTTACAGTTAACAGTATTACAAGCATTGGAAACGGTTGCAATCACATTCGTGATTCCTGTTTGAAATACAGTACCCGAATTTTTGGAGTAAATGATGGAAGGTGTGGGAAATCCGGTAGCCGTAGCTGCATTATAAGTAACAACAGCACTGCATAAATTAAATGCGGTAAAGGAAGTAACAGGCGCCGGACACGATATAATAACCGGGGAAGTATTTATAGTGAAAGGTATGGAGGTACTAAGAATCTGGTTAGGGCTATTGCAAATAACGCGTAGTTTATAATTTGTGCTTCCGGTTAATGAGGAAGGAAGAGTTACCGCTATGCTTCCGGATAATGAGCCCGCTAATGTGCCAACCACAGTCGGTGAGTTAAATGTTCCGAATTCATCAGACAATTCTGCTGTGTACAAATTTCCTGTTGCAACATAATTGCTGGAGGCAAAAGTAATATTGAAAGAAGTACCGGCGCAAAAGGCGGAACCGGGAAGCGTGAGTGAATTACCCAGTTTGAATTTCCAAAGATCATTTTTAGAAATCGTTCCATCATCACCAAAGCCCAGCCAGCTTTCGGTATTGGTATTAAAAAAGATAGCACTGTTTCTTGCATTACCCGGAAAGTCTGCTCTTCTGGTCCATATTGTTGATGCAGGATCATATTCCCAAACATCATTATCATTAAAACCGAGTGGATCAAAACCACCACACAAGTATCCTTTGTTGTCAAATGAAATAACAGCTGCGCCTCTTCTGGCTCCATTGGGAAAATCGGCAAGTTGCAACCAGGAGTTTAAGGAAGGATCATATTCCCAAAGATCATCATAATAAACATCTGCATTATCAATACCGGCGCAGAGATATCCCTTTGAGCTTACTGAAAATCCACAGGCTTCCTGCCGTACGCCGCCAGGGAAAACTGCTTTCTGTATCCATTGATTGGTAAGCGGATCATATTCCCAGAAATCATTTTTTGAAGATCCGGTTGTTCCGGTCCCTACATATGCTTTAGCATTCACTACAAATGCAATTGCTTCCTGCCTGGCAGCACCACCAAAATTTGCTTTCTGTAACCATGTATTTGAGATCGGATCATATTCCCACAAGTCATTCAAATAGGTTCCGTTAAATCCGGTTGCCATGTATCCCTTTGAATTGATAGCAAAACCAACAGCTCCTGTTCTGCCGGCACCCGGACAGGCCGCCTTCTGCGTCCATATGTTGTTGGAAGGATCGAATTCCCATAAATCATTGAGGTAAGTATTTCCATCGAATCCTGAGGCCATATATCCCTTGTTATTCATGGAAAAAGAAACGGCGCCTGTTCTTGCATATCCGCCGAATACCGCTTTTTGAACCCAGCTATTAGTTAGCTGATCGTATTCCCAGAAATCGTAGCGGGCAGTGAGGCCATCAAAGCCGGTACCGACATAAGCTTTCGTTCCAAATGAAAATCCAACAGCATTGTACCTTCCTGCACCTCCGAAATTTGCTTTCGCAGTCCATGTATTACTGATTGGATTATATTCCCAAAGGTCATTTTTATAAGTACCATCAAGACCGGTAGTGATGTAACCTTTCGAACCAATTGTAAATGAAACGGAGTTCGATCTGGCACTTCCTGCAAAATTGGCTTTCTGAGTCCAGGTGTTTGTTAACTGATCATATTCCCAGAAATCATTTTTTCTCACAACGCCATCATAGCCGGTACCTAAATATCCTTTTGTACCGATTGAAAATCCTGCTGCGGCTGATCTACCAACACCACCAAAGTTGGCTTTTTGAAGCCATGAATTGGAAGCCTGGTCATATTCCCAAAAATCAGCTTTACGTACAGAGCCTGTATAGCCTGTTCCGATATATCCTTTGGTTCCAATTGAAAAACCTACTGCTCCCGACCTTGGATCACCTGTGAAGGTTGCCTTTTGCGACCATGAATTTGATGTCTGGTCATATTCCCAGAAATCATTTTTGTAATTAAGTCCATCATAACCTAATCCGATATAACCTTTTAATCCAATGGAAAAACTGGTAGCACCTGAACGATTCCCGCCGGTAAGAGTAGATTTTTGAGACCAACTGTTTAAGGATGCATCGTATTCATAAAAATCACTATAGAAATTCGAATTAAAAAAGCCTGTACCGATATAACCTTTGGTTCCTATTGACATTGCACAGGCATTATAGCGGGGCGTAGCACCGTGTCCTAATGGAGTGCTTGAAGACCAGCCCGGTTGGGCGCCTGTATATTTAACCAATAGATTGCATAGGAATACCAGCAGTAAAATGCGAAATGGTGTTTTCATCATTTTTTTTTGAACGCCCAAAGATAGCTGATGTATTACTTAAGGAAAAAAGGATAGTAAGAAGAACACCTAATTAAGATTGTCAGATCTAAAAAGGCAGAATAAAAGGAATGTGATTCCCTGCATATCACTGATCGATCTGAACTCCCAAAGTTTTTAATTCTTCTGGAGAAACTGTAGGTGGCATTTCACCTTTGTTGATTTTTTCAATCACTAAATGCGCAACAGAGGCTGCCATTTCTTTTGTGTTGAAACCTTTATTTCCGGGAAGAGCTGGTATAGACGACTGATGTATCATCAGTTTTTCATCTTTGTAAATATCGTATCCGAATGTATTTTCTTCGGATTCAATTATAGTGTATTTAAAACCGGCTGGTAGTTCAGTTTCTTTTTTGGTTACTACAACTGCAGCGTTATGAATGGTATCGGTGTTGTCTTCCGTCTTTATCACCGTGTTATCCGGCTGCCCGGCAACTGTATTTTCAGTGGTGTTTGTTTCGTCAGCATGATTACAGGAATAAAGGATAAGGAATATAACTCCAACCAATAATTGCCGGGATAGAAATAACTGGAATGCTTTCATAATGCGGAGAATTTTTTGATCAAAAAAAACGCATGTTCTTATCAGGAAAGTTTTTGAAGTCCTGTTCTGAGTTTTATAATCGACTCTTCAATTTCATTTGTCTTACAGGTTCCAACAGAAAGTCTGTACCACGTTGACTCATGAGAAGTACCAAAAGCATAAAACGGAACAAGGGCAATTCCACATTCATTCAACAGGTAAGCAGTGATTTCTTCTGTAGTATATAAAGTTTTGCCGTCTGCTTTTTGTTTTCCTTTAAGATCAAACTGAACAGTGAGATAAAGTGCAGCCTGTGGAGCAATTGCATCAACTTTATGTCCTTCATTTTTAAGTGCCATAAGGCCTTTATAAATTCCATTCAGCCGAAGATCAATTTGTGACCTGAAGGACGTCATATACGTTTGAATTTCATCACCCTGCTTCAGGAAATGAGCAGTAGCTACCTGCTCCGGTTTTGGAGCCCATGCACCAATGTGTGATGCAATAGATTTCATTTTATCGATCAGATCTGCAGGGCCAAATGCCCAGCCGACACGAAGACCTGTGGCTGCAAATGCTTTTGACATTCCATCCATAAAAATGGTATAGTCTCTCAACGCAGGGCGCAATGAAACAGGATCATAATGTACCGTTTCACCAAAGGTGAGCTGCCAGTACATCTGATCATACAGCAGGTAAATTGGTTTTTGGTCTGATCCGCGACGTTCATTTTCCTCCAGCACCAAGTCGCATATTTCTTCCAGCGCTTTTTTTGTAAAAGCTGTGCCAGTAGGGTTTTGCGGAGAACACAGCGCGATCAGGTTTGCATTTTTAATATGCGGTTTTATATCAGCAGCCGAAGGCATAAAATTATTCTCCAGTTTAGCTTCAATCATGATGGGTCGTGCACCGGAAAGATGACAGTAGTGATTATTGTTCCAGGAAGGAACAGGAAAAATTACACCGTCGCCCGGCTGAATCAAAGTGGTGTAGGCAGTATAAATCGCCGGCCTTCCGCCACTTGTAATCAGAATTTCGTCTGGTGAATAATGCATGCCGCCATTGGCCAGAAAGAGACTTACTTCCTTTCTCAACTCTGCCATGCCATTGGCCGGCGGATAATTCGTTTGTTTATTTTGATAGGATTTGATGATTTCATTTTCAAGCGCCAGCGGAATAGGAAATACTTTCGGATCAAAATCACCGATAGTGAAATTGAATATTTTCTCACCCTGTTTTATTTTCTCATTTACCTCCGCGGCAAGTTTGATGATTTCGCTTCCAATCAGCGTTTCAGCCATATCGGATACAATAAGTTTTCTTCGGGAGGCAACTTGACCCATAACGTTTTTATTTGTGACGATTTAAAGGTACAATCTTATTCATTTTTCCGGGTTCAAAGTTTAGCACATGGGTTTGCTAAAAAGCCCTGGACCGGTTTAGCCTGGCTTCCCAAAATAAGGAGTGATTGTCAGGACTGTCAAATATAGAACGGTAAAACTATTACTGGTAATTGGACACTTGCATATACCATTCCTGCAAATATTTGCAAGTAGGGTAGAGGAACTGTCTGCTGAAATTAAAATGAATCAACTGTATCAAACAGTGGCAAGTAATTGTTTTCGCTCACCTATTTGCTGACGCCACATTGCATAGTACAAACCTTTTTTCAGCCAATAGTTCAGAATGCTGACCTTCTTCAACAATCTGACCTTGTTCTAAAACATAGATTCTGTCGGCATGCATGATGGTGGATAACCGGTGCGCAATCATAATCGTGATGTGTTGCTGATTTTTTGAAACCATCCTGATGGTATCTGTTATTTCTTCTTCAGTAAGGGAATCAAGTGCTGAGGTTGCTTCATCAAATACCATGAGTTTCGGCTTTCTGAGAATTGCCCGCGCAATGGAAAGTCGTTGCTTTTCACCGCCTGAAACTTTAACACCACCTTCTCCGATTACGCTTTCAATTCCGTTGGGAGCGCGTGACAACAGATTTTGGCAGGATGCCTTTTGCAACGCATCCATGATGTCTTCATCTGTAGCGGACGGATTTACAAAAAGTAAATTTTCGCGGATGGAACCTGAAAAAAGCTGAGTGTCCTGCGTAACAAATCCGATCTGACTTCTTAGATCATTGAGTTTTATTTTCTTGCCGCTTACTTTATTGTAGAGAATTTCACCTGAAGCTGGCTG